>JBLHOA010000120.1:0-9289 GCA_047622345.1 Gammaproteobacteria bacterium | reverse complement strand
GATGAATGCCCGGCTGAGCGCATTACCGGCAGGACTGCTTTCGATGTGCAGCTGATGATTGATTCGCGAAAAGGCTGAGGCGTTTCCAGCCGCATCCCAGCCCGCGGGCCAGTGATCGAAATCAGAGGGTGGCGGTTGTAAAAAGGCGCAATCGTTGTGGTTGGCGCAGCCGCCGAGCATTTTTGCTCTGGCGTAGGCCATGGCACTGTTGCTGTCGGTACAGGTTTGCGCCTGATAACCCCAGTCGTAACTATCGTCCTGTTCATCGAGACGCGATAAATCAGTTGCCGCCGGGTCACCTTCGTCGGTTTTGCCGGCTTCGATCAAGATGACGCTGGCGGCGCTGCGTTCGGCCAGCCGTTTTGCCAGAATGCATCCTGCCGCGCCGCCGCCGACGATGAGATAGTCGCAGTGCTGAGGATTGTTTTGGTGATTGTTATGTGCCATGGGGCAGCATTGTAACCACTGCGACTACTGAATTCGATAGCGGCTTTTTTCAGCGATAAACGATTAGTGGACGGTAATGCAACTGCACTTGGCGAGATGACTGACCTTATGCGACACGCTGCCGAGCAGTAAACCCTCGAAATCGCTGAGCCCGCGGCTGCCCATTACAATCATGTCGGCAGAAAGCGAGTTGGCCTGCGCAACAATAATTTTTGCCGGCGTACCGACTTCTATAGCGACATTGACGGACTTTACGCCCGTTTTGCGGGCTTTATCCTGCGCATCGGCGATGATAATTTTCGCATTGGCTTCCAGTTCGCTGAGATCGGGCTCGACCACCACGGCGGCAGACCCGACAACCATGGCCTGCGCACCGAGGCTGGGTATAACCTGCAAAATGGTCAGGCCGGCGTTGTACTTATTCGCCAGGTCGCAGGCCAGTTCCAATGCCCGGTTTGAATTTTCGGAGCCGTCGATTGGTGTCAGTATCTGAGTGATCATATTTTTCTCCTTTGAGTAAGCGGTTTAAGCTTAGCAGGTCCCGAGGCGGAGAATTTGATCTGGGTCATTTCAGCAATCGATGGCTGGCGAACCCCTGTTCGGCCTCAGGTCGGCAGACTGCGGGTTTTCCAGTGACTGAGAAAGAGGGCAACTACTACCAGCGCAATACCGACCACTCGTCCCGTGGTGAGTTCTTCGCCGATGACCAGCCAGGCCAGTAGCAGGATAATGACAGGTTCGAAATTCAGGAAAAGTGCAAAAATAGCGCCACCGACCCGGTTGATCGCCTGCAAAGACAGAACGAAGGCGGTTAGCGAAGCCAGCGTAATCAAACCGAGGTAAACCCAACCAATCGACTGGGTCGGGGGCACTAGTTCAAAGTTAGCGGTGATTACCAGAGCACTCAGCGCAAAGGAAGCGACCATTATCCACATGGTGCCGACAAAACTATCGGTGTCCTGCGGGAAGCGTTCGTAGCTGAGGATAAAAATGGTCGCTCCCAGCGATCCGAAAAAGGCCAGGCCGATACCGATCGGGTCTACCTGATGAAATTCAGGGCCCAGGGCAATGCCGATGCCGACAAAGGCGAGTACAAAAGCGATCACTTCAAAGCGGGAAACTAACTGTCGGTTGACGATTCGCTTGTAGGCAATAACCTGTAATGGGAAGCTGTAAAAAATGATCGCCGACAGGCTCACCGGGATGTAGTTAACCGCGCCCAGGTGTCCGATCGAAGTGGCAAACATACCGAACACGCAAATTGAAAAAACCAGCGGGCTGGGTGATATCTTCCAGGACTTTCGCAGCAGTAATACGATAACCGCGATTACCACCGTAGACATCAGAAAACGATAAAAAGTGAGTGATATCGGATTGGTTCCGGTGTCGTAGGTGAGGCGCGACAGTGTCGTGTTAAACCCGTAGAAAATGGCAGCGGCAAGCGCAATAGATCGGCCGATAAGTTGATTATTGTTCATGGGTTATTGTTCATCAGTAAATTGGATTTGTGCGGTTATTTCCGGCGCTGATTTCGATGATGACGAATTGTTTTTGTTCGTGCTAAAGTATCGACGCCCCCACTTGGAACGCCGATTATGAACCAGACAGCGACGAAAGCAATTGACCAGCCCCGGTTGATTGAAAACCTGCCCTTCGACGTCGACGAGGGTATTGCCCGGCGTGCGGCAATCGGCCTGATTGTGCTGGCAACCGACTACACGATCGAACACGAATGGCGGCAATTGTTTGCCCGGGTCGATGGTGTCGCGCTCTATCAGAGCCGTATTCTTAACGAAAACTACATTACGCCCGAATCATTGCGTGCGATGGAGCCGCGAATTACCGAAGCGGCAGCCTTGATTACCCCCGATACGCCGGTCGATGTCATGGCCTATGGTTGTACCTCGGCTTCGATGGCAATTGGTGAGGAAGGCGTGTTTGCCAGAATCCATGAAGCCAAACCCGATGTCGCCTGCACCACTCCGATTACCGCGGCCTTTGCCGCCTTCGATGCGTTCAAGGCCCGGCGGATCGGCGTGTTGACGCCCTACACCGCTGAGGTGAATAAAATAGTATCGGCTTATATTACGGCGCGAGGTTACGCGGTGCCGGTATTCGGCTCGTTCAACGAGCCACTCGATACGCTGGTGTCACGAATAACCCCGGAATCAATCGAAAAAGGCGTACGCGAATTGATTCGCCATGCCGATGTCGACGCGATTTTTGTTTCCTGTACCTCGGTGCGGTTAATGGAAGCCTGCGCCGAACTGGAAAAAAATCTCGGCATTCCGCTGACCTCGTCGAACCATGCGATGGGCTGGCATGCCTTGCGACTGGCTGGAATCGACGATGCGCTGGGTCAGTTCGGCAGTCTCTACGGTCTGCCGCTTGGCGACTAGGCTGCGGGGGAACCGCCTTCGGCGGTGCGTTTTGCGATAAAGGCGTCGAGTTCTTCGCGCACCGACTGATCCATAACAGGTTCCTGGAATTCGGCGAGCACATCTTTCCAGATTTTGTTGGCGCGTTGCGTCGCAGTTTTGCTGCCGTTATCGGTCCATTGACCGAAATTGCTCCAGTCGGAGACCAGCGGTTGATAAAAAGCGGTCTGGTAACGTTCCATCGTATGCTCGCAACCGAAAAAATGACTACCCGGTTCGACGCTGGCGATTGCGTCAAAGGCGAGTTCGGCATCGTCGCTTTTCAGCGGTTCGAATATTTCGGCAAAAGTTTGCAACATTTCGATATCGAGAATAAATTTTTCCATCGAACCGGTGAGCCCGCCTTCGAGCCAGCCGGCGGCATGGATCATCATGTTGACCCCCCCGAGCACGCTACCCCATGCCGACATCAAAAATTCGTACACCGACTGTTCGTCGGGCGCATTCGAGGCGGTTGCCGCCGAGCCGCGCCAGGGCAGTTGAATGTGTCGTGCCAGTTGCCCGGCACCGAATGCCGCCTGCACGAATTCGGGGGTACCGAAGGCTGGCGACCCCGACTTCATGTCGACGTTTGAAGTAAACGAGCCGTAGGTCACCGGAGCACCGGGACGCACCAGCTGCGATAAAGTGATTCCGGCCAGGGCTTCGGCGTGTTGCAACACCAGGGCACCCGGCATAGTCACCGGCGCCATTGCTCCGGCCAGGGTAAACGGTGTGATCACCGACATTTGTCCATTTCGGGCGAAATCGATGATGCCCTGGCACATGGGTACGTCGAGCTGTCGCGGTGAATTGGTGTTGATCACCGTATAACACCAGGGTCGGGCTTCAAATTCCTGTTGGCTCAAGCCGCGCGCAATGCGGGTCATGGCAAAACCGTCTTCGACCTGCGCGCTGCCGCGCGAATAGATAAAAAAGGGTTTTGTACTCAGGCTGAGTTGACTGTCGGTGACGTGCAGATGTCGTAGGTGAACCGGAATGTCCTGCGACTCGACGTTGGGGGACTGCAAATGAATGACATCAAAATGCTGGCTCAAACGAATGATGTTGCGCGTGTCTTCGAGCGTCGCCGGTCGCTTGCCGCGATCGAGGTCAGAGATGTGTGGTGCGCCACCGACCGGCACAAAGGCGATATGATCTCCGCCGAGAATGACATTTGTTTTTTCGCTGGCGCCGTGCAGGGTGAATTCACTGGGTGCTGTTTTGATTGCTGACTCGATAATGGTGCTATCGATGGTGACCATCTGCGAAGTTTCGTTGACCTCGGCACCGGCCTGGCAGAAATATTCACGGGCTTCGGCGTTCAGCACCTTGATGCCGAGTTCAGCGACTACGCGTAACGCGGTTTGATGGATGGCTTGCACACGATCTTCGCTGAAGGCGGGTTGCCGGATTAACGGATTGCGTAATTGTCGATAGTTGACCGGACGCTGATGCGATGCGTCGACGACGCCTGCTTTTCTACCCCTTCTGGAACGTCTGGTCATGGTGGTAATCAACTTGGTTCAGTTTTTATTTGCGACTGATTCTATGGTTAAATGCTAGTTCTGTATATATCGGTACCAGCGATGCTCCTGATGAATGAAAATACCGGCCCCCGAAATAGCCAATCTTATCTATAATGCCTACTAATATGGATGATACCACTAATATGGACGATACCACTTTAACCGGGATGGCCCCGGAACAGCTCCTCAGCGAGCTCGAGAAACACCGCTATCAGAAACTATTGATCAAAGCGATCGACAGGATCGCGCGCGTGGGCTATTACGAGTGGAGCTACGAGTATGATCGATTGCTCAGCTGTACTGAGGAATACGCCAATATATTCAATAAAAATCGGAAACAGATACTTGAGGCGGAAAGCTCCTGGGAAAAGGTGGTTGCTATGGTTCACCCCGAAGATCGTGAAGCCTACCGCCACATTTCCGATCAATTGCTGACCACCAAATCGATAGAGCATGAATATCGCATCGTGCTCGATAGCGGTGAAATCCGCCACGTACGTGAAGTCAGCGTTATCGAAGACTACGAAGAAGATGGCAGTTTTCGCAGCTTTGGAATCATGCAGGATATCACCGGGCTGCGCGAAAAAAGAGATGCACTCGAATACCGCGAGGCGCTGGCACACCAAGTCGAGTCGGTCATCGAAATCGGGCATTTCATCTACAACGAAGTAACCGAAAACTATCTTTATGTCAGCCCGGGGTTTGCGCGATTTTTCGGCACCACACCTGACGATTTTTCGACCAAAATTCAATCGGTTGATGATGGTCTATCCTATATCCATCCCGATGACGTTGCGCAGGTAAAGCGACTGTATGATCAATGCAATGGCATCGAATTAACCGTCGAATACCGAATTATTCTGGACAGCGGTGAGATACGCTGGGTACGCGAAAGCAAGGCGCCGTTTCGCAAACGCAACGGTGTGGTTATCGAGTCGCTAGGGGTATTACAGGATATAACTGACCGCATAAACACGGAAGCCGAACTGCTCGAAGCTCGATCGGATCTGGAAGTAAAGGTCGGGCAACGTACTGCGGAACTGGCGGAAACGGTCAAATTGCTCGAAGAAGCCCGCGGTATGCTCGAATCGAAGGTCGAAAGACGCACCCGCGAACTGGCAAAAACTGTGTCACGACTCGAAGAAGAAATTTCCGAAAAAGAAAAAATCGCCGCCGAACTCAAATTTCTGGTGAACCACGATGCACTCACCGGCTTGCCGAGCCTGCGCCTATGCATGGACCGACTCGAGCGCTCGATTGCCGATGCCCGGCGTAATCAACATATGTCGGTGGTGATGTTTGTGGATCTCGATGGCTTTAAGGTGGTGAATGACACGCACGGGCACGAAGCCGGTGATAACGTACTCCGGCAAGTGTCCAAGCGTATTCGTGAGGGGATTCGCGATACCGATACCGCGGCGCGGGTTGGGGGCGATGAATTTGTTATTATCCTGTCCTCGGTAGATAATCTCGAATCGGTCGAACGGATTGCGACGAGTCTAATTGCCAGCATTTCGACGGATATCGAAATTCGACAGGGTAAGGTACATGTCGGCGCCAGCATTGGTATTGCCGCTTACCCCGCGGACGGTGATAGCGCTGATGAATTGATGCGCCAGGCCGATACTGCGATGTACATGGTTAAGCATAACGGTAAGAACAATTTCGGCTTTCTGGATAGCTCGCAATTTAACTAAGTGCTTCCCTGAACCGATGACGGAAGTAAATCATCGTTAACAGTAAGGTGAATTTCCATGGCAACAAAGCCGAAATCAGCGCTCCGCGTTGAGCGATTCGACAAACTTCATTTTACGCCGCGTTTCGAATACGGCGAGATGGCGCAATCGGTCGAAATCTGCGGCGCCGGAGATGGCACCGAACTGGGTGCTGGCTGGGGGCGACTAAGCAATGCCTACATTCCCTGGACGATTAAATACGACGAAGTTATTACTGTCTTCGAAGGCGAATTGAAATTACACGCCGGCGGCGAAATACATACTATCGGCGAAAAAGATTCCATCTGGTTACCCGCCGGTACCGAATTAATATACGAAGCCGAATCGGCGCTGATCTATTTTTCCATCCACCCTTCGAACTGGCATGAAAACGGGTGAGCACACGGTCGATCTCGCATCTACCGATCAACGACAACAGCAACGGCTGGAGTCGTATCCTCGAACCACGTGTAGCGGCCAGTCCTTTAAATAAATCGATTAAGGCTAACTGGCTGGTCATCGGAGCCGGCTATGCCGGGCTTGCCGCCGCGCGACGACTCGCCGAAAACCGCCCCGACGATCAGATAATATTGCTGGAGGCGGGTGAGGTTGGTGAAAATGCGTCCGGCAGGAATTCGGGTTTTGCTATCGATTTACCACACGTTGTTGGTAGTTCGATGGATGAACTGGAAGGCTCGCATCGTTATATGGCATTAGCGCGCTCGGCGATTGCCTATCACCAGACACAGATCGATGCTTACGCGATCGACTGCGACTGGAGCCAGTCAGGCAAATATCAAACCGCCAGCTCTGCGCGTGGTGTCGATGAACTACTGCAACCCTTTGCGTGTGAACTCGATGCCTTAAATGAGCCTTACCAGTGGATTGACAGCGATGAGCTGCGCAAACGCCTGGGCACCGATCATTTCAAGGCGGCGATTTATACCCCGGGCTGTCGTTTGTTGAACCCGGCGGCGCTGGTGCGTGGGCTCGCCGATAATCTGCCCGAAAATGTGCAGCTCTATGAAAATTCAGCGGTTCGCGAAATGACCACGGGCAAGACGATAGAGGTGAAAACGGCGCAGGGGCAGGTGAGTGCAGATCAGTTGATCCTTGGGGTTAACGGTTTTGCCGCCCGGTTTGGCTACTACCAACGCAAGCTGCTCCCTTTTGCCGCCAACGCGAGCCTGAGTCGACGACTGACTCCCGCGGAACGCAGCGCACTCGGCTGCGAAGAAAACTGGGGAGTGACCCCGGCAAATGCCTTTGCTTCGATAACCATGCGCTTCACCCGGGACCACCGACTGTTGATTCGCAATAATATCTACTACAACCCGACGATGCGCGAATCGGCTGCCTACCAGGTCGACATTGCGCGCCGACACAAGCAACTTTTCGATCAGCGATTTCCGATGTTGCCCGAAGTCGAAATGGAATACAGCTGGACCGGCTATGTGTGTTTGTCGCAAAACGGTGCGCCCGGGTTCGGTCGCCTCGAACCCAATGTCTACGCGGCCGTCTGTCAAAATGCGATCGGCGTCACCAAGGGGACTAGCGGGGGGATGCTGGCGGCGGACATGGCCTGCGGAACTGACAATGAATTGATCGGCTTCATGCAAAGCCTGGGTGAGCCCGATCGCTTGCCACGACGTCCCTGGCTCGACATCGGCGTGAAAACCCGCCTGGCCTGGGAGTTATGGAAAAATCGCGACGAAGTGTAAGAGATTGTAACCTTTCGGCTTTTGGGTATAAAATTTATGGCTATTAATTGAAACTGAGTAGCAAAAATAAATCAATCCCAGGGGGTTCGTCATGGTTAAATCATTTTTCTTCTTATTTTTCGTCGCTAGTATTTTCTTCCCCGCTCACGCCGAGCGACAGAATAACGCTATTACGCTCGAACCGTTCAGCTGCGGTGATGGCTTTAATTGCACCCGGATCAGGGGCAACTCAAAAGGTAATCACGATCTCGATTGTACGATTATCCGTCCCTGGGCATCGGCAGCCGACCCCTTACAGAGCCCTTACCCGGTAATTGCCTGGGCTAACGGATGGGAACAGGGCAATGTTCTGGGCCAATGCACTTCAAATGGATACCGACTCGGATTAAAGCAATGGGCAGCCGATGGCCCCTATATCGTGGTCGCCGCCAATCAATGGTCGGTGCGCGATGTCGACGTACTCGCCTGCTTGCAGTATGTGGTCGAAAATGAAGACGCGGCCGATACCAACTGGACTGGATTGGCCGGACATAGCCAGGGCGGCGGTGCGGTGATCAAAGCCGGTGACGGGCTGCAAAAGCAGGTCAATGTAACTGCCTCGATCGCGATGAATCCCTACGGTCCCTCCTGGGTCAATGCGGAACAACAGGACGGACCGTTAATGCTGCTCGGTGGAAATGCCGACACGACGACGCCGGTATCGTCTTTTATCTCGGTGTGGGAAGCAATTCAGACGAATCAGGGCGGATTGCTCGCGGTGCGCGGTGGCGGAACCCATAATAACGATGCATGGGGTAGTTACCCGAATGGTGCAACCATGTCCTGTGAGGACGCAGCCGAAGTGAATTTCGGCAATTTCCAGGAAGCGGGACGTCTGTGGTGGGACCGACATTTGAATGGTAACTTTGCCAGCGGGGCAGCGCTCAAGGCTATGCTGCAACAGTCCTCATGGGACACGCAGTTTTCCCCGGCTGATGACCCGGATTTATAATC
The DNA here is from genome assembly GCA_047622345.1 of Gammaproteobacteria bacterium. GTDB lineage: Bacteria > Pseudomonadota > Gammaproteobacteria. The sequence goes on along the minus strand of JBLHOA010000120.1, from coordinate 467 downwards.
GAGAGTCGCAGCACAGCATCGCTAAATTCAATAACAGCAAGCCCGGGCTAGTCGCCTTTACTGCGCCACAAAACCGGAAACCAGTCTTCGCGCATGCGATCGCCGTTTTGCATGCCGTGATTACGATAGTTGGGTGACGTTTCTCCGGGGCGCTCGCAATAGTGGCTATCGTCGCCGAGCCATCGGCTTGAAAATGCGCGCCGGGTGGATTTTACGGGCGCATTACTAGTACCGTGCAGCGTGCGGAAATCGAACACAATACCATCGCCGGGTTCCAGTGCAAAGCGGGTGAGGTCATATTGATCGGGCTGGGCATCGATATCCGGCACGGCGCACATTGAGCTTTCACCACCGTCATTGAAGTTACTACCATCTTCGAACACCCGCGGGTAATAGAGTTGCTGCCAGCGGTGCGACCCTTTGACAAACTGCACCGCAACATCGGCGTCGGCCTGGTCGAGGGCAAC
>JBLHOA010000119.1:0-9391 GCA_047622345.1 Gammaproteobacteria bacterium | reverse complement strand
GCAACTTCCTTCAGCCTGCCCCAGATCTTAACCATCGCCAGGGTGTCGAGACGGCAATACGCGAGTAAAGATTTGCGTATTGATTCTTTTTCGTCAAGGTCAACCACTTCGTGTAGATGGGGAAAGACATTCATCGCGACATCGCCACTTTGAATATCCAGGTTTTTGTAATCAAGCTCGGGGGCATCGGGAAAAAGCGCTGGCAGAATAGATTTAATAGAAAAACTGCCGTGAAAATCAGGGTGATAGTAAATCAACTGTTTGAAGGGAGTTTCCAGGTCCTTAAAGCGATTGCTTAGCGCCATTAGTTGCGCGGCATATTGATCAAACCGCCCTGCCAGACTTCTAATCACGCCAATTTCAAACGATTGGTGAAAGGCGACTATAGTGCCTTCGGTTGTAATGTCTGCCAATAATTGCTGGGCCAGCATCAGCCTGGGGTCACCGGATTCAGGCGCGAGAAATTCTTTATGCTCGAGTTCGCCATTCGCATGCAGGATATGAAGTGAATACTGGAAAGGAATATTCTTGTAGGGTGCTTGTCCGTCGAACCTGGGTATCGCATCCTGGAAGGTTTCGAAATCCAGAAAATTAATGGGGTACAGGACGTCACCCAGGTACTCGGCTATTGCGTTGGAATCGATATGGGGTTCACCATTGAGAACCGTATTCACCTGCAACGATTGCACCGCGTTAAGGTCAATGTAATCCCTTGCATCTTCATAGGTCACAATGCCCTGGTGAAAGTACTCAAACCTTTTATCACCGTTTAGTCGGGCAAGGTTCAACACAGAGGGAAACGGCACGTCCCGCCAACAGTGGTGGTGAAAATCACACTGGTAGGGGTTATTGCAATGCGTTCCGATTAAAATATCGGGCTCTCCTCCAGCAAGAACTTGTTCCAGGTCATTCAGGGTATCGGATATCGATGCCTGCCCGTCTTGAGCATCCCGGGTAACATCATCCACGCTAAACAGGCCCCCGACATCCAGCACAGCACTGCGCCGATAAGCCGTATTGAGATGCACCAGATAAGCCTTATTAAGCGGCAAATGCTGACCAATGACATACCACTGAATGCTCAGGTCGGGCTTATGCACGGCTTTGGTACTGGCAGTTGCCTTTACTTCGTAGATGTCCCAGGCCTGCCCGTTTTTAACCAGAATATCGGCTCTGACAAACACGCCATTGGCGGAAAACGAACCCTCGTAGATAACAGTTTCGCTGCTGGTTAACTGGCAGGTCGCATCGATCATGCCCTGATAGTCCGACTGGCGATACGCCACCTCAAGGCCACCAGGAAACAAATCTTTTGCCAGGTCGCCGACGCGACGGCCGGTCTCGAATAAATTCAACCGGCGTTGATCGGGTTCAGCAGCCAGATCCTTACGATTTTTGAATAGCCACAGTGCCTTAGGGCATTGCAGTCCTTTCAGGTACTGTGATTTTGAAATATTCATATTTCCCTTTATTCTTCGAATCGAATAGCCATCAAGTCCGGGTGCAGGAATTCATAACCGAGTACCCTTTTCAGCTTGCTGTTGTCGATGATCTTGAACGAACGATCGGCACTGTCCTCGAATTCCGGTAACGGCGCCGCCGCCATTGTCGCGGCCTGCGTATAAAATTCCCGCTTGCTCGGGTGTGAGTCGGCGCAGGCGTTGAAGGTTTCACCCCATATGTCGTTGCTGACAATGCTATCGAGTATGTTGATGCAATCGTCAAGATGGATCAGGTTGACATTAGCATCCGGGTTTTTGACCCGCTTGCCACCGCGAAAAAACCGGCCGGGGTGGCGACTGCCACCGATCAGCCCGGCAAAGCGGACAATGGTCGTGCGAAATTGCTCGCTTTGCCGGAACAGGTTTTCGATGATGACCAGCGGATGATCCGGCGACTCTTCGCCCGGCTGCTCAGCAACGACTTTGCAGCTAACCGGATACACCGACGTAGAGCTCACAAACAGCACCGCCTTGACCGGGGATGCTTCAATTTTGCGCAGCAAGCGCTCGAACCCGTCGATATCCTTCGAGGTGATGTTGACGATCAGCGTGTCCGACTGCAAAAACGCATCGATATCGCCCAGCGGTTTGCCGATATCGACGATGCAGGCTTCGCCCGGCACTGCAGCGAGCGTCGAAAGGCGACCCGGGGACCTAGTCGATATCTTCAGCCGGTAACCCAGCGCCACAAAACGTTCGGCTAACGGGAGTCCGAGCCAACCGCTGCCGAGGATACTGATGGTATTGATGGCCTAACCCCCAGATAAGTAAAACTTTAGAATTCGGGAAATCGGCGGACAGTATACTCAACTATTGGTGGGTAACGGGTCGCAATTCAGCTAATCGACAATGCGAAAATTGCAGCCGCTATATTTTCCCGTAATCTTTGCGTTTGCATCGCTGCCGCCGAGCAGCGAAACTAACGCCCAATACCACCACGGCCTGTTATCGATGGAACTCATTATTTTTGATCTGGACGGAACGCTGCTCAACCGGCAGTCGACGATATCGGCATACACCAGCGACACACTGAAACTATTGGCGAAACGCGAGATTGCCTACACCGTGGCGACCGGGCGCACGCTGCACGGCGCACGCGCAATCCTGGAAGGCCATAGCTTTCCGCTGCCGCAGGCTTACAAGAACGGCGTGATGATCTGGCACCCCGAGCAGCAGAAATTTTCGAGCAGCACGACGCTCACCACGGCCGAACTCGAAAACGTCGTTCAGGCCTGTTTACACCAGGGCTTGACTCCTTTTGTCTTCACCCTGGAAGCAGACGATAAAACCACGGTGTACCACCCGGTGTTGCAATCCGATGCCGACCTCGAACTGGTTCGGGTCCTCGATATCGACGGCCACGTCAGCATGCGCGCGCTCGACGAGTTGCCAGCCGATGCCACCGTCACCCACATCAATTCGATCGGTGCCCCCGTTGCCATCAAGGCGGTCGCGCGCAGTGTCGATGATGAAGCGCATCTGGTCGCTTATTCCGGTCTCGCCCGCGAGGGTGTCCATTGGCACTGGCTGGATATTCACCATAGCGACGCCAGCAAGGGTGGCGCCATCAAGACACTTAAAGATTTGCTGGGCCTCGAACGCATTATCTGTTTCGGCGACAGTGACAACGACCTTAGCATGTTCGCGGCGGCCGACGAGAGTTACGCACCGGACAATGCCAACGAGACCATCAAAGCGGTCGCGACGGCGGTCATAGGGCATCACGATGAGGATGGCATCGCCCGTTTTCTGCGCGAACGCTTTATGCTCGACAAGGCCTGAGCAGCAATAAAGGGGACGGAGGGTAATGGCACTTACTTAAGCGTAAACATCCAGTAAAACCAACGGGTTGAAATTTCAGGCATGAGCGGGAACCCCGTAAAGTCGCGACTCTCAGCCGCCACTGGATCCCGAACCCAGCGGGCCGCGCAGGTCGGGCCGCGCAGGTCGGGCCGCGCAAGGTCGGCCCGCTCAGGCCGGAATGACAATAGATCTGGGCTTAAGTAAGTCCCCTTTATTGGGTTTTCACAGTGCCCTACCAGCCCGATGCTGAGGTACCGGGCAGCGGTCCTTCGGACCAGAAGCGCGGCGTAATCAACGACATATTCACGATCTGCCGCAACACCTTGTTTTCGCTTTCCAGCGACACCGCTTCGAGTGCCAGCATCAGACGCCCGGCTTGTGTTTCTTCCCAGAACCACCGGCCCATTAGCTCGATATCGTCGATGCCGTCCCGGTGTGTCCTCGCTTCCGTGTAATAGGCCACAATGTCTTCGACCACTAACTTCAGCAGCGGAACCGGAGTCACCCTTTTTCTCGGGCTTTTCGGAATATCACCCTTCACGAAGGCGGCAACAAAAGGCACAAAGTCTGCAAGCTCTAACCCGCTTGCACCCACCGTAGTTCGGCCGCGGGCAGTTACCGCCGCTTCGTAGGCCGGCCGCAACCCTGCAATCTCGGCCTCGACTGTAGCCGCCAGCGCATCCACATCACCGATTTCATTGACCGTCAGCACCAGTTCGGGCGGCAGGGCATAGCCCATGCGTCCGTTGTTTACTGGAATGACATCGGGAAAGTCTTCGAGTACCGGACCCGATTCAGCGTCGAACAGCTTGAAAGCGGCACGGATTACCCCTGCCTGGTAACCGGGGTCGTTTGGCTTGCCGAAAGGCCTCCCCATTGGAAAGTCCAGAAATAAGGCACGCGGCGGTTTTACGGCCTCGATATGTTCCCGCACGAAGCCGACCAGCACCGTAGCAAAACCTTCGGATTCGAAGTAATGGGCAAGCACGCTCACGGCGCGCGTACAAAAGGGTCAAACAGGTGCGAGTAAAACGGTGTTGACGTCTTCCTGGCGCATTCTCCCGGCCACCTCGCGCGCCGACTTTTCCATGTCACGCGGGTCGGCCGCTCCCATGAAAGCATAATGCTCATCGGCCACTGAGCCGATTTCCCCGGCAGCGGCCATTTCATCCAGCCGGTCGAGCGGAATGATGGTATTCAAATCCTGCTGCCAACCAGTACGGTCATATTCGACGGCAACGTGGCTCATTACCAGGTCCCGGTCCTTCCGGCCGATGACCCGGTAATCACGTGCCAGCCAGGAAAACGGTTTTTCCCCGCGCCTCGACACCGCCGCCGATGACACTATCGCAACCCGGCGTTGTTGCGCGGCAGCCGGTTTGGTCCAGGCTGGATGCGCAAACTCCGGCATTTCCAGTTCCTCGATAAAACCGCGCCCTACCGCCGGCATCTCGCTGATTTGTACCATTATTGAATTCTCCTGATCCGTGAAAATAACGTTGGCTGGAGTCTAGCAAAGCCCCGTGCAAGAACAAAGCTGTCACCCAGGACAAAATCTGAGCCGCTTGATAAATCTGCCGTGAGTGGTTACCTTTGTCGCTCTTCGGTCCGTGCGATTCGATATGCCTGAAATTAATACTCCCAGCCAGCTACCCGCGGTCGATCGCCTGTTAAACGATCCCGCGGCGCAGTCGTTGATACCGCAATATGGGATTGCGCTGGTCACCCGCGCTGCGCGCAATGTGCTGGAATTGTCACGCCAGCAGGTTCTTGCGGGGCAAGCAATCGAGCTCAATGATCTCATCGACCATCTTGCTGAAGATGTCGAAAATTCAGTTCGCCCGTCGTTGCGACGGGTCATCAATTTAACCGGAACCGTGCTGCACACCAACCTCGGCCGCGCGGCGCTACCCGCGTCGGCAATCGAAGCGATGGTCGATGTTGCCCGTGGTGCCAGTAATCTTGAATTCGACCTCGCCAGCGGCAAGCGGGGTGATCGTCACCAGCATGTCGAACCGCTGTTATGTCAGTTGACCGGGGCAGAGAGCGCCGTCGTGGTTAACAATAATGCCGCAGCCGTGTTATTGACCCTGAATAGCCTGGCGCTGCGCAAGCAGGTGCCGGTATCGCGCGGTGAACTGGTCGAGATCGGCGGTGCATTCCGGATGCCCGACATCATGGCACGGGCGGGTTGCAAGCTGGTCGAAGTCGGTACCACTAACCGTACCCACGCAAAGGATTTCGAAGCGGCGATTGGTGCCAAAACTGCGCTGCTGATGAAGGTGCATACCAGCAACTACGAAATTCAGGGGTTCACCAGTCAGGTCAGCGAAGCCGGGCTTGCCGAAATCGCGCATGCACACGACCTGCCATTGGTGACCGATCTCGGCAGCGGCAGCTTGATCAATCTGCAGCAATTCGGCCTGCCGCATGAGCCCACCGTCAACGACGCGATAACAGCAGGCGCCGACCTGGTGACCTTTAGCGGGGACAAACTGCTCGGTGGGCCGCAGGCAGGCATCATCGTCGGGCGCCGTGACCTGATTGATAAAATCAAACGCAATCCAATGACGCGTGCGATGCGACCCGACAAGTTAACCATAGCGGCGTTGCATGCCGTGTTGCGGCTATATACCAACCCGGAAGATTTACGCAAAGAACTGCCTACCCTGCGCTACCTGACCCGCGACCTGAGCGCAATCGAACAACTGGCCGCCCGCATTGCCCCGATTGTGCAGGGTTATTGCCCGACGTTTGAAGCCACAGTTGATCGTAGCTTTACCCAGGTAGGCAGTGGTGCGCTGCCAGTCGACCGGCTGGAAACTGCGGTGTTAAAACTCACCCGACCCGATCAGCGGCGGCCCGGCAAGGTGCTGGAGTCGCTTGCCCAGTCATTCCGCGAACTGCCGATTCCAGTGATCGGGCGAATCGCCGATGACGGTCTGTTATTCGACCTGCGTTGCCTCGAAGACGAGGCTGAGTTTATCGACAACCTGCAGGGACTCTCGTGATTATCGCAACCGCCGGGCATGTCGACCACGGTAAAACTGCGCTGATCAGGGCGTTGACCGGCACCGATACCGATCGCCTGCCCGAAGAAAAGCGCAGAGGCTTGTCGATTGACCTGGGTTTTGCCTATCAAACCCTGCCCGACGAAAAGTCGCTGGGTTTCGTCGACGTACCCGGACACGAAAAGTTTATTCGCAACATGTTGGCCGGTGTGGGCGGCATCGACCTGGGTTTGCTGGTGGTCGCCGCCGATGACGGAGTGATGCCGCAAACGCGTGAGCATTTTGCCATTCTCAACTTGCTCGGTATCGAGCAGTCTGTGGTTGCGATCACCAAGATCGACCGGGTTGAAAAAGACAGGGTTGTCGAAGTTCAGCAGCAGATAGAAGCGTTATTCGGCGATGCCGGCCGCGAAGACATTCGCGTCTACGCGGTCTGTGCACCGGACAACGAGGGTGTGGATGTGCTGAAAGACGCCCTTGCTAAGCGCGCACAAGCGATAAGCGCCCGACCGCTTGCCGGCCACTTTCGTATGGCGATTGACCGCGTGTTTACGCTGAAAGGCGTCGGCATCGTGGTAACCGGCATGGTGTTCGCAGGTTCGGCCGGCATCGATGACAAGCTGGTTTTATCGGCCGATAGATCGTCGGTTCGGGTCCGCGAAATCCGGGCGCATGATCAGCAGAGCGATCGGGCCAACGCTGGCGAGCGTTGCGCCATCAACATCGTGGGCCGTGGTGTCAGCGAAAACTCAGTGCGCCGTGGCGACTGGTTAATCGATGCAAATTTGTTCGTGCCATGCCGAAGAATCGACGTCAATTTAAGCGTACTCGCCTCCGAGCCCGGGCCATTAAAACACTGGACGCCGACCCACCTGCATATCGGTTCAGCTCATTTTTCCGCCCGCGTCGCTGTGCTTGAAGGGGGCAGCATTGCCGCGGGCGAGCAAGGACTGGTCCAACTGGTGCTGGAGCAGAACGCCTTCGTCGTTCACGGGGACCGCTTCGTGCTTCGTGATCAATCCGCGCAGCGCACCATCGCCGGCGGCAGTGTGATCGACCCCTGCTCGCCGAGGCGCGGTCGGGCAAAACCGACCCGGATCGAGACCTTGCGTGCAATGAATCGCAGGGGCGCCGCTGAAGTACTCGCGGCACTGACTGAGATCAGTCAAACCGGGGTGTCACTCGCCCCTTTTGCGGTTTCACACAATTTGACGCCTGCGCAAACCGAAGCCTTAACCGAATCGGCGGCGTTGACAAAGGCCGGACTAAAACGGGTTGGTCGTCGGCCGGAAGAACGCCTGTTCAGCACAGCACAATGGCAGCGACTGTGTGAGCGAATCGAAGCGGCAGTCAGCATGATTCATCAGTCGAAACCCGAGTTACCCGGCGCGAGCCTCAAAGATATCCAGTTAGCACTGAAACCCCACGTCGAGGCTAAGGTCCTCGAAGAAGCTATCAATCTATTGCTCCGGGAAAACCAGTTGGGCTGTCGTGCTACCCGCTTTCATTTACCATCGCATAAACTTCAGGTCGCAGGCTACGATCGGCAACTATGGGCTCTAGCAACGCCGATACTTGCGCCGGATAGCGGCAGCCCGCTAAGCCTGCATCAAGCAGCAGAAGCGCTCAGCATCGACAGAAAAAAACTGGAAACATCGTTGAAGAATGCGCTGAAGATCGGCGAGATGGTATTAGTCAGCAAGAACCGTTACCTACCGGCATCGTATCTGCTGCGGCTGGCACTGGCCGCTGAAAAACTGGCTGCAGAATCTGCCGGGCAGCAATTTACGGTTGCCGACTATTGCGCGCATGTGCCAGTGGGGCGAAACTTTGCCATTGAGTTGCTAGAATACTTCGACCGCCATGGGTTTACCGATCGATCGGGCAATAACCGTCGAATCAGACTTTCCGCCGCCGCTGTCTTCGCGTTTGAGGAGCTTGAATGAAATGGAAGAGGATCGCACCCCGGTGGGGCGCCCGGTCTTCAAAACCGGTGAGGGGCGTACCACGTCCCTGGTGGGTTCGACTCCTACTCTCTTCCGCCATATTTAATCATTAAGTAATTGATTATATTGGCGATTATTTTTATAATTATATTCAACCTACGCTTTAGCATACCCCTCAATGCTAAAAACTGGTGAATTCCGGGTAACAGTTTATCTCTCACTGCACTCCTATAAGTTGCTTAATAACTACCGGAGAGCACCATGAATCACAATTCATTTATTTTCGGAATTTACGACTTTATTAAAAGCATCGTTACGACACTGGAAACATGGCGATTGCAGCAAAAGACAATTATGGAATTTGCTAACGCCGATACTCACACATTACAGGATATCGGTGTAAGTAATTCGGTTCGATTCATCGAGGTAAATACACCGTTCCGGGAGAAGTAGGCGGAGTGCCTGGAGCGGAGTACGAGAGTCGAACTCGCCACATTCAGCTTGGGAAGCTGACCCTCTACCAACTGAGTGTTGATTTGCAGTCAAAATTAACCCGTCAATTGCGCGGAAAACTGACCCAGTAATAATGGATTATCAGTCTGATAAGAATCGGAATTCGGCGTTTAATCTGGGTCAACCTAATACGCAAATATGCCGCTGGTGAAAACTTTCCTAGCGTCTGCTTTGGCGAGTTTATTACTGATGACTATCGCAAAATTCGAATTTTAAGAATTTCCACTTCCAGAACCGGAAAATTTCTCCAAAAGAGACACTGAAAATCACAACGTGAGCTTTTGCTTTCAGCCAGGAGCTGCCGCTCGCTGGATGGTGCATGAACGACTCTGAAGTACCCTGAGCCGACCGACTGTAATTCTCCCATCTCAAGATTGACAGAAGAACCAATCGACCGCATAGTCTATTCTCAATGTTGCCTTCGGTCTGAACCAAAGAATATATCAATGTCAATTAGCCAAGCCCACCTGGAAGCCCTTGCCACCAAGTACGTCGATGCTTGGAACTCAAAGGTGCCCGAAAACGTTGCATCCTTTCACGATTCAAAATCTCAAATCACGATCAATCGAGGCGACCCGTCAGTGGGTTTTGAGGCGTTAACTGCAATGGCTGCCGG
>JBLHOA010000118.1:0-9417 GCA_047622345.1 Gammaproteobacteria bacterium | reverse complement strand
TCGATTTCGGTCACGCAATCGAAAAATTCAGCATCCTCACGGACTAGTTCGATTAATTCCTCGAGCAGGTCAGCAAAGGGAATGATTTCGGCCTTGCCGAAATCGATGAGACCTTCATCGATACCGTAGCGCGATGCACGCCAGCGGTTTTCCGAAATCATGAAGCGGTCGTATTGACGCCAACGCTGATTGCTTCGCCGCAGCCGCCAGAGCATTCGCAATAAACAACGATAGAAGGCGGCAATACAGATCGAGTCCTCCATCCGGGTGCAGACATCGGTCATGCGCATTTCCAGGGTCGGATACCTGCCGCTGGGGCGAATGTCCCACCAGAGTTTGCTGGCATCTTCGATAACACCGGTGTCAACCAGGGTATCGAGCATACGTCGGTATTCCCCGTAGCTGTCGAACTGTGGTGGCAGGCCGGTGCGGGGCAGTTCGTTCCACACCGCCATACGATACGATTTGAGCCCGGTCTCGATACCGTGCCAGAAAGGTGAAGAAGTACTGATTGCGAGCAGGTGCGGCAGGAAATAACTCACCTGGTTCATCAGGTCAATGCGCAAATCGACATTTTCGATTCCCACATGCACATGCATGCCGCAAATCAGCATGCGCCGGGCGACGGTTTTCATACTCTGAGCCAGGGTGTTGTAGCGCTCTTTTTCAGTGTGCTTCTGCATATCCCACTCGGCAATCGGATGCGTCGATGCGGCTATCATCGCGAGTCCGTGGCTCTCGGCCACTTCGCGGACGCAACTCCGCAGCAATCGAATTTCTTCCGCAGCCTCGGAAATCGAGCCACAAACCTTGGTTACCACCTCGATCTGCGATCGCAGGAACTCGGGTGTAACCTGATCGCCAAGCCGTTTCTTGCAATCGTCAAGCATAGCTGCCGGCGGATCCTGGGCCAGGTTTCGCGTCTCCGGGTCGATCAGCAGATATTCCTCTTCCATGCCGATGGTAAAGCTGGGTTCGTGGTAGGGTTTCATCGTTTGAGTAGTAGAGTTTGTCATTGTGATTATCTTTTCCCGGTTGACGACAAGCGTTTAGATTAACGAAATTGACTGACGGAATATAGATTTAACGAGCATGAACCTTCACCGTCGCGCCGATGGTATCCATGATATGCCTTAGCGTATCGTAGTCAGGGTGCCTGACCCGCATCCAGGCATTTGCCATGTAGCCGCCTTCGACGGGCTGAGTCGCCGAGCCGGTATCCGGTATATGCGATGCCACGATGCATTCGCCATATTCCTGCTGAATTGCGTCAAGCCCGGAATAGCCGGTGATGTGGCCGTTACATTCAGGGCGCAGCGCAATCATACCGGCGGCAAAACGTCGCGATGGTGCCTTTTGGATATGTCCGTGCATTAAAGCGCTGGCCCATTCCAGGTAGATATCGAAATCATTCGCGGTGTTGTAGACATCCCATTGGCCGACACCCGGCGGACGGCAACCGATTTCGGAAAATTTCAGGCCCTTCGGACCGGCAAACCATTCCATGTGCGTGGCCGAAGTTTCTATGCCCAGCACCGAATTCACTTTGCGCGCCATCTGCCTGACTTCGCTGTAGCCCTCGGCTTCGATGCGATTGGTGGTAATCATCTGCGGTGAAATCCAGCGCTCGCGCATCGCGACCAGCACGTTCGGATAATAGTGGGTGATAAATTCATGACTGATGTCGCCATTGATGGTCAGCGTATCCAGATAGCCTTCGTGCCCTTCGATAAATTCTTCGACCGCAACTTCGGCGCCATCGGCGACACCGGACTCGATGATCACCCTTTCCAGTTCATCGGCATTGCTGACCTTCCAGGTATGCGAAGCACCAGCACCGTCAGTGGGTTTGATGATGACCGGGTAGCCGACCTGCTTGACAAAATCGCGGGTTATCGCGGCGTTGTCTGCCCGCGTCGACATCGCGCAGGGAACGCCTGCCTGGCGTAACGCCTCTTTCATTGCCGGCTTGTCACGGCACAGATAGGCGGTGCGAACCGATGTACCCGGAATGCCGGTCGCTTCGCGTACGCTGGCGGCGGCCATGATGTGCGCTTCGACTGTTGCCTCCAGACGATCTACCCAGACTTTACTTTGTATCTGTTTTACCGCATCAAGCAGCGTCGGTTCGTGTACCACCGATTGCACCTGTACATAGGAGCTCAGGCAGCTTTTGACTTCATCCGACAGATACTCTTGTGGACGCTCGCCGATGCCAATTATATTTGCACCAATCTGATGCAATCCGCGCACGAATTCCTTCTGGTTATAAGGGAAAGAAGGTTCGATGAAGATAATATTCATAGGATTCTCGGTCTATGTAAATTATTTATTAGTGGGAAGAATCTGCCTGAACAGGTCGGTGTAGTGTTGCCCTTGTTGCTGCCAGGAATAGTCCATAGCCATGCCATTTCGTACCAGCTTGCGCCAGTCCTTCTTTTCCTGGTACAGGTCCAGTGCTGCATTCAGCGCCCACTCGAGTGCGCTGGCGCTGTAGTCATCAAAAACGATGCCGGTGCCCTTGCCGCTACCTGGCTCAAACAATTGCACTGAATCTGCAAGCCCTCCGGTGCGGCGCACAATCGGTACCGTTCCATAGCGCAAACTGTACATCTGGTTGAGGCCACAGGGCTCGAAGCGCGACGGCATCAAAAACATGTCGCTACCCGCTTCTATCATATGGGCCAGCTTATTGCTGAAACCACGATAATAACAAACCTGGTCGCGGTGACTTAGCTGTAGATTGCTGAAAAACTGTTCGTATCGGGATTCCCCGCTACCCAGGATGGCCAGTGCAAAACGCCGTTGTCGTAACAGCTTTGGCACGACTTGTTGTATCAAATCGATGCCTTTTTGTGAGGTAAAACGACTGACGATACCAATCAGCGGTATATCATCGCTACTGTCGAGCTCCAGCTCCTGCATCAACGCCAACTTGTTTTTCTTCTTACCCGAAATGGCGCGCGCATTAAAGGGGAAAGGAATAAAGGCATCGTTGTTTGGATCCCATTCATCGGTATCTACGCCATTCAGGATTCCCACCAGCGAGTCGCGGCGTTGTTGTAAAATATCCTCCATGCCCATACCGTAGTCTGGCCCCAAAATTTCATTGGCATAGGTGGGGCTCACCGTGGTCAGCAAGTCTGCATACAACAGGCCGGTTTTGAGGAAGTTAATGCTACCCAGAGCCAGGTCCTCCTGGTGCAGCAGGTCAGTCGAATCCTGCAAGCCCAGGTCGTGCAAAATACGCGCATCAAAAATACCCTGATATCCGATATTGTGAATGGTTAGCACCGATCGGGTGTTTTCAAACAGACTGTCCCAGGCATAGTGTGTTTTCAGAAAAAGTGGCGTCAGCGCGGTGTGCCAGTCATGGCAGTGGAAGATGTCTGGCGCAAAACCCATGTGCTGGCACATCTCGATGGCAACCCGCGATAAAAAAATAAAACGCAGGTGTTCATCGGAGCCGGCGGTATAAATGCCGGGTCTATCGTATAGTTCCGGGCAGCGTAAAAGATATATTTTAAGCGATGTGTTCGGCAGGATTGTGGTATCGATCGAATAATTCAAATGATGATTGCCGATCTGAATCGACAGGTTTTGCAGCGATGGGTCGGGAGTAATCACCAGCGTCCTGCTGTCTATTGCCGAATAAAATGGTAGCAACACGCGTATGTCGTGCCCTTTATTGTCGAGGTATGCCGATAGCGCGGCAGTGACGTCCGCCAGTCCTCCAGTCTTTGCTATCGGGCCCAGTTCCGAACTGACCAGACAGATTTTCAGGGGTTTTTTGGGCATGCTAATTCCTGTCTCGTTTCAATTCGGGAATGATTATCAACTGTATTCAGCCAGATATTGGGGCAGCATTTCACGCCAGGTTTCCCAGTCGTGCCGGTAATTAGGCCCCCAGGAATCAACCCGGTTTGGAATGCCTTTGTCGCCCAGTATTTTGGCCATGCGCCAGGACTCGCCGATGTCTTCATACTCACCTTCTCCCGAAGGCATCACTATCATACGTTCGCGTAGCTTCTCCAGCACTGGACCTTCGAGTCCGGGCAGAAAATGTATCGGCGAGCAGAAATAGAAATTTTCAAGGAAACGAGCGTCCAGTTTTTTAATTAAGTCATAGGTGCCGCTCATGGCGATGGCCGTGCTAAAGACATCCGGGTGACGACAAACGCTGGCTATTGCATTAAATGCGCCAATCGAGGCACCGGCGGCGATGATTTCGATGTCCGCAGTCTGACAGTCAGCGTGGATGGCAGGCACAATTTCCTGGTAAATGAGGGCGTCGAACATGTTTTGCAGATGCGAACAGTATTCGTCCGAATGTTGTTTCGAAATCCAGGCTTTGCCGGCGATTGAGTCGGTCGAATAAACCTTGATGCGACCGGCCTCGATGAGTGGCATCAATACCCCGATCAGGTGGAAGCGCTCGACTTCCTCGGCGTCGCCGCCGGCGGTGGGGAAAAGCAGCACCGGCTTACCCATATGGCCCCAACGCACGAGTTGAACGTCCTGTTCGACATGGGGTGAAAACCAGCGGGAAGTATCTTTCATGGGTCGGAGCCTTCTATGCGTCGCCATTCCTGTATGCGGTCCCAGAACAATTCGGTAAATTTCTCAATCTCATGCGCAGGAAACAGCGATGTCACTTTTTGTCGTATCGCATCACGCAAGACATCGCTGGCAAAAAATTCATTTGCCACTTCATCCAGTTGCGCGAGGTGGGTTACACAAAATTCTTCGAAAGCATCCACGTCGAAACGACGTCGCGCCAGTTTGACGTAGCCCGCCAGCTTTTCCTCGAATGGAATATCCTGGTCGGCGATAGCGAAATATTCATGCCAATCGAGATCGGTAATCATTTTGCGGTCGGTGGCGGCGCAGAATATCGACCAGCGCAGGTTGGCTTTGATCAGCCACGGGAAATGATAATGCAGGGCGGTGACCTGCGAATCGGGACAGGCGTTGGCGAAATCGATCAAATGCCAGTTGCCGTCCTGACGCATACCTTCGCAGGAATTAAAATCCCAGCCGAAAAACGCGTTGATTACCAGGGTCGTGTCGGCCAGCCGCCTGGCCTGATCGACTGGCAGGAAGTCGTAATCCATTTGATAACGATCGTGTAGCGCTGCTCCCGGATCATAATTGACAAAGCGGAACTGGGGCCCCAGACCAACACAACGCACAAAGGCATCGTTGGGTACAACCCCTTTTTGCAGGTTCATCAAGCGGGTGCCGCTCTTGTTGTAGGCCTCATGCAGCTCCTCTTGATTGTGGATCGCGGTAACACCAACCCAGGCACCACCATCGTAGGGTTTCATATAGAGTGGGTAACCAATCTTATCGCCGACCTCGCCCAGATCGAACAGCTTGGCATATTTATCGAGGGTCGACTGCAGATCGGCCGAAGCTGCATATTCTTTGGGAGGAATCATCCAGGTTTCCGGCACTTGAAACCCCAGCCGCATCATCGCGGCGTAAGAAGTGTGCTTTTCCATGGCCTGTAACGACCATGGGTTGTTATAAACGTACAGGTCGTTGACCAGAATAGCTTTCTTGATCCACTCCCGGGAAACGTGATACCAGTGTGTCAGGCGGTCAATGACAACATCGTAGCGGCAATCCTGCTTCAGATCAAAAGGCTCAATATAGACCCGCTCACATTCGATGCTGATCGTATCCCCGCCGATCGAAAGCTTTAAATCCAGCTGCTTGAGCAAAGCTTCGTAACAGATAGGCCAGCAAATGTCGGCACCGAGGGAAAGACCTATTCTGCGCGTTATATTTGCCATGGATATTTCCTTGAGTGATTAGATAATTGGAATATTACTTTCTTAAGTGTGAATGGGCTATCTCTAGTTAATTCGAGGCAGTTTATTCGTACACCATCCACAGTGGTCCGGGATACAACCAGCTCAGGCCCTGGCGCAGACGATCCCGCCAGTTTTCCCAGTTGTGGGCATCGCGCGCTTCCTCGAAAAAGATTTGCATGCCCTGGTCCTGCAAAACTGGCAACAGCGAGCGGTTTTCGTAAATCAACGATTCGTAGATACCACAACTCATGTAAATTTTTTCGGCGAGCGGGAATGGCGCGTTTCGGTATTCGTTGACAAATCGCACCACGGGATCGAACACGGGGTCTTTTTTATGGCGCCCAAGATCGCTGAAAGCAAATGACCCCGACTGCAACAACAGCTGGCCAAACAACTTCGGATATCGGCTGGCCGCGTGCAGTGCCGCAACGCCACCGAGACTGGCACCTGCTAGCCCACGCGCGCGGTTGTCGTCGAGCAGTGGAAATTTCGTGGCTAAGGCCGGAAGCAGTTCTTCGCCAAGAAAACGGGCCTGTCGCTCGTCACCGGTATATTCGACCAGTCGATCTGAAGAATTGGTCAGGGCGACGATCATCGCAGGAATTTCGAGCCGATGGATGAGGTTATCGAGCACGTTTTTGAAATCGGCATAGCGCAGGTAGTCGAGCCCGTCATGTACGATCAACAGCGGGTAGCTGCGGTTGCGCCGAAATTGAGCGGGCAGGTAAACCTGCACTTCTCGGTTGTCTCCATAGGCGCGGCTGGCAATATTGAGGCTGTCCAGGCTGCCACTTCGGGCCAGCGGGTCATGCAGAGTCCAGCCGGGCCGTTTGTAACCGTAACCCTGGCAGACCGAATTAGCGCCAAAAGGGTCATGCGCGTGCACGCCGTTCAAGGCATCCAGCACAAGCTCTTTTACCCCGCTTTCCTCGACTTCGAATTTGTATTCAAAACGCGACTTGTCGGGCAACGCCATAGTCAGCGCCCATAGGTCGCTGGTCTCCAGGCGCACCAGAGCTTGTGCCGTGTCCAAACCGGAAATCCAGCTCCGTAACTGCACCGCCTGCGCCTGCCCCCGGTAAACAAAGGTAACGCGACCGGGTTCGACTAGCGGAAATTGATTTTGTTGAATAAATTTATCGACTGCCTCGGGGTCAGGGTTTCCTGATTGAAACAGCCACTCGACGATCGGGTTCATTGCGCCACCAGCGTTTTTTTCATTCCGCTTCGCGTTATCACCGAAGATTGACAGGCGTCAGTTATTTGATCGTCTTGCAGGTAAATCATCGAACCATTGTCCAGCGTGCAACATTTTGCCGGGGCGAAACGTCGACTGAATAAAGCCATGCGGTTGCGGCTAGACCAGTCGAGTCTCGACTTCGCCTGCGGCAGCGGGATAACATTTCTGACAATGTTCAGGCCGGCATCCAGTACTTCGGCATCACGTTTTCCCTGCGGGGCATCATCGTGAAACAGCACGATGCGCTCACCCAGCACCATGGCGCCGGCGGACCAGGCAATGATTGGTTTTTGTGCCAGCATTTCGCCCAGTCGAAACAGGCGAATACGGTTGATTAATACGGCGACGTGACCGCCCGCGATTAATACCAGGCTGGATTCGGCCAGCTTTTGCTGCAAAGTCTGCACTAAATGGGTCGCACCGGGTATCTGCAATTCGGCTCTGCGCCGGTCAAACTCCTGGTGGATTGAGGAGAGTCGCCGGAGATGATGACGATCGAGAGCGCGCACCTGAGAAATTGCAGCGCGCTGCTCAAGACGTAAAAGATTTGATTCTGCTTTATCGCCCAAAAGCTTGCGCGCGGCCGTCATCCCGGGAGTGAGACGGATACGGTAGAGTCGTTGAAGTTCCTGCAATTTGTCCTGTCGTTCCCGGTGCAGCGCATGGAGTTTCGGTTCCCGCGAAAATAAATCCTCCGCCAGATGGTACAGGTTCAAGTCTTCGATCGGGCGGCCGACGGCGGCTTGCAATTCGTCAATCTCCGCTTCGGAATCACTCCAGCCGGCCGTGATCGAGACTACAGGGCCGATGACCGACAATGAGTCGATAGCATTCTTCAGGTTTGAATGCGGGGACTGGGGCCCCAGCATAATTTGAACCGGCATGGATCAGTTCAACCCGGCATTACCCTGATGGGCAGGCCTTTTCGCTTAATCAGCTTGGGAACTTGCAAAATAACAGACATGGGTACCTCGAATGCAGGCGCAGAGTATAGACAAGCTTCGCTGTTAAAACTACCCGGGGTCGATGCGGAGCGCTACTGCTGTTTTCAGCAATACCCCTTTCCCTGGACAGTGAAGTGGCCGCACAACGATGCAGCCGGTCACCGAGAACTCGACAACTGGAAAATTTGTTAAAGAAATTAAGCCGGGTGATGAAATGCGGTTGGTTACAGAGTCGGGAGGCAGTCGCTAAATCACAAATAGGCCACATTAATAGCGGTTGGACCCAGTAAACCGAAGCGAAACCCTTGACGGAGAGTAAGAGCGTATGTCCTTCCAGGTGCTCCATTCGGAATGCCCTTGAACAAGGGGGTGTTCTGCCCTAACCGGATAATAGTATCCAGCTCGTCGTCGCCACTGCGAATAATGTTTGACCAGAATATATTGCTCACTCATTTTTTGTTGTCGTTTAACTGTTTCAAAGAATAGCAAATAGCGTTCAAGAATCGACAGGCCTGAAGAGAGCAATTATTTTTTATATCTCAGACCGGTAGCTGGAGTCTGAGCTTAAACGAAATTATTTAAAATTTATTCTCCAACCCGATCAAAATTTCACCGACGCTTATAACCTGCTCTGGGCATCAATCAGCAGACCTTCAAGCCACTGATTGACAAAATTAAAATATTTTTTGTTTTCTTCTATAAGATCTACGTCGCCCTGAGTGAGGCCTGTCAAATCGTTAATCGTATTTATAAAGAATATAGAAATGACAAAGGATCTATGAGACGAGTGCAATTCTTTAAACGCAGGGTTTTCGAGAATATTACGCAATTCTACCCTGGATTCGGCATTTAAATTCTCAAGTGATATCAGTGTAGCTTTTAAAAGCAGGCCAGTAGTAACTTCTAAGTCAGCGGCACATTCAAAGTCTTTTGCTTTATCGATAAGATTCTCGCGGAGCATCGGTGAGCCAAAGTTATTTGCTGATCGGCTTATCAGATTAAACGCACTAACCCAGTTTGTGCGCCCTTCTTGGGTACCACAAAACTTTTTGGGATTCTTTATTAACTGCAAAGAACCGATAGTAGCAATATCGAGTTTTTCAAGCTTGTCATCGAACATACCGTTTTCTATATTTCTAATATGTTCGATAGCTTTCGAAAATGGATGACTAGCGTCCAGGTCGACATTTCTGAGTTGAAAATACTCATTTTGATAAGGCGAGTCGTTAACTCCAGTAGTTTGCAGATTTAAAATATCGAAACTCGTTGCCTTTTTGAATCGGTCCTTGGGCGCGTTAAGGCTGAGCAGTGGGTAGTAATCGCTATTGTAGGAGGCCTTAAGGATCTTGACTAAAGCTGATATCTCATTTTTGGATGCTATTTTCCGGGCCCTGATTTTATCCATCGAGGTTAG
>JBLHOA010000117.1:0-9459 GCA_047622345.1 Gammaproteobacteria bacterium | reverse complement strand
GGCAAGCGAGAGGCCGGTGATTTCGTGCTGTGGAAACCGGCAAAACCGGGGGAACCTTTCTGGCCTTCAAAATATGGTAGTGGGCGTCCGGGTTGGCATATTGAGTGCTCTGCCATGTCGACCAGCCTGCTGGGTAATCACTTTGATATTCATGGTGGCGGTCAGGACCTTCAGTTCCCGCACCATGAAAATGAGATAGCGCAAAGTGAATGTGCTACCGGTGAAAAATTCGTCAATTACTGGATGCATAATGGATTTGTCCGCGTAAATGAAGAAAAAATGTCCAAGTCGCTGGGCAATTTTTTTGTTTTGCGCGATGTCCTCAAGGACTACAAGGCGGAAGAGATCCGTTATTTTATTCTAGGTAGCCACTACCGTAGTCAGTTGAATTATTCCGAAGAACAGCTTGATAATGCTCGCTTGGCGTTGCATAGACTGTATGCCGCTCTAATCGATACCGGGAGTGCAGAAATGCCGGTAGATAGCGATTATCAACAACGCTTCGAAGCAGCGCTTCGGGATGATTTTAATACAGCCAATGCGCTTGCTGTGTTGTTTGATCTCGCCCGCGATATAAATCGGACTAAGGCTGGCGAGGGTGGTAACGTCGCTGGTCTTGCCGCGTTATTGCGATATTTGGGCGGGATTATCGGGTTATTGCAAAGTGATGCCGAAACCTTCCTCAAGGCCCAAGCGGGTGAAACCAGTGGCCTTTCAGATGATGATATCGAATCGTTAATCGAGCAGCGATTGCAGGCACGTAAAGACAAAGATTGGGGTAAGGCAGATCAAATTCGAGACCAGCTGGACGCCGCAGGAATAGTAATCGAAGATGGCGCAGGAGGAAGTCGCTGGCGGCGAAAATAGGCTGAAATGCGAAGTCGGTGGGCAATGTCTCCTTTATGCAAAAAAAAAGAGGTTATTGAATTGACGATCTTTTTTGTTCAGCGTATTATTCCGCGCCTTGCCAGTAGCAGCATAGAAGCGGTTGCAGGCAGAATTCGGGGTGTAGCGCAGCCTGGTAGCGCAACTGCTTTGGGAGCAGTGGGTCGGGAGTTCGAATCTCTCCACCCCGACCATATTTTTACCGGAGCCTCATTATGCGGATTCCGGCGCAGGCGGAAATGAACTGAAATAGTTCTTTCGAATCCGGAGTGCCTATATTAATCCGGATTTTTCCGCGAGTGCTAGGAGGCCGTCGCGCACTGAACCGGAATGTATATATATACATGAGGATTCGAGCACGATGCCGACAATGCAATCGTGGAAAAAGACGATTAATATAGGTATTCCATGCGCCCGTAGCTCATTTGGATAGAGCATCGGCCTTCTAAGCCGAGGGTAGCAGGTTCGAATCCTGCCGGGCGTGCCATTTTATGGTGGGCGTAGCTCAGTTGGTAGAGTGCAAGATTGTGATTCTTGTTGTCGTGGGTTCGATCCCCATCGTCCACCCCATATTAAAGGCGCCTGATTTCAGGCGCTTTAGCTTATGGGACTGAAAACACTGGCGAATCCGGTGTTTGAACCTATAATTGACAGCTTAGATTTATCTGCGAGAGTGGCGGAATTGGTAGACGCGCCAGATTTAGGTTCTGGTATCTTTTGATGTGAGAGTTCGAGTCTCTCCTTTCGCACCATGTTTTAGTAAGCCCGAATGGTCTTTTGACTATCTTTTAAATTAATCAAACCTTCAAATCGAAATCACGAGATTCTAACATGCAAGTATCAATTGACACCCTCGAAGGCCTGGAACGCAAAATGACTGTCCAGATTCCGTCGGACAGGGTAGCCGATGCGGTTGCCAAAAAATTGAAAGAACTGGGAAAAACTATCCGCATTGACGGTTTTCGTCCGGGTAAGGTACCGATGAAAGTCGTCCAGCAAAAGTTCGGTGGCCAGGTGCGACAGGAAGTTATCGGAGACGTTATCGAGTCCTCCTATCAGGAAGCCCTGATGCAGGAGAAAGTCCGCCCGGCGGGCATGCCGAGTATCGATCTTGTCGAATCCGCTGATAGCGAAGATGTTTCCTATACAGCTACCTTCGAGGTCTATCCCGAAGTAGAGAATTTAAAACTCGACACGATCAAAGTAGAAAAACCGACGGTAGAAATTACCGATAAGGACTTCGAAGCAATGCTCAACAAGTTACGCGAGCAACGCAAGCAGTGGAAGGAAACTAAATCGGCAGCCAAGAAAGGTTTTCAGGTAATGGTCGATTTTGAAGGTCGCATCGATGGCGAGTTGTTCGAAGGCGGCGCCGGTAAGGATATGCCGGTAGAGCTTGGTGCGGGCCAGATGCTCGCCGAGTTTGAAGCAGGGCTGGAAGGCATTAAGGCAGGTGAAGAAAAAATGGTTGAAGTCAATTTTCCTGAGGACTATCACGGTAAGGACGTGGCTGGAAAAACTGCCGAATTTACGCTAAAGGCGACCGCCGTTTCAAAGCCGGAACTACCCGAGCTGGATGAAGAGTTCGCAAAAGGATTTGGCGTGGAAGATGGCAACCTCGATAAACTGCGCAGCGACGTTCGAGCCAATATGGATAAAGAGCTAAAAGAACGTTTGAAAATGCAAGTCAAAAACGCGGTGATGACGGGTTTACGCGAGGAGAATGAAATTATTGCTCCCAGCGCGCTGGTTGCGGAAGAGTCCAAATCGCTGCGTAAGCAGGCTGCCCAGCGAATGGGGCAGGATATGGAGTCGATCGACGAGTCGATGATGCCCGCCGCCGTGTTTACCGAGGAGGCTACCCGACGTGTTCAGTTGGGGCTATTAATCGGGGAAGTAATTAAGTCTGAAAAAATTGAACTGGATCAAGCGCTGGTCGAATCAACTATCGAAGAGATGGCGGTAGGCTACGAGCAACCCGATCAAGTGCGTGACTATTATCGGCAAAATCGCGAGGCGCGAGCAGGCATTGAAAGCATGGTACTTGAAGATCAGGTAGTTGCCCTTATATTAGAGAAGGCTAAGGTAACCGAAAAGAAGTCTGATTTTGAGTCTTTGATGGAAGGTTCAATCTAACCAAGGGAATAATTCATGTACAAAAATCAAATAAACGCTGGATTAACGAGTTCTATGATCGACCCTTTGGAGATTCAGGCCAACCTGGTTCCAATGGTTGTCGAGCAATCGGCTCGAGGCGAAAGAGCCTACGACATCTATTCGCGATTGCTGAAAGAGCGGGTTATTTTTATCGTTGGTCCCATCGAAGACCACATGGCCAATTTGATAGTTGCGCAATTATTATTTCTGGAATCAGAAAATCCTGACAAGGATATCTCGCTTTATATTAACAGTCCCGGTGGCTCGGTCACTGCAGGCCTCGCGATTTACGATACCATGCAATTTATTAAACCCGACGTAAGCACCTTATGTACTGGTCAGGCCGCAAGTATGGGAGCTATCCTGCTTGCCGGTGGTTGTGCGGAGAAACGTTATGGATTACCGCATTCCCGAGTGATGATTCACCAACCATTGGGTGGTTTTCAGGGGCAGGCGAGCGATTTTGAAATTCATGCCAAGGAAATACTTACGGTCCGTTCACGGCTGAATAAACTGTTGGCCAGCCATACCGGAAAGTCTGTCGATGAAATAAACAAAGACACCGAGCGCGACAATTTCATGAGTGCAGAAGAATCAGTTGATTATGGAATTATCGATCAAGTTTTGACTTCTCGTGCCGATCCTGAAGTAACCGCAGACGCTGATTAGTTACGTCGAATGGCTTATTCCTGCGGGAATGGGTCAAAAAGTGACTATTTCGGTTGAGATTGTGGGTTTGGTCTAATATTATTGAGTCAATCGAGCACGAACAACTGGTAGCCAAGCATGAGTGACGACAAAACAAAGAATAAGGACGAGAAGCTACTTTATTGCTCATTTTGTGGCAAAAGCCAACATGAAGTAAGAAAGTTGATAGCCGGTCCTTCGGTTTTCATTTGTGATGAGTGTGTCGAACTCTGTAATGACATAATTCGCGAAGAAATCCATGAGAATAGCGAAGACGCTGAAAGCAAACTGCCTATCCCGCATGAAATTTTCAAGGTTCTGGATGAGTACGTAATAGGCCAGAGCCGTGCCAAAAAAGTCCTCTCCGTCGCCGTTTACAACCATTACAAGCGATTGGAAGCCGGTCATGTGAAAGATGAGATCGAACTTTCAAAGAGCAACATATTGCTGATCGGACCTACCGGCTCTGGTAAGACACTGTTGGCTGAAACACTGGCAAGATTGCTGAATGTGCCGTTTGCCATTGCTGACGCCACTACCTTGACTGAAGCCGGCTATGTCGGTGAAGACGTTGAAAATATCATTCAGAAGCTCCTGCAAAAATGTGATTATGATGTTGAGAAAGCGCAAACTGGAATCGTTTATATCGATGAGATTGACAAGATTTCGCGCAAATCGGATAACCCTTCCATAACGCGAGACGTTTCTGGCGAAGGTGTCCAGCAGGCTTTGTTGAAATTAATTGAAGGTACTATCGCATCTGTGCCGCCTCAAGGTGGCAGGAAGCATCCGCAACAGGAATTTCTCCAGGTCGATACCAGTAAAATTCTATTTGTCTGTGGCGGTGCTTTTTCCGGACTCGATAAAGTCATTCTTGACCGTTCTGAAAAAGGCGGTATCGGCTTTGGCGCCAACGTGAAAAGCAAAGATAAAGAAAGCTTATTCGGCGAAGTAATCAGTAAAGTAGAACCGGAAGATTTGATTAAATATGGTTTGATACCCGAATTTGTAGGACGGCTTCCAGTTGTGGCTACGCTGGAAGAACTCGATCAAGACGCATTAATCAAGATTCTGACAGAACCGAAAAATGCGATTATCAAGCAATATCAGAAAATGTTCGAAATTGAAGGTTGCGAAATCGAATTTCGACCCGATTCGCTGGTGACCGTGGCCCAGAAAGCCATGGAACGTAAAACCGGTGCCCGTGGATTGAGAACTATTCTTGAAAACACGCTTCTCGACATTATGTACGATCTGCCAGCAATGGATAATGTCAGTAAGGTAGTTGTCGACGCCGCTGTTATCGAAGGTAATGCCCAGCCTTATGTGATTTACGAGGGTGGTGAAATGCAGCGCGCTGCCTCTGACGAATAAAATTCTGCCACTGTTTTAATCGGGTTGAATTATGAAATTTAGAACCCATATCTAAGTCGATACTTAAGCCTCGAGGCATTCATGTCTGAAATAGAAAATACCCTGATGGCCGAACAACAGGAGCGACAGTTGGTTCCGGTTCTGCCATTGCGCGATGTTGTTGTTTACCCTCATATGGTGATCCCGCTATTCGTCGGGCGCGACAAATCCATTCTTGCACTTGAGGCAGCGATGGCAGATAACAAGAAAATTTTGTTACTGGCTCAACGCAATGCCGAAGTAGATGACCCCGCGCAAAAAGACCTTTATCAAATAGGCACGCTATCGACCATTCTGCAAATGCTAAAACTTCCTGACGGAACTATAAAAGTTCTGGTCGAAGGCGGTGAAAGGGTAGTAGTGGAAAGTATTCTCGAAACCAATGAATATTTTTCAGCAACTACGCAGGCGCTCGAAAAGTCTCACCTGGTGGATGACAGGGAAGCTGAAGTTCTACTTCGTTCGGTTCTCAATCTATTCGACCAGTATGTCAAATTAAATAAAAAAGTCCCGCCTGAAATTTTAACCTCGTTGTCCGGGATCGATGACCCTAGTCGGCTTGCTGATACCATAGCGGCCCACATGTCTTTGAAGCTCGATGAAAAACAGGAAATTCTGGAAATCCAGAATCCTCGCGAACGCATCGAACACATCATGAGCAAGATCGAAGGCGAGATTGACTTAATGCAAATCGAAAAAAGAATTCGAGGGCGCGTTAAGCAGCAAATGGAAAAGAGTCAACGAGAGTACTATTTGAATGAGCAAATGAAGGCCATTCAGAAAGAACTTGGCGACATGGATGACGCACCAAATGAAGTGGATGATCTGCAAAACAAGATTAACGAATCGGGTATGCCAAAAGAAGCCCGGGAAAAAGCAGATTCTGAATTGAACAAATTGAAAATGATGTCACCGATGTCGGCCGAAGCTACAGTGGTGCGAAATTATATTGACTGGCTGGTAAGCGTACCCTGGAAAAAGAAGTCTAAAATACGGCGCGATCTTGCCCAGGCCGAGCGGGTACTGGAAGAAGACCACTATGGCCTGGAAAAAGTCAAAGAGCGAATCCTAGAATACCTCGCAGTGCAGCAGCGAGTTCGAAAACTGAAAGGTCCGATCCTTTGTCTGGTTGGCCCGCCCGGAGTTGGTAAGACTTCGATCGGACGATCAATCGCCCGCGCGACCAATCGTAAGTTTTCGCGGATGTCATTGGGTGGCGTTCGTGACGAATCTGAAATTCGTGGGCATCGCCGAACCTATATCGGTTCCATGCCTGGGAAGATTATCCAGAACCTGTCGCGTGTTAAGGTAAAAAACCCGTTGTTTCTGCTGGATGAGATCGACAAGATGGCGATGGATTTTCGTGGTGACCCGGCTTCTGCGTTACTGGAAGTATTGGACCCGGAACAGAATAACTCTTTTGCCGATCATTATATGGAAGTCGAATTTGATCTTTCCGATACCATGTTTGTCGCGACTTCGAATAGCATGAATATTCCGGGACCTCTACTGGATCGAATGGAAGTAATTCGCATCCCCGGTTATACCGAAGATGAAAAGCTGAATATCGCGCTTAAGTATCTGGTTCCTAAGCAAATTAGGGAAAATGGACTCAAGTCTGACGAAATCGAAATCAAGCAAACTGCCATTCTCGAAATAATTCAACGATATACCCGCGAAGCAGGTGTGCGTAATCTGGAACGCGAAATTTCCAAAATATGTCGAAAAGTTGTGAAGATAATGTTGCTCAAGCCTTCTACTAAGAAGTTGATCATCAACAATCAAAATATTGAAAAATATTGTGGCGTGAAACGATTCCGCTTTGGTTCTGCCGACGAAAAGGATCAAGTGGGCCAAGTGACAGGCCTTGCTTGGACCGAGGTTGGTGGGGAATTGCTCACCATTGAGTCCGCGGTAGTCGATGGTAAGGGTAAGTTTGTCCAAACAGGACAACTGGGTGACGTAATGAAAGAGTCTATCCAGGCGGCGCTGACGGTTGTACGCAGTCGTGCCAAAGTTTTAGGGATTAACCCTGAGTTTAATGAAAATAAGGATATACATATCCATGTACCCGAGGGCGCGACACCCAAGGATGGCCCAAGTGCGGGTGTAGGTATGTGTACTGCGCTGGTCTCAGCGCTTACTGGGATACCGGTTAAAGCTGAAGTAGCGATGACCGGGGAAATCACCTTGCGTGGCGAGGTACTTCCTATCGGCGGATTGAAAGAGAAATTGTTGGCCGCGCATCGTGGTGGGATAACTCAGGTTTTGATCCCGGAAGAAAATGCTAAGGACCTGGCAGAAATTCCGGATAACATAAAATCAAAATTAGAAATCATTCCGGTAAGATGGATTGACCAGGTATTGGAATTTGCATTGGCTCATCAGCCGACTCCGCTACCCGATACTCCGGTTGAACCAACGACGGCAAAATCGAAAGAAAAGGATAAAAAATCGTCTTCAGTCAGGGCGCATTAATTTAATTCGAATTATATGCGACTTATTTGAGTTTTTTGGGCGAATTAGGTTGACCCCTAAGCTGGCTGTTGGTTTAATTCCACCCTCTGGGCTGGGCGGGTCGAATCTGAAATATAGTTCGATTCCTCGCAACAATTAAAATTAAATTGTGACTTAAAGTCTCCTGTTCATGTAACGGGCCTGGAATTTTTGAAAACTAACCAAATGGAAAAATCTAATGAATAAATCAGAATTGATTGATGCTGTTGCAAACGCTGCAGATATGAGTAAAGCTGATTCGGCACGTGCTATTGACGGTGTAATTGCAGCGGTTACAGAAGCGCTGAAATCAGGGGATCAGGTTACGGTTGTAGGATTCGGGACATTCCTGGTTCGTCAACGTGAAGCTCGTGCTGGTCGTAACCCCCGTACCGGTGAAACCATTCAGATTAAAGCATCAAAAGTTCCTGCATTTAAGGCTGGCAAAGCACTTAAGGACGCAGTAAACTAGCGCGCCTTTCAAAGCTACATCGGGTGCTTAGCTCAGCTGGGAGAGCATCGCCCTTACAAGGCGAGGGTCGGCGGTTCGATCCCGTCAGCACCCACCACACTATCAGGAGTGGTAGTTCAGTTGGTTAGAATACCGGCCTGTCACGCCGGGGGTCGCGGGTTCGAGTCCCGTCCACTCCGCCATCAATTAGAGCGCTCGTTTGGAGCGCTTTGACTTGTTAAACTAAACTTTTAATAGCGTCGATATAAAGCATGTTGCAAGCAATTCGAGACAAATCAAGCGGCTGGATTGGCTATGCTATCATCATTCTGATTTCAGTTCCTTTCGCGCTCTGGGGTGTTAACTCCTACCTTGGAGGCGGGGGAGCACCTCCTGCAGCCACTGTAAATGGCGAAGAAATAGGCGTACGCGATCTGGATCGTGCCTTTGCCAATTACCGTCAACGTCTGTCACAAATGTTCGGTGGCAACATACCTGAATCGTTCGGAAGCGAATCGATATTGAAAGAGCAGGTATTAAGTCAGATGATCGAGGAAACCTCGCTCAGCCAATATGCGAAAGACAATCGTTACCGCATCGGTGATCAGGAATTGAGCACCATCATTGGTGGTATTGAGGTCTTCCAACGTGATGGTAAGTTTGATCACGGCACTTACGAGGCCCAGCTCCGATCTCAGGGTTTCACGCCCGCCGGTTTTGAACTGGAGCTAAGGCGAACACAGGCAATGGAGCAATTGCAGGCAGGAATCGCTGCTACCTCATTCGTCGTTCCTACTGCCGAAAAACAATTCACCAGCCTGAGTAATCAATCGCGAAAAATTCGCAGTCTAACGCGAAAGGTCTCTCTGGATGGCATCGACGTTGATGTGGCAGAAATCGAACAGTATTATGAGCAGCAACCCCTTCGTTATAGTATTCCGGAAAAAGTCAAAATAGATTATATAGAGCTTAGCCTTAGCGGGATTATGGATGGGGTGGAAATTGACGAATCTGTACTGATTGATAAATATAATCAAACTAAAGACAGCTATACCGAAGCAGAGTCGCGTCTAACCAGGCATATTCTAATTAGACTGGCGAACGATGCTAGTGAGGAAGACGAGTTGGCTGCGTTTGAAAAAATAACTGCGATTCATCAAAGGGCCATCCAGGGTGAAGATTTCGCAGCTCTTGCAAAAGAACTATCAGAAGACCCTGGTTCTGCAACAGACGGTGGCAGTCTCGGGGATGTAGAGCGTGGAATGATGGTTGAAGCCTTCGAAAATACGCTATTTGATATGCAAGAGAATGACATCAGTGCCCCGGTAAAGACTTCTTTCGGTTGGCATGTCCTAAAGCTCGACAAGGTT
>JBLHOA010000116.1:0-9545 GCA_047622345.1 Gammaproteobacteria bacterium | reverse complement strand
TCGAACAACCCCGATGGTGTCGAAATCAAAAAGCTGAAAGGCGATGACGGCATCCCTCTCGACGGCATTCCATTCCACCCTTACTATTCGGTTAAGGACATGGTCGGTGTTGTCGTATTTTTTAATCCTGTTCAGCTTTGTCGTGTTCTTCATGCCCGAAATGGGCGGCTATTTTCTGGAACACGCCAACTTTATTCCGGCGAATCCGTTCAAGACTCCGGAGCATATCGCACCGGTATGGTACTTCACGCCGTTTTACGCGATTCTGCGCGCCATTCCGCACAAGCTGAGCGGTGTAATCGCGATGTTTGCGGCAATTGTCGTGTTGTTTCTATTGCCGTGGATCGACCGTGGCAAGGTGAAGTCAATCCGCTATCGTTCGACCTCATTTAAATGGTTGCTGGGGATGCTGGTAGTTTCCTTCATCGGTCTCGGCGTTCTTGGCGCGCTGCCATCAACACCAATGCGTACCTATTTCGCGCAGATACTGAGTGTCGGCTATTTCGGCTATTTTCTCGGCCTTTGGTGGATCAGTAAAAACGAAAATACCAAGCCGGTTCCAGAGAGGGTTCAATAATGAAGAAGTTATTAATTATTGCAGTCGCGTTACTGCTACCTTCGCTGGGTTGGGCCGCTGCTGTCTCCCCTTATCCCAACGACAAGATCGACATCGACTGGGATGACAAGGCTTCCATGCAACGCGGTGCGCGAACCTTTGTTAACTACTGCATGAGTTGTCATGCAGCGGCTTATTCGCGTTTTGACCGGGTCGGCGTCGACCTTGGAATTCCGGAAGATCAAGTGATTGACAATTTGATCCTGACTTCCGGTATGAATGGCGAAAAGACCAAGATCGGCTCGCTGATGACAACCACCATGACGACTGCCTATGCGGAAGAGGCCTTCGGTATAGCACCGCCGGATCTGTCTTTGGTCGCCCGTTCGCGCGGTGTTAACTGGTTGTACAATTATTTGCGTGGTTTCTACGTCGATGAAACCCGGGAGGGTCTGGGCGTAAACAACGGCGTTTTTAGTAATGTCGGCATGCCGCATGTGCTGGCAGAGTTGCAAGGCTTGCAAAAGCCGAGAATGATGAAGCGTAAAGATGCCGAAGGGCACGAGTATGAAGTCATCGTTGGTTTTGAAATCATCGAGCCTGGATCGATGTCTAAATCAGAGTACGACCAGACCGTTCATGATCTGGTTGCCTTTCTTGATTATCTGGCCGAGCCCTACAAGCAGACACGAAAAAATGTCGGTACCGGTGTTATTATCTTCCTGTTTCTCTTCCTGATTCTTGCTTACATGCTTAAGAAAGAATACTGGAAGGATATCCATTAAAAGGTTTCTTTTATGTCTGTAGTGGCAAACCGCCGTTCGGTGATGAGTTGTTTTTCATCACCTGTTGACCCCGAATGTCATCGGGCCCGTATCGTTCTCGCTGAAAAAGATATCACCGTTGAAATTCATGACGTTGATACCAATAATCTGCCCGAAGATTTACTCGATTTAAACCCTTACGCGACGGTACCGACCATGGTCGATCGCGATCTGGTTTTGTATAACGCCCGCGTTTTAATCGAGTATCTGGATGAACGATTTCCACACCCTCCGCTGATGCCGGTTGACCCCGTGTCACGGGCAAAGAGTCGGCTCGCGCTCTTTCGTATCGAAAGTGACTGGTTTAGCCTGCTTAACGATATCGAAAATGGCACCGAGAAGAAAAAAACCCAGGCAAAGAAGGCGCTTACTGAGAGCCTGATTAATTCTGCCGAAGTTTTTGATGCAATGCCATACTTTCTGTCGGCCGAGTTCAGCTTGCTCGACTGCAGTATCGCACCGATTCTTTGGCGTTTGCCTCACTATGGAATCGAATTGCCGAAGTCGGCAAAGCCGATTACCACTTACATGAAGCGCGTGTTTTCCAGGGCCTCATTTCAGACCAGTCTTTCCGAGCAGGAAAGAGATATGGTCGCCTGAAACATTATCGTTAACCGGTGATTAGCTGCGCCTCAAAGTTGTGACTTCCAGTAAGCCCTATTTAATTCGTGCGCTTTACGACTGGATACTGGATAACGACTGCGCGCCTTATATGCTGGTCGATGCCAGCAGTGATCAGTTATTGATTCCAGCTGGAATTGCAAACGATGGGAAAGTGGTTTTAAACCTGTCACCGGGCGCCATTAACCAGCTGGATATGGCGCTTGACTATATTTCATTCTCCGCTCGGTTTAACGGTGTCTCTGAAAATATTTACTGCCCGATGGCATCGGTGCTGGCGATTTATGCCCGCGAAAATGGTGAAGGGATGATGTTTCCGGAAGAAGAACCGTCGGCTAAAGAAACCCGGGTGGACAAGCCGGCGGGACCCATACTGAAAGTGATCAAGTAAGAGTCATTGCGACCTGCGCCGGTAGACTGGCTTGTTCGCTTTAGCCCGCATAAATCAGTCCGCATAAAAGGCGTTTTCAATCCAGTTAATTTCTTCATTTCGATGCGGCTGTCCTTGAATAAAGACAACATCAAAGCGTAAGGCTCGATTGGCCAGCTGTTTGTGTTGATTGAGATAGAACATCGCCGCTTTGATTATTTTTTTCTGTTTGCTTTGCGGTAGCGCATAAATCGCGCCACCAAAGGCCATGGTCTTGCGGTACTTCACCTCGACGAAGCAAATACAGTCCTGCTGTTGCATGATTAAATCGATTTCGCCAAACCGGCAACTGTAATTGCTGTCAATATATACAAGGCCGCGAGCGCTTAAATAGGCCCTGGCCAGATCTTCAAAATGTTTTCCTTTCGATTGACTCCCTGTCATTGTTTAGTGGTCAGTTATTCCCTTCGGGTTGGCCGTTGGCCAGGTCGTTCGGCTTGTCGTTAGGTTGGGCAATCAGTTTCACCCGGCCTTTTTCATAGGTGGCGAGCAACAATGCCCGGCGAACCCTGCCGTTTGCATCGACCGATAATTTTCCAGTGTTGTGTTGCAACGATTCATCTGGATTTATCATTAACCGACGTAGCGACGGAATCATCCGGTAGGCGTCGATACCCAGCGCGAACAAGCGACTGAAGCGCGTGCTCTCCTCAGGCCATAGGCGGTTTATATTCTGGTGATCACGATTGTTGATATTGTCCAGCATCCAAGGCATGTCGACGTACAGAATTTCGTTGAGGTCGCGGTCGTCGTCGGAATTCGTCTGGCTCGATGAAATATGCGAGGTTGCGTAAACCGGCACATCCTGGGCGCGATGGAATTTCAATTGGGGTTTGATCAAGCGGGCCTGCCGTGAATTTGCGGCGATGAATATCATGTCAATATCCTGTCGGCGTCTGGCCTCAAATTGAACTTCCTCACCGATTACCTGCTGAACAATCGATTTTCGTTGATTGCTCGTGGTTAGATTAAGCAGGTCTTTAATGGCTGGCGAATAATCATTCTTTCTGGCCGGGTAGAAAGCACTGTCGACGACCAGCCCACCTAGCGATTCAAAACGGGTGCTAAAGGCCCGTTTCAGGCGCGTGCCCCATTCGGTGTCGGGAACAAGCACGAGGGCCTGATGGCGTCCCTCGGCGAGCGCATAGTCGGCGATCTGTTCGGCCTCGTCCTCAGGACGAAGACCGAATTGATACAGATTTAATTTCGCCTTTTCGTCGTCTTCACCGTAATTCAGGGTCAGTGTCGGCACGCTCAGGCGGTCACGCTTTTGCAACATGGAAATCAGATCCTTGTCGACCGGACCGACGATGAAGTCGGCGCCGTTTTGTATGGCCTGTTCATACTGCTGGTTGAATATAGCCGGATCGCTGCTGGCATTAATCAATTCCAGATCGGCCACATTGGCAGGGTCCTGGTAGTAGGCATAGAGAAAGCCGTTTTGAATAGCCGCGGATACTTTTTCCAGGCGCCCGGCAAACGGGAGCATCAACGCTATACGAGTCGGGTTGATATAGATTCGTTTGCTTTCTTCGAGCAGGCCGATAGCATAGTTCGGTGCGGCCGCGTGTTCACCGTAGAGTTGATACCACTGGTCGATCCAGGGTTCCATCTTGGCGGGTAGCATATTCGAACGGCGGGCGATCAAATTAAGTTCTAACCAGCCCCGTAGTGACTTCTTCTGGGGTTCTTTAAGGGCGCGGATCATCGTCGATTCGCTGATACGGTTTAACGCGTCCCAGATGAAGTCATGGTTTTTCTCAAATTCCTGCGGGGTTTTTAAATACTGATCGATTTCGATTCGTAATTTTGCGCTTGCCATCGGATCGCCGATCGCGAGTACCCCCCTGGAGCGGATGTTGAGCGCAAGTGCCTTAAAGCGATAGTCGATTAACGCTTCGATCTCGGGCAGCGCTAACAAGCTCTGGTAAATTTTACCGGCCCCGAGGTAACCACCCGCTTGAATCGTTTCCTTATATTTCTGATCCTGTTGCAATATATCAGTGTCGTCGAGCGTCTCGAAAAATGGATCGATGAAGGTATACAAACCGTCCTGGTAATGCATCAAAGCGGTTCTGATCAAAAAAGCAGAACGCTCGGGTTGAACACTGTTGTTGGCCAGTTTTTGATAAAGGTCGGCAGCGGCTGACCAGTCTTCGGCTGCTTCGAGTTCGAAAGCGAGAATGATTTCTTCTTCGGCTGGGGTCAGTATATTTTCGCTATCGCTATCGCTATCGCTATCGCTATCGCTATCGCTATCACTATCACCGTCAGGGGCTGTCAATGCGGGTACGGAAGAGCTGACATCGAGGGTTTCTTTTACAGGGCCGGTTTGACAGGATGCCAGGAAAAAAACGGCCAGCAGTAAAAGCGGTATTGAGCGGATTTGTCGCATCATTTGGTTGGATATTTGTTCAAACAAGAAGGTAACATCGATCTAATTCGGTAGCGCAATAGTGTACACTCTTTTGCATGTCTGGCGTACTCTATATTGTGGCAACTCCGATCGGAAATCTCGATGATATCAGCCTGCGCGCGATCGCAACCTTGAAGGCGGTCGACCTGATTGCCGCCGAAGATACTCGCCACAGTAAACGCTTACTCAACCATCTGGGCGTGACTACGCGAATGATTTCCTGCCACGACCATAACGAAGTGGAACGCAGCGCCGAGCTACTGCTGCTGCTCGAAGAGGGCAAAGATATTGCCCTGATTTCGGACGCTGGTACACCGTTGATCTCGGACCCAGGCTACGGGCTGGTCAGCCGGACCCAGCAGGCCGGTTTTAAAGTTTCTCCGATTCCAGGTGCCTGCAGCATTATCACCGCAGTTTGCGCCGCGGGACTGCCAACCGACCGATTTCATTATCTGGGGTTTCTCTCGCAAAAGAACAGCGAAAGACTATCCAGGCTGAACGTAATCAAGCAGCTTGATGGCACTTTAGTACTGCTCGAATCGAGCCATCGTATCGAGCGATTAATGGAACAATTGAGTGTCGATTTTGCCGAAAATCAAATTGTGGTGGCCAAGGAATTAACCAAATTGCACGAGCGTTTTCTGCGCGGAACTCCGGACGAACTGGTGGCAATTCTGCGCGCGGACGAAGTGCTCAAGAAAGGGGAGTTTGTCGTATTGATCGATAATCGGCAGGAAAAAAATAATAGTCTGATCGACCCCGAAGACGAGAACTTAATGCGTTGTCTGCTCGAAGAGCTGCCCTTGAAAAAGGCGGTTAAAATGGCGACCCGACTAACCGGTAAAAAGAAAAACGATCTGTATCAGCTAGCGCTGGATATTCAAAACTCGGGTACCGGGGCGGCGGATTGATCAGCCGCCTTTAATCGGGGGCAGCAGCACGACATCATCGGAGGCGGAAACGCTGACATTATCGAAATCGTCGTTATCGATCTTCGTGTCATTGATAATAACCATATAGTGTTTGTCCGCAGGCAGTGGTAACTGGCCCAGCAGCGTGCTCACTGTGGCGTTGGCGTCAACTTGAATGGTGCAGGCGTTGAAGGAACTTCCGGCGGGAAGATAAGAACGCAACCCGCCAAACAGTTTGACTGAAATTTCCATCGTTGGAACTCGGTTAAAATCCGGTTTAATTCAACCCCAGTCGATTCAGCGTATCGGATTTGGGCACGCCTTCTTCATCCCATCCGCATAATTCATAATACTCGGGCAACATTTCACCAAGCCGGCAAACCAGACCCTTGCCAACGCCCTGGTCGGCTGGTTCTTCGAGGATTCGTTTGGGTAGCGTGTCATCCTTTTTGCCAAGCCCGGCTTTCAGGTTAAACAGCTTTTCCATATTCCAGATACGCTCGCCGGTAATGCTCATGCGTTCGGGGCTCCAGTCGCCGCCACAGGCCGAATCGACCAGTTGACGGTAGTCGTCCATGGTCCAGCCACAACCGGCAGGGAAGGAGCACAGGCCGCTGGAGTCGATAAAAGCAACGTCGTGCTGGCTGTCGCGCACAATTTCGGCCTTACCGGCAATTTCGGTGGTATCAAAATCATGTCCGTAGGGGTCGGCACGCAAATGGCAGGCACCGCGGTTACTGGTCGCATAAGCCAGCCCCATGCCCTGCATGGAACGCCCGTCGTAGGCGGCAAATTCCTGTCCTTTTACTGTCATCGATAAGTCCGGGTGACCGTATTTTTCGCAAAGACGCTTCGAGCCCATCGCAATGTCGACGCCAAAACCTTCGCCCTTGCCGGTTAACTCGGCCAGTTCACACAGGGCTTCGGCCGAACCGAATTCGAGTTTGATTCCCCCGGTTACGCTTTCATCGATGGCACCGATGTCGAATAATTCCATCGCGGCGGCGATGGTGCCGCCGAGCGAAATCGGATCCATGCCGTATTCATTGCACAGAAATCCCGCGTAGGTAGCCGCGTCAATGTCATCGACCCCACACGCCGAGCCCAGCGCGTAGGCCGTTTCATATTCGAGACCACCGGATGCACCGTGATACTGAGGTTTATCTTTCACCGAAAAGTGGGTGGGATCAATTTTACAAATTCGTCCGCAGCCGATGGTGCAACCAAAACAGGCCGCGTTGGTGACGAGGTTGGTGTGTCCGTTGGCATTCGGGGTATGCATCGCTTCAGGGTTCAGTTTCTCCGCCCCTTCAAAGCTGACGCTGCGATTGTTACGCGTTGGCAGGCTGCCGAATCGGTTGGTGACATCGATCATCGCCAGAGTGCCGTCGCGCGACATACCATCGCGATCATTCAGACGCAGGTTGACTTCGTTGACCTTGTCAAAAAAGCCTTTGGGGTCGATGCTTTTCACGCCCTTGGTGCCGCGTACGGCAATACATTTAATTAGTTTCGAGCCCATTACCGCACCAACCCCGGAGCGACCGGCGGCACGGTGTTTGTCGTTTACAATGCAGGCATAACGACAAAGTGATTCACCGGCCTGACCGATACCGGCAAATTTCATCAATGGGTCCTGGTATTTGTGCGCTAATAATTCTTCGGTCTGCCACACGGTTTTGCCCCAGACTTCGCTGGCATCACAGATTTCGACCTTTTCGTCTTCGATGTGTAAATAAACCGGTTTAGCAGCAACACCTTCGACGATGAGCATATCGTAACCGGCCATTTTCAGCTCAGCACCGAACTTGCCACCCGAGTTTGAGCAGGCAATGGCACCGGTTAACGGTCCCTTGGTGATTACCGAATAACGACCGCCGGTAGATGCCATGGTCCCGGTGAGCGGGCCGGTTGCAAAAATAACCTTGTTTTCGGCAGACAGTGCGTCGGCCGCAGGATCCATTTCTTCGAGGAGGTATTTGCTGCCGAGCCCGCGTTGGCCCAGATAAGCCTCCGCCCATTCCATATTTAATGGCTCGATAGTGCAAGACCCGTTACTAAGGTTGACTCGAAGTATTTTTTTGTGCCAGCTCATCAGTGAATTCTCCTTCGCTATTATTGTGTTCTGAGCAGGATTGTATATGCTGCCGTCCACTTTTCACACTATTGTATTGGGTAGTATAAGGCCCAAATGAGGAAATTTAATGATCAGGGTCATTATAGAAAGAGAAATTGTCGCCGGGCTCGAAGCTTTTTACGAAAAAGAAGTCGCCAAATTGCTCGATATCATGACCGCTGCCCCGGGTTACCTGTCGGGCGAGTCGCTGGTCGATCTGCAAAAACCCAATCACTACGTGGTGATTACCCGTTGGACCGATGAAAGCGCCTGGGAACGGTGGTGCCAGTCGTCGCAGCGCCAGCAGCTTGTCGACGCGATCCAGCCATTTCTGCAAAGCGACGAAAAACAGACCCGTCTGACCCAGCTGTTTTTCCATCAGGATAAATCGGCCAATTAAGGCCAACTAGCCCCGATATTTGACAGAATCTAGAATCGCGCTAATCGGTGCATTCGTGCAGGATTCTATGGCCTGCATTAAATCTATAAATTAGCTAAAAAATCAGTTAACCACGCGAGTATTTGTGCGTATGATGCGCGACAAGTCAGCTGGATAATCGCTGGTCTTCACTTGTTGAAGACTGGAGGAAAGTCCGGGCTCCATAGGGCAGAGTGCCAGATAACGTCTGGGAGGCGCAAGCCTACGGCCAGTGCAACAGAGAGTAGACCGCCAGCTTCGGCTGGTAAGGGTGAAAGGGTGCGGTAAGAGCGCACCGCGCTTCTGGTAACAGAAGTGGCAAGGTAAACCCCACTCGGAGCAAGACCAAATAGGAAAACTATGACGCGGCCCGCGTCGTTTTCGGGTTGGTCGCTTGAGATTAAGAGGCGACTCTTAGTCCAGATGAATGATTATCCTAGACAGAACCCGGCTTACAGGCTGACTTTCTCATCTGCTGCGCAGCTCACATACTGCGTTGGATTTTTGTCTCGGGACCCTCGCGTACTTGATGTACGCTCGGGCCTCCGAGAAAAAATCCGCCTTCTCGCCTACTGCGCGACCCATAGGCTGCGTTGGGTTTTGCCTCGAGACCCTCGCGTACTATTCGTACGCTCAGGCCTTCTCAGAAACCCCGCCTTGCCTATTGGCCGCTCGTTACGGCGAAACTCTCTACCAGTTTACAAATAAATTTATTGCCTGCTGCGCGGTTCATATGCGGCGTTGGATTTTTCTTCGAGACCCTCACGCACTCTAATTAATCCAAAAATGTAATTGATAAAGATCAAACCTTTGTCCGACAGCAGAATTATCGGGTTTCTTATTGTCGAGCCTTATTAGATATTATGTTCAACGAACTTTTGTAAACCGGACCAGTCTTAGAATTCTAACTTCTGAAACGGCAGGCAGGAAAGTAGCATCAGGTAAAACAGGACTTACAAAAAAAGCTTGCGCCTGTACTTAGTACAGAGTTTAGGGTGAGTGACTTTTCAGCAAAAAGGGGACGGAGGGATTAAAGTTTAATCCCTCCGTCCCCTTTTTGCTCTCGCCTACACGATATACAGCGAATGGCTCAATGTATCGATTCGTCAAAGCTGGGCCTATTCTGATTTGATGCCGGTTGTCCCGGTTATCGGAATCGGGATATCACCGATTGCGCAGTGGATATTTCTGCCCTTGCTCGGGCTTTTGTGGGCTCGTAAAAAATACTTAAACGAGGAAATGATTAATGAATA
>JBLHOA010000115.1:0-9653 GCA_047622345.1 Gammaproteobacteria bacterium | reverse complement strand
ATGCTTCATCGATGACGACTACCGAATCTGGATTGGCGCTGAGCAACTGTCGCAGGCTGGGCAGGTCGAGTGCGATTCCGGTCGGCGCATTCGGATTGGGCAGAATTATGCCGCCATTGGGTTTTGCGTAATCGCCGATGTCGATGCAAAAATCTGAGGTTAGTGGTACTTTTTCGAATTCAATTTCATAGAGCCCGCAGTACACCGGATAAAAGCTGTAACTGATGTCGGGAAACAGAATGGGCAGATCCTGTTTTAACAGGGCTTGAAATATATGCGCGAGCACTTCGTCTGAACCGTTACCGACAAAAACCTGGTCCTTATTCAAATGAAATCGGCTGGCCAGCGCGGCAACCAGCTCGCTGCTTTCGGGGTCGGGGTAGCGACGCAGTGAATCGACGTTGAATTGCGCTAAAACCCGGGTAATCGACGCCGACGGCGGGTAGGGGTTTTCGTTGGTGTTGAGCTTGATCACCGACCCTGGTCGAGGCTGTTCTCCCGGGGTATAGGGCTGCAACCCGGTTACCAGCTTGCTCCAGAAACGATGGCTCATGTCAGCATGCGCCCGCCATCGACCTTGATGATTTCGCCGGTGATATAGCTATTGGTGGCCAGCATTAACGCGACCTGCGCAATTGATTCCGGGGTCCCGCGGCGTTGTAGTGGAATTTGTTCGAGAATGCGTTGTTGCGCCGCGCTCGATTCGTTGTTGCCTTCCTGTGGCCACAAAATCGCACCGGGGGCGATGCCGTTGACGCGCACATCGGGGGCCAGATCCAGCGCCAGCGATTTTACCAGCATCTGGTTGGCGGCCTTTGCGGCGGAGTAGACGCTATGCTGCGCCAGCGGTTTTGTTGCGTAAATATCGATCATATTGATAATGTTGCCGCTCGTCTGTTTGAGCGCCGGGTAGCAGGCCTGTGCCAGAAATAACGGTGCCTTGAAATTGCTGCTAATCAGGTCATCCCAGTTATTGTCATCAATTTCTCCTATCGGGGTAGGGTAGAAGCTGGACGCATTGTTGACCAGAATATCGAGCCGTTGCTTAAACTGGATTGCCTTTTCGGCAAGCATTTCAGTCGCACCCGATGCCGACAGGTCCGCAGCAATTGCTATCGCTGAATCCAGACGAATTCGATTTAAATCATCGACCAGAGCCATTGCCGCGGTTTCAGAACGGCGGTAATGGATAATGAGATTTGCCCCGTTTTGATGTAGAGTGCGGGCGATCTGCGCGCCGAGTCGATTTGCCGCACCGGTTATCAGCGCAGTTTTAGCTGTCAACAACATGAATAAAGCGTAACGAAAAAAGTGACATCATATCACCTTCAAATTAAGACGCTAGCGCGCAAACTGCGGCAATTGATTGCCATGGATCGGATCGATGTCTGACTCATTCAGTGTTCTCGATCTGCCGCAACCGGATCCGGGGGCAATTGCCCTCAGCAGTCGCCTGGTGCAGAAAATCATCTATCGCATCGCGGCGAATGGGGGGCCGATCAGTTTCCGTGAATACATGCAGATGGCCCTGTACGAGCCGGGCCTCGGCTACTACTCGGCCGGATCGGTAAAGCTTGGCGCGCGAGGGGATTTCGTGACGTCGCCAGAAATATCATCGCTGTTTGGTCATTGCATCGGCGAGCAGGCGAATCAATTATTTCTGCAGGGTTGCAGTCGTCGGATTCTTGAATTCGGAGCCGGTTCCGGCAAGCTCTGCGCGCAATTGCTTTTGTCCGAAGCGCGCATTGATAAATATTACATACTCGATTTAAGCGCCGATTTAATCGAGCGGCAACAACTTAGCCTGAAACAATTATTACCCGCCGAGCAATTTGACAGAATTCAGTGGCTCGACAGGCTGCCGCAAGCCTTCGACGGAATCGTCATTGCAAATGAAGTACTCGACGCGATGCCGGTTAATATCGTACAAAAAGCAGGGGACGGGCCAGGGAATTGGTCAGGAGATTGGCCAGGGAAATGGATAGAAATGGGGGTTGATATTGTTGAGAATCGCCTGGCCTGGGTCGACTATGCGACCAATAGCCCGGCGATTGAAGCGATTCGCGCCATCGAAGCACAGGGCGACCCGCTCCCCCAGCCGTATCGCAGCGAAATCAATTTGAATTATCATCCCTGGGCGAAGGCATTGGCCGAGTGCTGCACGGAAGCCGTGGTGATTTTAATCGATTATGGCTACGAGCAGACGCAGTACTATCATCCCGAGCGGGCCGACGGAACCTTGATCTGTCATTATCAACATCACCTGCACAGCGACCCGTTTGTCTACCCCGGGTTGCAGGACATAACTGCATTTGTCGATTTTGACGCCTTCGCCGATGCGGCAGAACTATGCGAGTTCAAACTGACCGGGCTGGTATCGCAGGCTCAGTTTTTACTCGCCAATGGCTTGTTGGGCGAAGCCGAGCAGCGAATGGGTAAAGCCGATGCGCGTGCGCAGATCGATATCGCCCAGCAGGTGAAAACACTTAGCCTGCCGGCGGAAATGGGGGAAAAGTTTAAGGTGATGGTGATGCAGAAAAATATGAATCTGGTGATGCCGGCAATGCAGCGAGGAATGGGGCTTGGATAGTTTACACATAGTATGGCTGGCTCTGGTGCAGGGCCTGTCGGAGTTTTTGCCGGTCTCGAGTTCGGCGCATCTGGTGCTGTTGCCCCGTGTGATGGGCTGGGTCGACCAGGGACTGGTATTCGATGTCGCCGTGCATCTGGGTTCGCTGATCGCCGTCGTTGGTTATTTCCACCGTGAGGTTTGGCGTATGCTGACCTGCTGGCTGCGATCGATCAGCGGTGGTGGGTCCAGTCGCGATAGCCAGCTCGCCTGGTGGGTGATCCTTGGGACCTTGCCGGCGGTTATTGTTGGCCTGGCCTTTAAGGGTTTTATCGAAAGTGACCTTCGTTCGCCCTGGGTGATCGCGATCACTACGATAGTGTTCGGCCTGCTGCTCGGATTTGCCGACTACCAGTCCAAACGAGAACGAAGCGAGTACCAGCTAAGGTTGAAGGATGTGCTGCTGATCGGCTGTTTTCAGGCGCTCGCGTTGATCCCGGGAACCTCGCGTTCGGGGATAACCATAACGATGGGTTTGCTACTTGGCTTAACCCGGCAGGCGGCGTCGCGATTTTCGTTTTTACTGGCGATTCCAATCATCATTGCCAGCGGTAGCCTGCAGATGCTCGACTTGATCAAATCACCCGATGCTATCGACTGGCAGGGCCTGTCGCTGGCAGTGCTGTTGTCCGCGCTCAGTGCCGGCCTGTGTATTCACTTCTTTTTGAAACTCATCGATCGCGTCGGCATGATCCCGTTTGTCGTGTATCGATTACTGTTAGGAATGTTTATTATCGCTGTTCTAGTGTGACTCAACCCGGTTCCGGCCATTGGACTTGGCGCGGTAAAGCGCCTGATCGGCGCGCTGTAACAAGTCTTCTACGCCCTTATCCTGATCGTTCAGTTGGGCGACCCCGATGCAGAGCGTCAAATCTCGTCCTTGTTCGGCCTGAAATCGAATCGGAATTGACTGCTGCACTTCACCGGCCAGTTGTGTCGCCGAATCCAGGTTTGTGTTCGGCATGAGTAAAACGAATTCATCGCCGCCGAGCCGTGCGAGGACATCGGACTCGCGGCTGCGCTGTTGTAAACTGCTGGCGATGCCGGCCAATGACTGATCGCCCGCCAGATGGCCGAATTGGTCATTAATCTGTTTAAAATGGTCGATATCGATATAGAGCAGCGATAGAGGGATGTTCTCGCGTTTGGCCCGACGGTATAGCTGATTGGCCAGGGGAAAGAACCCTCGACGGTTTTGTAATCCAGTCAAGGGGTCAGTGGCGGCCAGGTTGAGCGTTTCGTCGACCTGTTTTTCGTTGAATCGAAAATATATCAGCGCGCTCAGCGAAAGCAGCACAAAGCTGCTGAAAATATTATAGTTTCGGGTCAGGGTGATATCGTCGGTGAGAAAATTGAATGGCCGGATAGTGTGGTCGGTGCGTAATTGAATGATGGCCAACAACAGAATCACCAGAATTGAGTATATCCGCCGAGCGTGTTTATCGTTGGCATCAAATAACATGAACACCAGCGGAATGGCGATCAGTAAATGGAGCTGGAAGAAGGATTCTTTTGGAAATAAATAAGTCGATTGCAGGGTTATGTGGATGAGAAAGATAATCGATAGAAAATGTTTGCCGATGTTGACGCGATCGACCACATAAAACAGAAAGGTGGTCAGGTAGACCGCGCTGAATATCAGATTTACGACGCCGCCGTAGAAATAGCCCAGTTCGAACAGGAAGGAAACAAAGTACAGAAATGAAATGGCACAGCCTGCGGCAGGCAAAAAATATAAAAGCGCTTTATTCTGTAGTCCCTGACTCTTAGATAATCCAAATGTGTATGAAATGCTTAACCTTCCGCTGGCTTT
This sequence comes from Gammaproteobacteria bacterium, assembly GCA_047622345.1. GTDB lineage: Bacteria > Pseudomonadota > Gammaproteobacteria. Next base: position 5,211 of record JBLHOA010000115.1, on the reverse strand, counting down.
AATAGGTTTCAGCATAGAGCAAGTTGCTAACGAGGACAAACATTGAAACCCGGTAAATCGTCGGCGCCGCCGCTGCGCTTAAAACGGCTCTGGCTATTTGTCGGAATACTATTGTTAAGCGCAGTGGCGATAGTGTCTTTAGTGCCGGTTCCTGCTACCGGTATTAACGACAAATGGGCCCATCTACTGACTTATGCAATGCTTAGTGGCTGGTTTGCTTTGCTCGCTGATTCGAGACGGGAGCTAATGGGTTATGGCGTCGCTTTGATTGCCTACGGCGCGCTGCTTGAATGGCTACAGGGCCAGACTGGATATCGCTATGCAGAACTTGCCGACTTTTATGCTAATTCGCTGGGTGTGGTTTGCGGAGGGCTGGTTTATGCCAGTGTAATACCCGGCCTTTTTTGGCGCATTGATGCTGCTTTAGTCCGGCGGTTGCGCGCGTGATTTCTGTTCGCTAATAACCGCCAGATAATGGTTGTCGATCGCGTCACCCAGTGCCTTGCCCTGTAAACCGGTTTTTAGCATTTCACTGATGTCGGTATCACGCAAGGTTTTTGACAGCTCAGCGAGAAACCCGGCCTGTGGATAGTCGCATTGTTCAAAATTAGTGCGACCGCGGCAATCGGCCAGACAGGCGTCCAGCATTTTCTGAAAGCGCTCGGGTTTGCGCAAGCAATCGGTTTGTTTGATGAATTTCAGCAATGTGCTGGCCTTGAGCTCGAAGGCGCGATGAACATGCGTATGGAACTCGGTGGTTATCATTGCTAGTTCGGTGTGAGATTTGGGTACGCGCCATTTTTTACAGAAATTACTAACCAGTTTTTTGCCGCGGTTTTCGTGGCCGTGATGGGCGGGAAGAATATCAACGGGGGTTGTTGCCTTGCCCAGGTCGTGCATTAGCACTGCAAACCTGCCTTCGTTATCGAGGCCAAGCTCGACACTTTTTTGCAGGGCCATCATCACATGCACGCCGGTATCAATTTCGGGGTGGTAGACCGCCGACTGGGGCACGCCATAAAGTCCGTCTATCTCGGGGAAAAGAAGCTGCAGCACATCACAGTCGCGCAGGGTTTCAAAAAACACAGTGGGATGAGGTTCATCCAGCGCACGCGACATTTCCGACCAGACGCGTTCCGCGACCAGGGTTTGCAGTTCACCCGATTCGCCGATCTGGCGGATTAATTCTTTGGTTTCTTCGGCGACGGTAAAACCATATTGGTGAAATCGAGCGGCGAAGCGCGCCAGGCGCAATACGCGAACGGGGTCTTCGACGAAGGCTTCCGATACGTGGCGCAGGCAGCGTGCGGCAATATCCGCCTGTCCTCCAAAAGGATCGATCAAGTTTCCCTGTTCGTCTTCGGCGATGGCATTGATGGTCAGATCCCGGCGCAATAAATCTTGTTCGATGGTGATCTCGGCGTTAGCATCGATCTGGAAACCACGATAGCCCGGGTCGGTCTTGCGCTCGCTACGGGCAAGCGCGTATTCCTGTTTGCTGTCGGGGTGCAGAAACACCGGAAAATCACGCCCGATTGCCTTATAGCCCGCCGCTTCCATTTGTTCGACGGTGGCACCGGTGACCACCCAGTCGGTATCGTTTGCTTCAATGCCCAGTAAACGATCGCGAACACAGCCGCCGACACGATAGATTTTCATCGCTAGCTTTTCACCGGGTATCTTTTGAACCGCCGACTATCGGGTAATCACGACGAAATTGATCATAGTTCGACTTCGTGGCGAACATTGCCGATAAGCCTTTCAGGTAGTGACGTAAACTGGTTTTGCAGTGATTTCCCTGCTCGCAGACGCTGTCGGTTTGCAATGAGCGGTAGTTATCCATAGTAAACAACTTACCGGGCAGATTCTGCAGCACCGTCGCCTGGACTCGGGACAAGCCCTTGCCCAGCGGCAGTATTCGACTGGAATAGCCCATAGTGCCGATAATTAATTCAAGAATTTGCTGCAGAGTAAAAACCTCAGGGCCGCAAACACTGTAGCGTTTACCGAAACTTGCCGTGTCATCAACGGCGTGGACAATTTTTTCTACCAGGTCGCCTACAAATACCGGTGCCAGTTTGCTGTCGGCGCAGGCCAGCGGAAAGTAACCAATATACCATTTCAGGATAGCGTTGAAACGGTTGATGAAATCATCTTCGCGTCCGAATACGACTGAAGGCTGGAAACTGGTTACCTGCAAACCGCGTTGGCCGAAAGTATGTAGCAGGTTTTCACCTTCGCCTTTGGAGCGCAGATAAAGGCTGCTGCCGGATGCCTGATTGGCACCCAATGCACTGACATGGAGCAGGCGTTTAATTCCAGATTCGTTGCAGGTTGCCACCAGCAACTTGATGAAATCGACGTGAATTCGGCGAAAATCATCTTTTTTGCGCTCGTGTAAAATCCCCACCAGATTGATCACCGCATGTTGATTTCGACAAACCCGCTGCAAGTCTTCCGGCTGTATGATATTGGCTTCAATCAAACGGATATTAGGGTGTACCAATAGCGCGCGGTGGCGATGCGTGCGCCGACCAGGAATGCTTACCAGCCAGTTGCGATTGGCCAGAGCAACGGCGAGTTGGCGGCCGATAAAACCGCATCCACCGGCTAACAGGATGTTGCGTTGGGGTTGTTTTTCGATCATCGGTTGGAGCTGTGCTGGCGGTTCGGTCGGTTTCGCTGGCCGGATCTATTTTGCGGCTTTCCGGGGCCTTTGTTAAAGGGTTTAACTTTTTCAGACTTCATCCGTACCCTGGGTTTCAAATCAGCGAGAAGGTCATTGCTGATCGGTACGGTGGGAATCGCCCGTTCCGTATAGGCCTCGATATCGATCAGGTTCATCGCATAGTCTTCGCAGGCAAAACTGATTGCTGCACCCGATTTACCCGCGCGCGCGGTTCGGCCGATTCGATGCACGTAATCTTCACCCAGTTCGGGTAAATCATAATTAAATACATGGGTAACATCGGGAATATGTAAGCCACGCGAGGCCACATCGGTTGCCACCAGAATGGCGTATTCGCCATCGTGAAATTTCTGTAATAGCTTTTCGCGTTTGTTTTGTGGAATGTCGCCAGAAATCAGTGCTGCCGACAAACCGTTACCTTCGAGAAACTCCCAGATCAGAATGGTGGCATGCTTGGTGTTGGCAAAAATAATGCAGCGGGCAGGGTTGAGTTTTTTCATCAAACCGACCAGCAGCGATATTTTTTCGTGATTGGCCGGGTGGTAAATCGACTGTTCGATGCGTTCAACCGCCGGCGAGTCGGACTCGATTTTGATCAGCTGGGCCTGATTCATGTGTTCATAAGCAAGCTCCATGACTTTCTGCGCCATGGTGGCGGAAAACAACATATTCAGGCGCAACTCGGGCTCGGGGAGGCGGCGTAACAAAAAGCGAATGTCCTGGATAAAACCCATGTCGAACATGCGGTCGGCTTCGTCGAGTACCATGGCTTCGGCTGATTTCAGGTTGTATAGCTTCTGCTTGAAGAAATCGATCAGTCGACCCGGAGTGCCGACGAGAATGTCGACCGGCTGCTCAAACTGCTGTTTCTGTTGTTCATAGGCCTTGCCGCCGTAACAAATTGCAAGCTTAAGCGGTAGGTCGGCGAAAAGCTCCTCGGCATCCTTGTGAATCTGTATGGCCAGTTCGCGAGTCGGGGCAAGGATTAAGGCGCGTGGTTTTCCCGGTGCGGTTGCAGGGTGATCCGAGTTGAGGATGCGTTGCCCGCAGGCGAGCAGAAAGGCCAGCGTTTTCCCGGTACCCGTTTGCGCCTGGCCTGAGACGTCTTTATCATCCAGTAAAAGCGGTAAAGTTTTAGCCTGAATCGGAGTGCAATATCCGAACCCAAGGCGGTCGAGAGCTGAAACGAGACGCTTGTCCAGTGCGAGTGAACTGAATTCCAGTTCGGTTAAATGATGTTGACCCATAGTCAGGCTTCTACTCTAAAAGTGATAAATAAGCGCGCCATGGTAGCAAATTGGATAAAAACCTGCGCAATGAATTGTAATATGGATAGTTTAACCCTACATAACCGGTTATTGATTTACTAATATTTTTAGATTGTGCCGGAAGTGGCACATATTGACAGTTAAAACTGATACGACTAAATTGTCGGTCTATTTCATTAGCCGAGGGGCTGGAGACAAGCGTGAGTGAAAAAATAGTGTACCTTTCAGACGATAGTTTTGAAGCTGATGTATTGCAGTCCGAGCATCCTGTGCTGGTGGATTACTGGGCTGAATGGTGTGGACCCTGTAAAATGATTGCCCCCATTCTTGAGGAAATCGCTGATGAATATGCGGGCAGGGTAAAAGTTGCCAAACTGAATATTGACGATAATGCCAATACGCCACCGAAGTATGGTATTCGCGGTATTCCGACCCTGATGTTGTTCAAGGGTGGTGCGGTAGAAGCCACCAAAGTCGGCGCTCTGTCGAAGTCTCAATTAACCGCATTTCTTGACAGCAATATTTAATTAACCAGGGTCGTTTGCGGTTGTAGACGACCTCATTTTACTGTGCTACTCTAAGCGTTAATCGTTGCCGTTCCTCTCTCGGCAAGCACCTTAATAAAAACCTAGCAGCTCTACATTACATTCCCGTAGGTAATTCATAGGACCTTCCCAAGTCTTTAATCTCTAACTCTGCATCCATTGCATCCAAAATATGAATCTAAGCGACCTCAAGCTAAAAGCAGTTCCCGAATTAATTGAAATCCTGAAAGACATGGGCGGTGACCACTCGTCACGTATGCGCCGGCAGGATATTATTTTCAGTATTCTCAAAGCCCAGGCAAAGAAAGGCGAGGATATTTTCAGCGAAGGTGTGCTTGAGATTTTACAGGACGGTTTCGGTTTCCTGCGTTCGGCAGATAGTTCCTACCTCGCAGGACCCGATGATATCTATGTTTCACCCAGTCAGATCAGACGCTTTAACCTGCGTACCGGTGACACCATCAGCGGTAAGATCAGGCCTCCGAAAGACAATGAACGTTATTTTGCCCTGCTCAAGGTCGACGAAATCAACTTTGACCTTCCGGAGAATGTTAAGCACAAGGTATTGTTTGAAAACCTGACCCCACTGCACGCCGATGACCGCATGAAGCTGGAACGCGGCAATGGCAGCACCGAAGACATAACCGCGCGAATTGTTGATCTGGTATCGCCCATCGGAAAAGGTCAACGCGGATTGGTAGTTTCACCG
>JBLHOA010000114.1:0-9707 GCA_047622345.1 Gammaproteobacteria bacterium | reverse complement strand
CAATTACCCTCAGTAAGAAATTCCGATGACGATCGAAACCGGTTATCCACGCTGTGCGGAAAGAGCTTTGCCGAGAGTTTGATTGAGATTGATGTCGATGATAACGCCTTGCAGCTCAGGGGTTGGGTGGCGTTGCCGACTTTCAATCGCAGCCAGGCCGATATGCAATATTTCTTCGTCAATGGTCGCATGATCCGCGACAAGCTGATCAGCCATGCGGTACGACAGGCTTATCATGACGTGCTCTTTCACGGGCGACATCCCGCATTTGTTCTGTCCCTGAAAATGGATGCGCGCGAACTGGATGTGAATGTGCATCCGCAAAAACACGAGGTACGCTTTCGTAATTCGCGGCAGGTTCACGACTTTCTCTATCGCAGTCTGCACCGTTGCCTGGGAAATGTTGAACCGCGACAGCAAATTGATTCCCCCGGCTTTGCATTGGGCGGTACTGCATCCGCTGCGGATTCGCCTATTCCGCAGCAATCAGGGTTGTCTTTTGCTCAGTTTCGCAGTACTTCGGTGAATGCGGGGCAGGTCAATGAACGAATGCAGCAATACAGTTCCCTGCTTGGTCTGGCACCGAAGCAAAACAATTCCAGTATTCCTGTGGATAGCGAAATTCCTCCGCTGGGGTTTGCGCTGGCGCAATTGAAGGGAATTTATATTCTGGCCGAAAACAGAGAGGGGTTGATTGTTATCGATATGCACGCCGCGCATGAACGAATAGTGTATGAACGATTGAAACAAAATGCCGGTGACGAAGACATTATTTCGCAACCTTTACTGGTTCCGCTGGCTTTTAGCGTGAGCCAGGCCGAAGCTGATCTGGTCGAGGAGAACGTTAGTAGTCTCGTTCATCTGGGGTTTCAGGTGGAACGTTTGGGCTTAGAGCAGATCAGGCTCAGGGCGCTGCCGGCGCTGCTGAAAAATGCCGATGGCGAACAACTACTCCGTGACGTGCTTGCCGACCTGGTTGAACATGGACAAACGCACCGTATTGAAGACTACCAGAACGAAATGTTGAGTACTATGGCTTGCCATGCTTCGGTGCGGGCCAACCGCCTTCTTTCTATCGAGGAGATGAACGCCTTGCTCAGAGATATTGAACAAACCGAACGCAGCGGCCAGTGCAATCATGGCCGTCCTACCTGGAAACAGTTAAGCCTGGACCAACTCGACAAATTATTCCTGCGCGGCCAATAACGGTGGCTGCTGCCAGCGTTATTGCCTTGATGGGGGCGACAGCTACCGGCAAAACTGACCTCGCCGTTGAGCTTTGTGAACGTTACCCGCTGGAGATAATCAGCGTCGATTCGGCGCTTATATACCGGGGTATGGATATAGGTACTGCCAAACCTGAACCCCTTGTTTTGTCCCGGGCTCCCCATTTTCTGGTTGATATTATCGACCCTGCAGAGAGCTTTTCGGTGTGGGATTTCGTCCAGCAAAGCCGTCGGTTTGTTGGTGAAATCAATGCGCGCGGAAACACCGCGCTGATGGTAGGTGGGACGATGATGTACTACCACGCATTCGAGCAGGGTCTGAATGAATTGCCGGTCGCGGATGAAAGGCTGCGTGAAACCCTGGATAAGCAGGGAAAAACGATTGGCTGGGAAGCGATGCATAGTCAATTGCTACTTTGTGACCCCGAAAGTGCGCAAAAAATCAGGCCCACCGACTCGCAACGAATTCAGCGGGCGCTGGAGGTTTTTCAACTGACCGGGAAACCCCTGTCGTTGCTACAAAAAGGCAAGCGGGATGGTTTTGACGGCAAAATCGAGAAAATTATACTGTCGGTCGAAGACCGTTCCCTGTTGCATCAACGAATCGAGCTGCGTTTCAAACAAATGCTGGAAGCTGGATTTCTGAATGAAGTCGAAGGTTTAAAACAACGAGGTGACCTTGGTCCGGATTTACCCTCCATGCGGTGTGTCGGATACCGCCAGGCATGGCAATATCTCGATTCCGAACTAAGTTACCAGGAGTTAGTCGAAAAGGCGGTTGCAGCGACGCGGCAGCTCGCAAAACGGCAGATTACCTGGCTTCGCAAGCAGCCACAGGATCGGGCCTTCGATTGCCTGCGTTACCGTAAAGGTGATATATTCGGGGTTGTCGATGGAATTATTTCTAAAGGATAGCCGGAACAATTTCGCCGGAAAGGAATCATAGACTGAACCGGAGCGGACATAACTGCACCCATGAAGTTTTACTATAATAACTCTACGGAGAAAAAATCATGTCAAAAGGGCAAATGTTACAAGAACCCTACTTAAACGCACTACGTCGGGAGCACGTCCCGGTTTCAATTTTCCTGGTTAATGGGATTAAACTTCAGGGTCAAATCGAATCGTTTGACCAGTTTGTTGTTTTACTGAAAAACAATGTCAGTCAAATGGTTTACAAGCACGCCATTTCTACCATCGTACCCGCAAGAAACGTTCATATTGATCACCCCCATCAGGAAGCCGAAGTGGCCGATGAAGGTAATCGCTAAGCATGTTTAGCGGCGGAGACCTCATTGTTTGAACTTGAGCGTCATCAGGGGGGCGAACGCGCACTCCTGGTACACATCAACTTTCCACATCAACTCGAGCAGGATGACTTAGACGAATTTATCGAACTGGTACGCTCGTCGGGTGTCGATGCAATCGATGTAATTGTTGGAAGCCGCCCGAATCCATCGGCTAAAACCTTTATCGGTAAAGGCAAACTGGAAGAAATTGCCGCTCAGGTCGAGGCGCAGGAAATAGATGTGGTCATGTTTAATCATGCACTGTCTCCTTCGCAGGAACGTAACCTGGAGCAGCGCTTAAAGTGCCGGGTGATCGATCGAACCGGACTGATTCTTGATATTTTTGCGCAGCGAGCCCAGTCTTTTGAAGGCAAGCTGCAGGTCGAATTGGCCCAGTTGAAACATTTATCGAGTCGACTGGTTCGTGGCTGGACCCACCTGGAGCGCCAAAAAGGTGGTATTGGTCTTCGCGGCCCGGGTGAAACTCAGTTGGAAACTGATCGGCGTCTGTTGAGTAAACGGATCAAGTACATCAATAACCGGCTGGTCAAGGTATCGAGTCAAAGAGAGCAGGGACGACAGGCCCGGAAAAAAGCTGATGTACCGACAGTATCTCTGGTCGGCTATACCAATGCCGGCAAATCTACCTTATTCAACGCGTTATCCGATGCCTCGGTTTATGTGGCCGATCAGTTATTTGCGACCCTCGACCCAACGCTACGTAAGTACGAGTTATCCGAGCAGAAAAGTGTGATTCTGGCGGATACGGTCGGATTTATCCGGCATTTACCCCACGATCTGGTGGCGGCATTTCGCGCAACCCTGGTGGAAACCCGGGAAGCGGATTTGATTTTGCATGTCATCGATTGCGCCGATGAAAGCCGCCATCAAAAAATTGAGTCTGTGAATAAAGTGCTCGACGAAGTGGGTGCCGGTGATGTGCCGCAACTGTTGATTTACAATAAAATTGATCTGCCTGAATTTCAACCGCGTACCGATCTGGATGAGGACGGTAAGCCCTGGCGTGTCTGGTTATCGGCAAAAAGTCATGCCGGCTTTGATGAATTGATCAAGGTTATGCAGGATCGATTTTGTGATGAGAATTTCCTTTGCAGTCTGCTGTTAACCCCGGACGAGGGGCAGATCAGGGCTTATTTGTATGAAGCAGGCGCTATTCTGGATGAAAGTTATCAGGACAATGGCGACATAAGCTTGAATCTTAGACTTTCGTCCCCATTATTGAAGCTATTAGAGCGAAAATTCGGCTTATCGCCCGATCGCGTGTCATCAGATACCGATAAGCTTGCAGGAGCGGCCTAATAGCCATTACAATCCGCACTCGCTGAGCGTACGCAAACCATCAAACACAAATCAACTACAGTTGGAGTAAATTATGCCCTGGAATGAACCGGGTAAGGATAAAGATCCATGGGGGCAACGTAATAACGACGGCCCTCCCGATCTGGATGAATTATTTAATAATCTGAAAAACAAGTTCGGCAGTTTACTGGGCGGCGGCGGGAATGGAAAAGTTCCTAAGATCCCGGGCGGTTCGGGCAATATGGCTGGATTAATCGGTTTTGTCGCCATCGTCCTAATCGGCGTGTGGATGTTGACCGGAATATACATCGTCGACGAAGGCTGGCGTGGTGTAGAAACCCGATTCGGTGCTAAGTCCACGGTCTCACAGTCGGGACCCCATTGGCATTTTCCCTATCCGATCGAAGATGTCGAATTGATCAACGTTGCAGAAATTCGAACCAAGAAGAAGAACTCTAAAATGCTCACCAACGATGAAAATATCATTGTTATGAGTATCGAAATTCAATACAACATCAAGGATGCGCAGGATTTTGCCTTTAATGTATTCGATCCTGATCTGACCCTGGAACAAACCGCTGAAACGGCGATTCGCGAAGTGGTCGGCAATAACGATATGGATTTGATCATTACCGAGGGACGCGCAGTGGTCGGTAGCGATACCAAGGTAATCATGCAGCAAATTATGGATAACTATAAGACTGGGATTAACGTCGTGTCGGTCAATATGGATGAAGCGCAACCACCCGAAGAAGTCCAGGAAGCCTTCAACGATGCGATCAAGGCCCGCGAAGATGAACAAAGAATCATCAACGAGGCGAACGCCTATCGCAACGGCGTGGTACCGCAAGCGCGTGGTGAAGGTCAGGGTTTGCTCGAACAGGCTGAAGCTTATAAAACCCGGGTGGTTAAATCAGCACAAGGTGAAACCAGTCGCTTTAACCAGTTACTGGCCGAATATCAGCGTGCGCCCGAAGTTACCCGCGAACGACTTTATATCGATACCATCGAATCGGTCATGTCGCGATCGCCCAAGGTGTTGCTCGATGTTGAAGACGGCAATAATTTGATGTTTTTGCCATTGGATAAGTTGTTGTCCGGCGGCGATCGCTCATCTTCAGCATTAAATGATATGACCGGCTCGAAGAGCGATAATCAGTCACTGGCCGATGAGTTCAATCGAAATGCCAACCGTAACCGCAGCAGGGAGACCCGACAATGAGTAATAATATCAAGTTTGGTTTTATCCTTTTGTTGCTTGGCGTTGTGGCTCTTACGTCGACAACTTTTATCGTACATGAGCGTCAGCTGGCGATTAAATTCAAGCTCGGTGAAATAGTCGAGTCGAATTATGCGCCAGGGCTTCATTTCAAATGGCCGATCATCAATAACGTGATTAAATTCGATAGTCGGATTTTGACCATGGATACCCCATCGGAACGGTTTTTAACGGCGGAAAAGAAAAACGTCATTGTTAATTCATTTGTGAAATGGCAGATTATCGATCCGAAAACCTTTTACACCTCGACCGGTGGTGATCAACTTCAGGCCATTGCGCGCATGTCGTCGCTTATCAACAACGAGTTGAAAGGCAAGATTGCATCGAACACGATGCGTGAAGTTATTTCCGGCGAGCGTGCCAATATCATGCAGGAAGTAACCGAAAATGCGGCGATCAAAATTCGGGATCTGGGTATTAATTTGATCGACGTGCGCGTCAAGAAAGTCGAACTGCCTGAGGAAGTCAGCGCCAACGTCTACCGCCGTATGCAAACCGAGCGATTGACAGTGGCCAAGGAATTCAGGTCACGTGGTGAAGAAAAGGCCAAGCAAATTCGCGCCAATGCAAATCGTCAACGCGAAGAGATACTTGCAGAAGCCTACCGTAAGTCAGAGCAGATCCGAGGTGAGGGCGATGCGACTGCCGCGAAAACCTACGCTGATTCCTATAATCAGGACAAGGAGTTTTATTCCTTTTACCGAAGCCTGCGCGCCTATGACACCAGTTTCGGTAACAATCAGGATATTATTCTGTTGAGCCCTGATTCGGATTTCTTCAAGTATTTTAAAGATTCCAAGAAAAGATAAATAATAAGGAAAACAGCTAGAAAACTACGGGCGAGTTAATCGCCCGTTTTTTTGCGAGATAATAATGAACTGGGAAGATTTTTTAGCCGCGATGGCGCTAGTACTGGTATTCGAAGGTTTAATCCCTTTCTTCAGCCCGCGAGGCTATCGCAATATGGTCGAACAAATGGCGACAATGTCCGAATCTGCATTGCGTATGGTGGGGCTGGTGCTTATGATTCTGGGTGCTGCTGCGCTGTTTCTGATTAGAGGGTAGACATTGAACAAAGCTGCTAACAAACGATGGCTTTTGCCCGACGGTGTCCAGGAAACCTTGCCACCCGATGCGGCCGAAGTTGAATTATTGCGCCATCAAATCCTGACTATATTCCAGCAATGGGGGTATGACCTGGTGATGCCCGCGCTGATCGAATATATGGATTCCTTGTTAACCGGAACGGCGCATTCGCTCGATACAAAAACCTTTTCACTGGTTGATCAACTTTCGGGCAAACAAATGGGTGTGCGTTCGGATATGACGCCGCAGGTGGCGCGTATCGATGCTCATTTGCTGGTTGATGATGCAAGACACCACCGTGTGTCGCGACTCTGTTACTGCGGCCATTTGCTGCATGCCATCGGAGAGGGAATAACCTCCAGTCGTACGCCGTTACAGATCGGAGCCGAGATTTTTGGCAGTGAATCGGTAAGCGCCGATATTGAAATTGTCAGCCTGATGATTGCCATGTTGCATCAGACCGGATTGAATTCTATGTCGATTGATATTGGTCACGTCGGCATTTTTCGCAGCCTGGTCAAAGACACTGATCTGGATGAAGCCCAGGAAAATCGCCTGTTTGATATGCTGCAACGCAAATCAATCCCCGATTTGCAGACCTATTTGCTGGAGTTGCCCCTCGATGGACGACAACGGGAATATTTCCATCAGCTGGCGTTGTTGAATGGTGACATTACTATTATTGAGGAAGCGCGGGTAATTTATGCTGAAGCATCGGCAGATTTATTTGCAGCGCTTGATGAAATGCACCATATAATCACGGCGCTTCAAGCCCGGTATCCGGAAACGCTGATTCATTGCGACCTGTCCGAATTGCGCGGCTATAGCTATCATACCGGTCTGGTATTTGCGGCATTTTTACCAGGGCAGGGAACAGAGATCGCGCGCGGTGGGCGCTATGACGATGTGGGTAGTGTGTTTGGCAACGCCCGACCGGCCACTGGCTTTAGTGCAGACTTGCTGAATCTTTATCAGTTACGTGGGCTAGACTGCCCGCCGCGGCCGTCTATTCTGGCCCCGGATAACGGCGATAAGGAACTAAACGAATTAATATCGAACTTACGAAGCTCAGGTCAACGGGTAGTGGTTGATCTGACGCAGGGGAAAAACGGGGCTATCGATCAGCAATGCGATCGAGAAATCAGAAATATCAATAATAGTTGGGTAGTGCTCGAGGTTTAACAACATTATGGCTAACACAGTGGTAGTAATAGGCGCCCAGTGGGGCGACGAAGGTAAGGGTAAAATTGTCGATTTACTTACCGATAAGGCGAAGGCCGTGGTTCGTTTTCAAGGAGGGCATAACGCCGGGCACACCCTTGTTATCGATGGTGTAAAAACGGTATTACACCTCATCCCTTCGGGCGTTCTACGTGAAAACGTCCAGTGTCTGATCGGCAATGGCGTGGTGTTGTCTCCGGAAGCACTGTTAAAGGAAATGGATCAACTCGAAGCAACCGGAGTGCCGGCCAGGAAACGGATTGTTATCAGTGAATCCTGCCCCTTAATTCTGCCCTACCACATAGCGCTCGATCAGGCGCGCGAACTGGCCCTGGGTAAAAAGGCGATCGGTACTACCGGCCGTGGTATCGGACCCTGCTACGAAGACAAAATCGCGCGGCGCGGCATACGGCTCGGAGAATTGCTCGACGCAGATCACTTTGCAGCGCGCCTGGCCGAAGTGCTGGATTATCATAATTTTTCACTCGAACATTATTACAAAGTTGACCCGCTTGACTACCAGCAACTGCTCGACCAGGCGCTAGCCCAGGCCGAACAGTTACGTCCTATGACCGGGGATGTAACCGGAATTTTGCATAGCTTAATCGAACAGGGCGAGTCGATTATGTTCGAAGGTGCCCAGGGTGCATTGCTCGATATCGATCACGGAACCTACCCCTACGTAACGTCATCGACAACGACCTCGGGCGGTGCCGCTGCCGGGTCAGGGGTTGGTCCACGTGATCTCGAACATATTCTCGGCATCGTTAAAGCCTATACCACAAGAGTCGGATCGGGGCCGTTTCCCACCGAACTGGAAGATGCGAATGGCCAGCATATGGGCGAACGTGGTCACGAATTCGGTGCCACGACAGGACGTAAACGTCGCTGTGGCTGGCTCGACCTGGTGAGTTTGAACCGGTCCTTGAAAATTAATTCGGCGAGCGGATTGTGTATCACCAAACTTGACGTTCTTGATGGCCTTGAAACACTTAAAATAGCCGTCGCCTACCAGTTCAAGGGGAAACGTATCAGTTCACCCCCCGCCGGCGCCGATAATTATGAAGCCTGCGAACCGGAATATATCGAGATGCCGGGCTGGCAGGAATCGACCTTTGGAATAACCAGCTGGGATGATCTACCCGCGGCGGCAATTGCCTATTTGCAGAAAATTGTCGAACTTACGGGTGTCCCGATCGATATCGTATCGACCGGCCCTGAGCGAGCGCAAACCATTGTGCTGAATCACCCGTTTGTCGATTAATCCGTTTAAAATTTATATATCATAAGGATTTTATTCTGACATCGGCTAAAATCACTTGAATTGAGGTTATCGCTTGCGGATTACTGCATTGATCTGTGGATCGGAAACCGGGGTATTGGAGAAAGCATAATCGGGAAAGCATATGGTCAGGCTGACAGTCAGTAGCATAATTGCCCTGGTAATTAGCGTGTTCGGTGCACTCCCCGTGCAGGCGGCGATGTGGGAAGAAATTCCCGGTACTGAAGAAGTGAAAGCGCGTGCAAGCATCGCTCAAAGCAGCATCGCTCAAAGCAGCGTCGCCCAAAGCAGCGTCGCTCAAAGCCGATACTTTAAGGCCGACCTGGAGACTCTGCGCCAACTTTTAATGCAGGTAGTCGCCGATAGTAACGGGTACATTCAGCACGAAATAACGCTACCGATGCCCGATGGTCGCCTGTCTCGATTCAATATCATTGAAACCAGCGTGATGGCACCCGCACTTGCCCAAAAATTCCCCGACTTTAAGGCCTTCAAAATCACTGGCATTGACGATATTCACAGTAGTGGTCGCGTAGATATCAGCCCTCGCGGATTTCACGGCATGCTAAGTACGCCAAAGGGCAGGGTTTTCATCGAGCCGGAACAAAGTCTCGATACGGATAGCCTGTATGCGTCCAAAGCGCGCCGCGCCGCGCCCGGTGGGCAAACCTTTGCCTGCGGCGTTGAATCAGTTGAAGATTGGCCAGATGAAATCGCTCAAATTCTGGGCAAGCCGGCCCAGCGCAGCGCGGGCTTTTTGCAAAAATATCGACTCGCAGTGTCAGCAACCCAGGAATACGTCTCTGCCCCCGGTATAGGCGGCACCCGTGCCAGTGCGCAGCTGGCGATCATGACTGCAATCAATCGAGTTAACGACATTTACGAACGCGACCTCGGCATTACCCTTGAGCTGGTCGCTAATAATAATTTATTGATTGAAGAAGCCGGCGATGCCGGGTTTAGTGATAACCCAAATCCAATAGCGCCTGATGCAAGCGATGCCT
>JBLHOA010000113.1:0-9808 GCA_047622345.1 Gammaproteobacteria bacterium | reverse complement strand
CAAGGATGGATTTCATCCTACTATGGAATGCGCACCCACCCCTTGTCAGGGCGCAGAGAAATGCATAAAGGTGTTGATTTTGCAGGTAAAATGGGTGGCCCGGTGATAGCTGTAGCAAAGGGAGTGGTCACTTTTTCAGGCCCGAACTCAGGTTACGGCAATGTTATTGATATCGCTCACGGTGGCGGCTATACCACGCGTTATGCACATAATTCCAAATTGCTGGTATCGGTTGGAGATACGGTAGAAAAGGGATTTAAAATTGCTGAAATCGGCACTACTGGTCGTTCAACCGGCCCGCATGTCCATTTTGAAGTGTTGAAAAACGGACGTGAAGTGAATCCTGTTCGATTTATTCGTGCTGCAAAATAGCCGGAAACGGTGTTTTTTAAAGCCGTGCTTGAAAGTTGTTTAAAAGCACCCATCTTTATATCTCTGTTCTTTAAATCCATTAATTAGGCCCTCCCTTCAATGCTGTCTAAAATTGTAAAAACTGTATTCGGAAGTAGTAATGACCGGGTTGTCAAAAAGCTGAGCCAGCGTGTAATTTTGATCAATCAGTTTGAAGAAAAAATGCAGGCGCTTGATGATGAGCAACTAAAGCAAAAAACTGAAGAATTTAAGATACGGTTTAACGATGGCGAAACGCTGGACGAATTGCTCAATGAAGCCTTTGCCGTTTGTCGTGAGGCGTCGATACGGGTTCTCGGTATGCGTCATTATGACGTGCAGTTAATTGGTGGAATGATCTTGAATAACAATCAGATCACCGAAATGCGCACCGGTGAAGGTAAAACCCTGGTCGCCACCCTGGCCGCCTATTTAAACGCCATTAGCGGCGAAGGCGTGCACATTGTCACCGTAAACGATTACCTTGCAGAACGTGATGCCGCCTGGATGGGGCAGCTGTATAACTTTCTTGGTTTTAGCGTCGGTGTTGTGCTGAGCGCGATGGACTACGATACAAAACGCGAATCCTATTCCGCCGATATTACTTACGGTACCAACAATCAGTTTGGCTTCGATTATATGCACGATAATCTTTGCTTTACCCTGGAAGAGCGTGTGCAACGTGGTTTGAATTTTGCCATCGTCGACGAAGTGGATTCTATATTGATCGACGAGGCGCGCACCCCACTCATTATTTCAGGGCAGGCGAGCGACAGCTCTGAGCTGTACACACGCATTAATAGCGTTGTGCCGAATCTGACTAAGGTGGAAGAAGAAGACGGCCCGGGTGATTACATTGTTGACGAAAAATCAAAGCAGGCATTTTTAACCGAAGAAGGTCATGACAGCGTAGAAAAATTAATGATCGAGGCCGGCCTGTTGAACGAAGGTGAGAGTCTATATGATGCTTCTAATATCGCGCTGGTACATCATTTAAATGCGGGTATGCGAGCGCATGCGATTTTTTCCAGGGACGTTGATTACATCGTCCAGAATGACCAAATTGTTATCGTCGATGAATTTACCGGGCGTACCATGGCTGGGCGACGCTGGTCAGACGGTCTGCATCAGGCCATCGAAGCAAAAGAGTCGGTTAGCATTCAGAATGAAAATCAAACTATAGCCTCTATCACTTTCCAGAATTATTTCAGGCTCTATAACAAACTTTCCGGAATGACCGGAACAGCCGATACCGAAGCCTTTGAATTTCAACAAATATACGGCCTCGAAGTTGTTGTTGTCCCCACTAATAAAGTTATGGTGCGCGAAGATCACGGCGACTTGATTTATCTTACCGTCCGCGAAAAATATGAATCCATAACCGAAGACATACGCGACTGTACTGCCCGTGGTCAGCCAGTACTGGTTGGTACTACCTCGGTCGAGTCTTCAGAAGTTTTGTCGGAGCTGCTTACCAAGGAAGGCATTAAGCATCAGATATTGAATGCCAAGCAGCACGAGCGCGAAGCCAATATTATTGCCGATGCCGGAATGCCCGGAACGGTGACCTTGGCTACTAACATGGCCGGACGAGGCACCGATATTGTGCTCGGTGGAAACCTTGAAGTTCAGTTAAGCGAGCTTGCCGAAGATGATCTTGCCGCTCGCGAAAAGCTAACCGAAGAATGGCAGCAACGCCATGACGAAGTGATTGCCGCTGGCGGCTTGCACATCATCGGTACCGAACGCCATGAATCGCGTCGTATAGACAATCAGCTGCGCGGACGTTCGGGTCGACAGGGTGACCCCGGGTCGTCACGCTTTTATCTTTCTATGCAAGACAGTCTGATGCGTATATTCGCCTCCGAAAAAGTGTCCAGTCTGATGCAGAAGCTGGGCATGGAAGACGGCGAGGCGATTGAGCACCCCTGGGTTAGTAAGGCCATAGAAAATGCCCAGCGCAAGGTAGAAGCACACAACTTTGATATTCGAAAGCAGTTATTGCAATACGATGATGTTGCCAATGACCAACGAAAAGTAATTTATCGGCAACGCGATGATCTGTTGCACAGTGATAGTATTTCCTCGGCGGTGAAAGATATGCGCAGGGACGTTTTGCAATCAGTTTTTCGCGGCCATGTTCCGTTTAAGTCGATTGACCAGCAGTGGGACATTGAAGGCCTTGAACAGTCTTTGTTGAACGAGTTTGGTGCCACTATGCCAGTGCAGAGCTGGTTGGATACCGAAGAGCAGATTGACGATGAAGATATCCTCAATCGAATAATCGAACAACTTGAAATCAGCTACGGACAGAAAGCCGATCAGCTTGGTAGTGAATTGCTTATTCGCCTGGAAAAAGAAATAGCCCTGATGATTCTGGACCGTCATTGGAAGGAACATTTGGCGTCGATGGACTATCTTCGTCAGAGCGTCAGTTTGCGTGGCTATGCTCAGAAAAACCCGGTGCAGGAATTCAAACGTGAGTCGTTTGAAATGTTTACCGACATGCTCGATAGCATAAATTATGAAACCGTGCAGGCCTTGACCCGGGTGCAAATCAAAAGCGAAGACGAAGTCGATGCACTTGCGCAGAATAATCAGGAAGAACAAAACCTGAAAATGGAGCATGCTTCGGCGCAAAATCCACTCAATGCAGAACCCGAGCAGCCCGGGGACATGCAGCAACCATTTGTGCGCAAGGAAAAGAAAGTCGGTCGAAATGAACCCTGCTGGTGTGGATCGGGTAAAAAATTCAAACAATGCCACGGCAAGCTCTAGTCAGTGGCAGTCGGTTTAAATCCACCTGAGTTATTACACCCGGTTAAGGGTATTCGATTAGCGGCGTTGCACAGCGGGATCAAGGCTGATCCGACGAACAAAGATTTAACCTTGATCGAAATAGCCGCGCAGGCAAATATTGCCGCTGTATTTACTACCAATAAATTCTGTGCGGCACCCGTAACCGTCGCTCAGGAACATCTCCGGCAGAACCCTGAGCCTCGTTATCTGATAATCAACTCGGGCAATGCCAATGCGGGGACTGGACGCAATGGTTATCAGCATGCGCTGATGAGTTGTCGCTATATCGCTAGCTCGGCCGGAGTGGATGAATCACAGGTATTACCGTTTTCTACCGGTGTGATCGCGCAGGAACTTCCGGTTCACTGCATAGAGAATTCGGCAGATCAACTGATCGCCCGACTGGATGAAGGCAACTGGTTGCCCGCGGCCGAAGGCATCATGACCACCGATACATTACCCAAAGCGATCAGCCTTCAGGTAGAAATCGAAGGCCGTCTTATATCGATAACCGGCATAGCCAAAGGCTCGGGAATGATCAAACCTGATATGGCTACCATGCTTTCGTTTATTGCCACCGACGCAGAAATAGATGCTGTCGATCTTCATCCCATGCTAGTCGGTCTTGTGAGTACTTCTTTTAACGCGATCACCGTCGATGGCGATACTTCGACCAACGATGCCTGCGTTTTGATAGCAACCGGAAAGAGCGGCCAGAAGGTGTCGGCTGAAACCCCCGTTTTCATTGATGCAATAACACAGGTTTTCCAGGGTCTCGCTCAATCGATTATTCGAGATGGGGAAGGTGCAACCAAGTTTGTCGAAGTTGAAGTTTTAAATGCTGATTCTTTAGCCGATGCCCGCGAAGTAGGCTACACCGTAGCTCAATCTCCGTTGGTGAAAACGGCACTGTTTGCCTCCGACCCTAATTGGGGGCGAATACTGGCCGCCGTCGGGCGAGCTAAAATTCCCTCACTCGATATTGAACGGGTCGATTTATATCTGGGTGATACCTGTTTGTTAAAAAACGGCTTACCCGATCCAGGCTATAGCGAAGAACAGGGTCAGGCCGAAATGAACAAAGCCGAAATATGCATTCGCATTAATTTGAATTCAGGTGGCGCGACCGCAAAAATCTGGACTTCAGATTTATCCTATGACTACGTCAAGATCAATGCCGAATACCGAAGTTAATGATCCAGTATTGATAAGTGATCCGGGCAAGTCAGCAGTAACCCATGTCGTTGCGGCGGTGATTTGGGATCAGAATGACAGTGGTCATTTTCTTATTTCAAAACGCCAGAAGGGTAAGCATTTACAAGGGCTCTGGGAGCTGCCAGGGGGTAAAACAGAAATAAACGAAACAGCCCGCGAGGCCTTGTGCCGGGAGCTAAATGAAGAGTTGGGCATCGATGTACTGGAAGCGGAGCCGTTTATCGAAGTTAGCCATAGTTACCCGGATCGGGAAATCCTGCTCGACGTCTGGACGGTTAGTCAATTTACCGGTGAAGCGCACTCGCGTGAACAGCAGGAACTGCAGTGGATCGATTTTTCGCAGATCAAAAACTTCAATTTTCCTGAGGCAGACCTGCCGGTTCTAGACGCTATAGTGAACAGCGCGAAAGCAGAAAGGGCAAATCGTCTTTAACCTGGGTTGGCAGATTGCCCCCTGGCTTTGTTTGCATGAAGCGAATTGAGAATCGATGTTTTCCGGCGCTTATCTCGGAATATACCATTAGATCGCTTGCCACGGTAACCCGAATGAGCTGGTTCGAATGCTGTTGATCGAGACTTTTCTGGTAAAAGCCTTTGTCCGCCACTACCGCTACTGCCGTGGCACTGTCACGAATGGACTTCAGGATTAACTCGATCACTGATTCGAGAGAGAAATAAGGCGCTACCCATAATCGTAAATCGGTGACGCGTGTGTCGTGGTCTTGATTTAACCAGAAGCGCAGATGAGGTAAATCGAAATCGCAACTACCCCCTGGTATTAAAGCTCGTTGTTTGATGCCGAGCAGAAAATCATTACGTTTTAAATGCTCACCAAGTTTGCCGTCAAGTTTATGAATATCCGCGATGGCACTTTTCTGTTTGCACAAAATTAACTCGAGTTTCGACGAGTCAATTTCCTGGTGCAGGGAAAGTCCTTTTAGTGCGCTATGCTGACGTTCCAGTTCCTTTAGCAACTCCTGTTTGAAATCCCCGCGCTCGAGCAGGGCGGTAATTTCCAGAATAATAAGCAGCGCACTGTAGGCGCTCCAGTCGCCTTTGAGCCCTTCAAAATAGTGATAGCGTTTCATCAACGTTTCCACGCGCAGGCATATGCGTATACGCTCGTTGAGTGGCTGTTCAAAAGTTTGAGTTCGGCTCGGCATTATTAAATCGTTTTTTTGCAAAACCGTGAGAGTATACCTGAATTTTGGGCGCTTATGTCGAAGCTTGCGGGGAGATTCATACTGCGGAAAGATTCATACTGGGGAAAGTGCTAAATACGTTTGATGTAGCGCATTTATCTGTGGTCTCAGGTCGATGCCGTCGCGGTCATTATCGATTATGTCTTCGGCCTTCAAAATTCGTTGCTGATTGCTCCACTGCCTTGATAACATCAATTTTGCCAATTTTTCGTCGATGTTATCGCGTTTACATAAACGCTGAATTTGTAATTCGGCGGGACAATTAACGACACAGACCCGGTCAACCAGCGATTCAAAGTTCGCTTCGAACAGTAGTGGCACTACGAGTAACAGATAACTTTCATCGGTATGCATTTCGATCAAGTCTGAGCAACGCTGGTAAATCAAAGGGTGCAATATTGATTCAAGCCAGTTTTTCTCATTGTCGTCGTTAAAAATAATCTGACGTAGTTGCGATCGGTCGATGTTTTCATCGGCAGTCAAAATGGACTCGCCAAAGTGATGCACCACTTTGTTAAAAGCAGATTCGCCTTGTTGCATCAACTCTCGACTAACAATGTCGCTATCGATGATTGGCGTGCCCAGCGAGGCAAAGATATCACTGACGGACGTTTTGCCCGAAGCGATGCCACCGGTCAATCCTATCGCTAACATAGGATGATCGACGGTTTTCTGTTTGGGGTTGGCACTAGTGAGGGATACAGTTAAAAACTGAGCATTGAAAAATAAAATCGAAGCAGGTCATTGCCCCAGAGTAGGGTTATCCAGCCGGCGGCGGCAAGATAGGGGCCAAATGGAATTTGCGTGCTGCGTTCGGTTTTCTTGAGCAAAATCATCGATATGCCGACAATTGCTCCGACTACGGAGGAGGTAAGAATGATGACAAATAGCAATTTCCAACCGGTCCAGGCACCAAGCATCGCTAGCAGTTTAAAATCGCCGTGTCCCATGCCTTCTTTGCCGGTAAATAACTTGAACAGGACAAACACCGACCACAGGCTTAAATACCCCGCCATGGCACCAATAACACTGTCTTCCAGGCTTACAAAGACATCAAAAAAGGCGAGTAATATACCAATCCAGAGCAGTGGCAGGGTAATACTGTCGGGGAGTAATTTATGGCCTATGTCGATGCCGCTGGCGGCAATCAGGCACCAGCTTAAGATCAGCGCGGCAACAGTCTGTTCGCTGACGCCAAAGTGCCAGGCAACAATGAAAGAGATTAATCCGGTGAAAAGTTCGACCAGCGGGTATTGTAATGAAAGACCTGTTTTACAGGAGGAACATTTACCGCCGAGAATGAGATAACTGATGATCGGTATATTCTCTAAAGCGGTAATCTGGTGGTCACAGTTTCCGCAGCGCGAACGGGGAGTGCTTAAATTAAATTTCGCGGTTTCTTTTTCTGCCGGCAGCTCCAGAAATTCGTGACAATCCTGGCGCCACTCACGGTTCATCATTACCGGTAATCGGTAAATGACGACGTTGAGAAAACTGCCCACCAGCAGGCCGAGTACGAAAATGAAACTTAAAAATACCGCCGGAAGCTGGACAAATATGCTGACTAGGTTATCGATCAATCGGTTTCCTTAAACCACCGCTCCGAGTTTAAATATCGGCAGGTACATCGCGATAATCAAACCACCAACGAGCACACCCAGTACCGACATGATCAGCGGTTCGAGCAACGAGGTAAGCGCGTCAACGGCGTTGTCGACTTCGGTTTCATAAAAGTCGGCCACCCTGGCGAGCATTTCATCGAGGGAACCTGCCTCCTCTCCAATGGATACCATTTGAATGACCATATTGGGGAACAATTGCGTATTACGCATCGACGTTTGCAACTGAGTACCCTGCGAAACTTCGTCGCGTATCTTCATGCTGGCTTTGTAATAAACGATATTACCGGTAGCGCCAGCAACTGATTCCATCGCTTCAACCAGCGGTACACCCGCTGCCGACATGGTTTCCAGCGTGCGCGCAAATCGTGCGATCGCCGATTTGGTAACGATGTCGCCGATAACCGGGGCCTTGAGGCCGATTCGGTCGAAAGTTTCCTGCAACTTCGGGGACGTCTTTTTTATTCGTAGGGTAATATATACAGCGGCGCTAATACTACCGACAATCATCCACCAATAGGACTGCATAAACTCAGATAAATTGATTACAAACATGGTCATTGCTGGCAAATCGGCGCCGAAGGACTGGAAGATTTCCTGAAACTGGGGCACCACGAATAGAAGTAGTATTGCGGTTACGATAAACGCCACCACGAGAACCGCAATCGGGTAGAAAAGTGCTTTTTTAACCTTGGCTTTCAAGGCCTCGGTTTTTTCTTTATAGGTGGCAAGTTTGTCGAGCATGGTTTCCAGCGCACCCGAAGCTTCGCCGGCACCGACCAGGTTGACAAACAATGCATCAAAATAAAGTGGCTGTTTGCTCAACGCCTCGGCCAGCGCGACCCCGCTTTCGACTTCCGACTTGATTCCCAGAATCATTTTCTGCATCGACTGGTTGCTATGCCCCTGGCCGATGATTTCAAAGGACTGGACCAGCGGCACACCCGCCGACATCATGGTCGACATTTGCCGGGCAAAAATCGAAATGTCGGCCGGGGTTATCTTCGCAGCACCACCGAATAAAGGCTTCGGCTTTTTCTTGACCTTTAGCGGGTTAATGCCCTGCTTACGCAGTTCGCTTTTCGCCAGTGTTTCGTTAAGCGCAAAGAGTTCACCTTTGACCTTACCGCCACCGCGATTGCTGCCTTCGTATGTGAATTCAATTTTCGCTGCTGCTTTTGCTGCTTTTGCTGCCATGTTTTAGTCCTTGGTAATCCGGTTTGCCTCTTCCAGACTGATCAATCCGGCCATAATTTTTTTCAACGCCGATTGCCGTAAATCGGGAATGCCTTCCTCTCTCGCCTGATCGGCCAGATCGATCGAGTTAGCGCCCCCCATGATTAATCGCCCCATTGCTTCAGAAATTTTCATAACCTGGTAAATACCAACCCGGCCTTTGTATCCACCGGTGCATTGATCACAACCTACCGCTTTATAAACCTTTACCTCGCCGGCCAGGTCTTCTTCGGTGAACCCTTCGCTGAGCAACACATCGTGCGGAATGTCATCGATCGCTTTGCAGTTACTGCATAGGCGGCGTCCGAGCCGCTGGGCAATGATCAGGGTTACTGCGGTGGCAATATTAAAAGCAGGTACGCCCATGTTCAACAGTCGGGTCAGGGTTTGCGGTGCGTCGTTGGTGTGCAGGGTCGATAACACCATGTGCCCGGTCTGCGCGGCCTTGATGGCGATGCTCGCGGTTTCAAGGTCACGAATCTCACCAACCATGATGATATCGGGATCCTGCCGCAAAAATGCCTTCAACGCTGCGGCAAAGGTTAACCCTACCTTGTCATTCACATTGACCTGGTTGATTCCTTCAAGATTTATTTCCGCCGGGTCTTCGGCGGTCGAGATATTGGTCTCGGGAACGTTCAAAATATTAAGCCCGGTGTACAGCGATACGGTTTTACCACTACCGGTAGGGCCGGTAACCAGGATCATGCCGTAGGGGTTGGCCAGCGCATCCATGTAGAGTTTTTTCTGTTCGGGTTCGTAACCGAGGGCGTCGATGCCCAGTTTTGCACTCGACGGATCGAGAATACGCATAACCACCTTTTCGCCGAATAGGGTCGGGCAAGTGCTTACCCGAAAATCAATGGCGCGCTTTT
Source organism: Gammaproteobacteria bacterium (assembly GCA_047622345.1). Classification (GTDB taxonomy): domain Bacteria; phylum Pseudomonadota; class Gammaproteobacteria. The sequence goes on along the minus strand of JBLHOA010000113.1, from coordinate 472 downwards.
TGGATAGCTTTAACTTGATGCGGCCGTCCTGCGGAACGCGCCGTTCGGAAATATCCATGCGCGACATGACTTTTATCCGAGCGGTTAACTTGGCCGCGATTGTAATCGGCGGCGAGGCCACTTCGGAGAGAATGCCATCAATGCGGTAACGCACGCGAAAGCGTTTTTCATAGGGTTCAAAGTGAATATCCGAGGCACCTTTGTTAATCGCATCGACTAAAATTTTGTTTACAAACTTGACCACGGGCGCGTCTTCGGCATCGGCTGCTGATGCCGCTTGCTTATCGTCTTCCTCGTCGGCGATGTCGAGGTTTTCCAGGTCGTCATCGAGCATCATGTCGTCCATGCCCGTATCCATCGAACTGATTGCCTTTTCGATAAATTCGATTAACTGGTCTTCCTGCACCAGAACCGCTTCGGTCGATGTGCCGGTGGCAAACTTGAATTCATCCAGTGCCTGGGTATTGGTTGG
>JBLHOA010000112.1:0-9822 GCA_047622345.1 Gammaproteobacteria bacterium | reverse complement strand
CGATAATATCGTTAAACCGGTATCCCGTGCAGGCCATGCCTCGCGCGTCATTTTCCTTACCGCAGACGCATTTGGCGTTTTGCCGCCGGTATCGACGCTGACCCCGGAACAGGCACAATATTATTTTCTATCTGGATTTACCGCGAAACTGGCGGGCACTGAGCGCGGAATTACCGAACCCACTCCAACTTTTTCGGCCTGTTTCGGTAAGGCCTTCCTGAGCCTTCACCCGACCAAATATGCCGACGTATTGAGCCAGAAAATGTCCCAGTTTAACTGTCAGGCCTATCTGGTTAACACCGGCTGGGATGGCAGTGGAAATCGTATTTCGATCAAAGCAACCCGTGCCATCATCGATGCTATTCTCGATGGATCGATCGACGAAGTTGATTCTGAGCAATTGCCCATATTTAACCTCGCCATTCCCCGTTCTTTGCCGAATGTCGATGCCAAAATTCTCGACCCCCGCCGGACTTATGCCGACGCCGCTGACTGGCAGAGTAAGGCGGAAAAACTATCCGCGCTGTTTATTGAAAACTTTATCCAGTACACCGACACCGACCAGGGCAAGGAACTGGTCGCTGCCGGCCCGGTCTCCAGCTAAGAGGGCAACCGTTTCGCTAAAACGATATCGATCGCAAGGTCGATATCGTTGCTATTGCGAGCTTGGCGCTACAACACTTTGCGTGTTTAAAGCCCCCGGTCACTTGCACTCCTGCCACGCTCACTGTAAAAAGTAGTTCCACTAGCACAGACGGAACAACGATGGCGAAAGCAGGCTTCAAGGTAATCGAAAACGAATGGATCACTTTACCTGACGGACGCCGCCTGTCGGCACGAATCTGGCTGCCCGAAAGTTCCGCCAAAACCCCCGTTCCCGCGATTCTCGAATATCTGCCCTATCGCAAACGCGACGGTACCGCCCAACGCGACGAAAGCACCTACCCTGGCTTTGCCAAAGCGGGATACGCCGGTGTCCGTGTGGACATATCCGGTACCGGTGAATCAGATGGCGACTGGGACGACGAATACTCACCCCGCGAACTCGCCGACGCCTGCGATGTCATTAACTGGATAGCCGCGCAGGACTGGTGCGACGGCAACCTCGGCATGATGGGGATTTCCTGGGGCGGCTTCAATGCGTTGCAGGTAGCCGCATTGAAACCCGCTGCTTTGAAAGCGGTCATTTCGATCGGTACCACAGTCGATCGTTACAACGACGACATCCATTACAAAAATGGCTGCCTGCTTTATTCCAACTTCAGCTGGTCGAGTACGATGCTTTGCTATGCATCGCGTCCACCCGACCCTGAACTGGTCGGCGAAGGCTGGAAGAAAACCTGGCTGCAGCGCTTAAAAACGCAGCCATTTCCGTTGGAAACCTGGCTCAAGCACCAGCGCAAAGACGACTACTGGAAGCACGGTTCGATCGGTGAAAACTATGCTGATGTGCAGATACCGGCGCTGGTCATTTCCGGCTGGGCCGACGGCTACCTCAATGCCCCGCCAGCAGTGGCCGCAAACCTGAAAAATGCGAAGGCTATCAATGGCCCCTGGATTCACAAATATCCGCATTTTGCCTGGCCAAAACCGCGCATGGATTTCATCGGAGAAGCGATTAACTGGTGGGATAAGTGGTTGAAAAATATCGATAATGGCGTCGAGGCGCTGCCCGCCTACCGGGCTTTTATTGCCGATAATATTCGTCCGCAGAAACGACGCGAAGTCGAATCGGGGCGTTGGGTGGCCGAGGCAGTGCTGCCTTCGCCGGATATTACCAAACGTTATTATTATCTGGCGCCGAACCGGCAGTTACTCGACATTCCCGGGCGCACCAAGGAAAAGAAATTGAACTCACCGCAGGACTGCGGTTCGTCCTGCGGCGAATTCTTCACCCTGCGTCCCGACGGCGAAATGCCCGCCGACCAACGTCGCGATGACTCAGGGTCACTGGTATTCGATAGTGGCAAACTGCATCAGCCGATTGAAATTCTGGGGCGCCCGAAAATCAACCTGCGCGTCTCTATCGACAAGCCGCTGGGCAATATCACCGTGCGCCTGAACGATATTCACCCCGACGGCCTGGTATCCCGGATCAGTTGGGGGGTGATCAATCTTGCGCATCGCAACGGCAATGAACATCCCGAACCTATGACCCCGGGCAAAGCCGAAGAAATTGAAATTGACTTGAACGAATGCGGTTATCGATTCATGCCCGGGCACAAAATGCGGGTGTCTATTTCAACCAGCTACTGGCCGATGGTAATGCCTCCCCCGGAAGCGATAACGGCCTCCATTAAACTGGGGGCAAGTGCCTATATCACCATGCCGGTCAGGCTCAGCCATAACGATAGTATCGAAGTAAAAGAGCCCGAAAACGAAAACCCCTTAGCCGAGTCCAAGATGAATCAACCCGCGTTAAGCCGTCGTTGGATCGAGCGTAACTTTCAGACCTGCGAATCGCATTATCGCGTTATCGACGATACCGGCGAAGAAGAATTGCCCGGTCATGGACTTTGTACCCGACATCGACACGATGAGCGCTGGACGATAGGCATCGATGACCCACTCAGTTACCGCTGCCTGAGCCGCTATATATGCTGGATGCGCCGGGGTGACTGGTCGATTCGAACCGAATCGGAGAGCGAATTTCGCTGCGATGCCGATAATTTCTATATTAAGGCGACCATAAGGGCATATGAGTCGGATAAGCTGATTCATCAGCGCGATTGGGATGAAATCGCTATTCCCAGGGACAATATGTAAACTATTTAATATTTTTTGGGCGCTTTAATGGTTGGGGTCACACTGCATAAATTGGTATCATAGTCGTCTTTTTAGGAATATATAGTTTTCACCATGGCACGATTACCCCGTTATACGATCAAAAACCAGCCGCAGCACATCATTCAGCGTAGTATTGATAAGCAGAAAATCTTTCTCGAAGATCAGGATTATCAGTATTACCACGACTGCCTGGAAGCCGCTGCCTTTAACTACAACCTGCAGATACATGCTTATGTACTGATGCCGGATCACACGCACATTCTGGCGACTCCAGGCAATGTCGATAGCGTTTCGCGTACTTTGCAATCGCTGGGTCGTAACTATGTGCAGTATTACAACGAATGTTATGACCAGGAAGGAACCCCCTGGGAAGGCCGATATCGTGCCACAGTCATCGATGGTAAGGATTACATGCTGACCTGTAGTCGTTATATTGAAACCAACCCGGTACGCGCTGGTTTGACCAAAAACCCGAAAGACTACCAATGGAGCAGTTACGCGCATAACGCTCAGGCCAGCGACGACGAAATGATGACCGCGTCAAAGGAATACGCGAAGCTTGGTTCGTCTGCGAAGGATTGTGCCAACGCTTATCGTGAACTGTTCAAGCAAAAGTTAAGTAGCGACGTGATTGACACTATTACCGAGTTGACCTTGCACGGCTGGGCGCTGGGTAACGCGAAGTTTGCACAGAAGATTGAAAAGCAATGCGGTCGTCGCGCAACGCCACTACCGAAGGGGCGCCCCAAAGGGTCTTAAATTGCAGCAACTGCATTGACTGAGGCACCAGACAAACACGGTCCGGGGGTACGCATTCCGCCCCCGGTATTAACCGCCACCGTCATCTTCACAGCCTACCTGATCGACTTTTATTTTCCCTTCCGTTTAAACGAAAGCACGCTGTTTATTCCCGGAGTGGCACTGATATCCCTCGCCTGCCTGATTGCGCTGCTTGCAGTAATTCGTTTTTTAAAATTTAAAACGCATGTTGAACCGTGGAAACCGACTTCGACCATAATCACCACTGGCGTCTATCGCTTTAGCCGCAATCCAATCTACCTGGCCTTCGCCATCATTAATGTGGGTATCGGTTTTTTGCTCAACAGCGGCTGGATTCTATTCAGCGTGGTTGCACTGATACCGCTACTGCAGGTCGTTGTAATTAGTCGCGAAGAGCGCTATCTGGAAACCAAGTTCGGCGAAGACTATCTGCAATACAAGCGTCGGGTACGACGCTGGATTTAACGCAGGGTCGCAAAAAATATTCCTTTCAGCCGCGCCGCCGCGGATTCGCCGACCGTCACTTCGAGTTCAAGCCTGCCCTTACCTTTGGCCTTTAAGCTTTGCAAAAAAATCGCTCGCGCTTCAGCGCCGCAGTGACAACGACACAAGATATCTTCTTTCACCGGGGCCAGATAAGTAATTTCCGCCTTGCCAACCACCAGCTCGGCATCGACACCAGCCTCACTCAGAATATGGGTGGTCAAGGCCCATCCGCTGAGCACCGCTATCGAATACAGGCTACCGGCAAAACCGGTGCCGTGGATATTACGGTTGGGTAACAGCGGCGCTATTACGACGATTCCATCGACACTCAGACTATCGATGGTAAATTCCATCGCCTCACTCAGTGGAATATGCGTGCGGATAGTCGCTTCGAGTTCGGCAGCGGTCGCAGAAATGGTGATGGTCAATTCAGTAACCAAGGCTGCGATCGACGACATTTAATAATGCCAGGTTCGATTGCAAACGCCGGAAGTTTTCTGCGATATCCCTGGTCGCATCGCCTAGATGATAGCCCGAGACATGCGGCGTAATCTGCACCTTCGGGTGCCACCACAGGGGATTATCAAGCGCTAGCGGTTCGCTCGCGAATACATCCAGAATCGCACCGGCAAACACTTCCCGGTCGAGCGCATCGATCAAGTCGGCTTCGTTAACCTGATCGCCACGGCCGACATTGATAAAAAAAGCACCCGGCTTAAACTGGGCAAAAAGTTCACAGTTATACAGGTCCACCGTTTGCGGAGTCGAAGGCAGCACCGAGATGACATAGTCGGCCTCATTTAATGCCTGTGTCCGACCCTCTGCCCCGCAATAGCTGGTCACATCGTCGATATTTTTCTGCGTGCGGCTCCAACCGCAGACCTTGAAGCGATTATCGACAAAACGCCGCGCAATTATCTGCCCGATTTGACCCAGCCCCAGAACCGCTACCGTGGTTTCTGCCGATTTTCGCGGTGGATAAGAGACCCATTCGGGTTTTTGCTGGTGCTGGTTATAAAGGCGTAACTGGCGCTGCTCCTGTAACACATAGGCCAGCGCATATTCAGCCATCTCATTGCCCGAAATATGAGCCTCCAGACGCGTTACCGTAACCGAATCGGGGAGTAAATCATCATCCAGAATATTGTTAACCCCGGCCCCGGTTTTCTGAATCACCTTCAGGTTCGGGTATTTCAATGCTTCGCCACGGTGATAGCTACTCACGGTGAGCATATCTATATCGGCAGGGTCGCCGGGGTCGGATGCGATTCTGATATCGGCATCCGGGGTATAGGCCCACAATTCATCGCGCAGGGCTGCATCGGTTAGCCATTTGGGGTTCTTGATGTCTATTAATAAGGCCATTATTTATTTATACCTGTTTGCAATAGTTTGTATCTGTTCGGGGCCGATTCGACAACAGCCACCGATCATGTCGGCGCCGAGGCCATGCCATTTTTCGACCAGCGCGAGCCATTGCTGTGGCGACTCCTGTCGCTGCCAGCACTTATGTTCGGCATCATACTGCTCCCCCGAATTCGGGTAAACCAGAATCAATTTATCGGGCACCCTCGATTTCAATTTGATCACCAGGTCATCAATAAAACCGGGTGCGGTGCAGTTAATTCCCAATGCAAAAACACCGGGGTGTTGGTTAAATAATTCGGCCATCGTTTCGATGCGACTACCATCGTGCAAATGCGCCCCGTCGGCACATGAAAAGCTGACCCAGGCCGGGGTGTTAGTCGAACGCAACAGCTCAGCCAGCACCTCTGCCTCGGCTAAATCGGGAATCGTTTCGCAGGCAATCAAATCGGCACCTGACTGGTCGAGCCAATGCAGGCGCTGCCGATGGAAATCGACCAGCACTTCGCGAGCGACGCCATAATTGCCCCGATATTCCGAGCCATCCGCCAGATAAGCCCCGAAGCAGCCGATGCTCGCGGCCACTAGTGGTTTTGACTCAGGCGGCTGCTGCTGCTGGAGAAACTGTTCACGCGCCGCAACCGCAATCGATACCGAAAGCTCGAACAGCGATTGCAGCTCGGCCAGACTGAACCCGCGTTCAAGCAAGGCGGGCATACTCGCCTGATAACTCGACGTGGTAATACAGTCTGCCCCCGCCTGCAAATAATCAAGGTGCAGCGCTTGTAGCGCGTCGGGTTCATCGATAAGTAGCTGCGCACTCCAGAGACTGGAAGACACATCGTAGCCTCGGCTTTGCATTTCGCTGCCCGATGCACCATCAAGAATAAAGGGGCGATTCGCCGCCAGTATGCGTTCAATTTGGGGCGGTGTACTCAATTCAAATTTCTCCGGGTTTAGCGGCAAACAGGATACCTAAATTAACGACTGGCGCAGTCGTGTAGGCGGCTAATGCGCTCAAAGTGATCGTTTTGATACCGGTTGTTATTGCTAATTTTTGATCACAGACTGGTTTTCTATCGAAGTTGAATAGGCTATTGTTCATCGTCCGCAGGATAGGGAATATTGAGACCGATGTCAGCAAAACTTGCCCAACCGACCGTACAGCTCGAAACCGATCGCGTCATAGTAACCGAATGGCGCTTTGCCGTGGGTGCCGAAACCTCCTGGCATACACACGCCTACGACTATATCGTGGTGCCGCAAACTAGCGGACAATTGCGCATCGAATCGGCCGAAGGTGAAGTCATCGCCGATCTCGCTGCCGGGCAAAGCTATACGCGCCTCGCAGGGGTTGAGCACAATGTTATCAACCACAATGACTACGAATTTGTGTTCATCGAAGTGGAATTGAAATGAGCCTCGAATTTACGTTTCAACCCTTTCTAAGCGATGAAAAACTAGCCATCAGGCCGATCACGGTGGATGACCTTGAGCCGATGTACGCCATCATGTCCGACAAAAATATCTGGGCCGGTCACCCTGCTTCAGACCGCTACCAGCGACCGGTATTTGAACAATGGTTTAAAAATGCGATCGCATCGAAAGCAACCATTGTGGTAAGCGATCGGGCCACCGGTGCGTTAATCGGATCGTCCCGTTACTACACCGTTGCAACCGTACCTGACGACATTTCCATCGGTTTCACTTTCCTGACCTGCGCCTATTGGGGTGGTGAGACCAACTGCCAGTTGAAAAGGCTGATGTTCGACTACGCCTTTCAGTTTTTCGACACCATCTGGTTGCACGCTTCCCCGGATAATATCCGTTCGCAAAAGGCCTGCGAAAAAATCGGTGCGCAATTTACCCACGACGAAGTGTCACCGATCTCGGGCAAGGACGAACTCTGGTTTTGCTACAAGGTCAGCAAGGAGCAGTGGCAATCGTTAAAACAACCCGCATCGGCCTAATGCCATGGAATATAAGGCCCTCAACTTTGCCCAGAAACTCGGCCTGATCGACCAGCACTGGTCACCCAAGGTCATCGCCGAAATGAATGACTACCAGTTCAAACTGGTCAAGATTGCCGGGGATTTCGTCTGGCATAGCCATGCCGACACCGATGAAACCTTTATCGTCATTGAAGGCAGCCTGCGCATCGATTTTCGTGATGGCTTTGTTGATATCAATGCGGGTGAAATGTATGTGGTTGCCAAAGGCGTCGAGCACAAACCCCATGCCGCAGAAGAAACAAAGATTTTACTGATCGAGCCTCGTGGTGTAACAAATACCGGAGATGCTAAAGATACTGAAATAACGGCAGATAATGATGTCTGGATATAAATCCGAAAAATCCCATGACTAATCGACAGGGACAGCAAAAATGAAGAATGTATTTTACCTGCGCTTTCAGGTGGTCGGCCGCAGCGGCCCCAATCAGGACCCCTGGAATGCCTTTGATTTATCGATGGGAGGAATCGACGCGATACTATCGGTGAATGACGGCATACTGGTTCACCCCGAGGATCTCGCCTCGGTCGATATCGACTATGCTTGCATACCGCTGTCAGAGAATGCGCCACCGCGCCTGGGCGATATGGAACACTGCATAAACACGCTACCTCGAGCGCTTCAGTATTTGAAAGCCAATATAGCCGCGGGCAAAACTACTCTGGTGCATTGCACTTCGGGCAAAGACCGTACCGGTTTACTGATGGCTTACTACCTTTGCCAATGCGAAAACATGTCCCCTGTGGAAGCCATCACCGAAGTCAAACGGGTGCGATCCATTGCCTTGACAGCCCCTGGCTGGGATGACTTTGCGCTACTGATATTAAACAGATTAAGTGCTGAAAACGCTGCTTGAGCATTGTTCGAACCAGCCGTAAAGCGCCTTGAAACCAAGCGCTGCAGCTACTCTAGCGCTAAACCGGTATTACCGACCCACCGTTATCCAATATGGAGATCGATCCGCGCGATTGGCTCGGGTTCCCGATTAAAATTCATCGTCACCAGCTCGCGCCGCGCTGACGGAATGTTCTGAAACAACCAGTCACGCTTATTCAATGAATGGTCCGGCAGGTACAACTGCGAAGTCAGCCGTTCACGGCCACCGACTATCACTTTCAAATGGATGTGCGGGGTACGCCCCGGGTAAGGCCCCGGCTTGATAGTACGAAAAGAATATTCGCCAAGAGCATTGGTCAGGTCAACACCGAAGCCCTGAAACCCGCTATCACGAGGCTGCCCACCGGAATCACCGCGGTGCAGATAACGACCATTGACATCACATTGCCAGATTTCGACGCGCGCCGATTCAACCGGTCTGCCCTGCTGGTCGAGCACGCGGCCCTGCAGGCGAACAATTTCACCACCCGCCGCCGTGACAACGCCTTTAATTTTCACCAGATTATTGTCGACATCGTCGAAGCGCATTGCGGTTGTAGGGTAAAACGGCCCTTCGCTACCCCTGGGGGTTAGCACTGACGCCCAGGCAGTCTCTGCAAGCGGCAGACTGAGCATGCCCAGCAGCAACCGTCGGCGATTTGTGTTTACGGGATTTTTCATTGCAGCCTCAATTCACTAACTCTGAAGAAAATCCAGTTTACTCCGAAATTCAATAAATTCTCGCCGAGAATATTTCCCTCAGCGGTTGAATCAATATAACAGGCCCACACTATGGGGCAGTTACCGTCGGGGCTGAAGCTATCACTTCAGTTTAATGCGTCAGGCTTTCAAGGCGCTCAGCCAGCCATATTTTAATAATGGACTGTCGCGTTACACCTAATCGAGACGCCTCTTTATCCAGGGATTCAATCATCCAGGTGGGGAAGTCGACATTCACCCTTTTCTGGGTTTGATTAGAGCGCTTAATTTTACTGAGATCGAGCGAACCCGTAATGTCTTTATCACTTTCGAAGGCTGAATCAAATTTATTTGCTTTCATATAATTTAATCTCCTCGTTGTGGGATCGGCGGATTGAGATAATACGAAAATTTTCATCGCGAAAAGTAACTACTGCCGACCAATGCTAGTTTAGAATCATCCAATCATCAGAAACCTCGGCTCATCAATTGTCTTGACCGGGACTTCCAATAAGTTTGAATCTAACCAAAGCTACTGCGCGCCGACAAAATCTATTCCATGCTTGCTCAGGTTTGCCTGGCTTTTACGGTCGTCATACTCGAATGAAAAAATGGTATAAAAAATATACCTTTATTATGACTGTGTCAACATGGCCATATTCAAATATACAGCCTGTTTACTTAATTCAAAAGTATAGATAAGTTAACTGTCACTAATGGCACTTACTTAAGCTCAGACACGCGTTATAAAAATCCAGCTATGAACGGATAATCGGTGAAACATTTCGCGAATGCCTCGGGGGCTACGCCGCCTGCGGT
>JBLHOA010000111.1:0-9945 GCA_047622345.1 Gammaproteobacteria bacterium | reverse complement strand
GATTCTCTGCAGATACTCGATAGTGACCTGACGGCCAATCCATTCATTCAGATCAATCGTTTCACCCGATAGCTCGAGCCGATAACGCACCGGGTTTTCCAGTTCGACATGCATTTTGTGCAATTTTCCGACGAAACTTTTCATCCTTTTCGCTCCAATCGATAAACCGTCTCAGTGAGACGTGTCAACCCCTGTTCACGCCATCGCGGGAGCTCATCAAGGACGTCATTTTTTTCAAGCTCAATAATCGCGAAGTCATCTCCAAAGTACTGCGCCACTTCTGTTGCTGTCACCGCATAAGGTGGGCCAGACATCTGTTGCTGATCGTAGTCGAGGGCGACCAGAAAAATATTGCACTGCGGCGGCATTATTGCATTCAGGTGGCGACTGTATTCGACCCGCTGCTGCGCGCTCAAAGCGATCAGCGAGGCTCGGTCAAAAACTAAAGCACAGCCTTGTAAATCGTCACTATTTAGCTCGAAATAGTCACCCTCGAGTAATTTGATATTTGCGCAACTGCGCATAACAAAACGATCCGATTCAAAACTTTGATAACGCAGCTCATGCTCGGCAAAAAAAGCTTCGATAGCGATAGCCGACAATTCCACGCCAATTACATTGAGCCCTTGATCCGCCAGCCAGGCGATATCGTTCGACTTCCCGCAAAGCGGCAGGAACACGGCCGCCTCGTCGGGCAGGGCAAAATTGGGCAGGTATTTTTGTAAATATTGATTTATATCGCTGCTGTGAAAACCGATTCGATTTTCCCGCCAACGCTCGCACCAATGCTGATTTTCAGGTTTCATCTAAACTCTCAAATATGAAGATACACATTGCCGCGATCGATACTTACCGGCCAGGTCTCGAGGCGACGACAATAAATTTCACCGGTTGCCTGCCCTGTTTCAATATCGAATTTAACGCCATGCCAGGGGCAGATTATTTTCTTTCCACGAATATCGGCGTTACAAAGGCTGGCCGATTTGTGAGTACAGCAATGATCGAGCGCATGATAACGCCCTTGATGATGGATTAACAAATAACGGCTATCACCTATTCCCAGACAACGACTTTTAGTTTTTGATAATTCGGCATCCAGACCCAGGGTACCTCTGATTAATTCTGGGTAAGTCAGCTTGAGATTCAAAATGAGCAAGGGCAAGGCATGAAACGCAGCCAATAGCAGGGCTATTGGTCAGTTTCATAACGCAGACATTGCTCATTTTGGGCTCAAGATGCTTATTCATGAATTGATCAGAGGTACCCTCGTAAGACTTGCGCCAATCGGGCAATTCCTAGAGTCGAACCTTGACACAGTTGCGGCCGTTCTTTTTAGCAACAAATAATGCCATATCGGCACGCTTCACCATCGAGGCATAGTCCCCGGTATCGTCGGTGATCGCGGCAACACCAATACTAAGCGTCGCGGTTTTCTCACCGTAGGCTGTTTTGAACTGCGTATTGGCAACAAAATATCGAATCATTTCGGCAAATTTTTCGGCCGCATTCATGTCAACTTTGGGCATCAATACGCTCAAGCCATTCTGCCCATATCGACCGAGAATATCTTTTTCCTTGTCAACTTTGGTGAACACATATTTAACTATTGACGCAAATATTTTATACGCCACCTGATCGCCATCCTGTTCACGCAATTTGGATAACCCATCTACCTCGATAATCAATACTGACAATGGCTCACTTTCTACGGCAGCAGTGCGGTAGCGATCAACCGCCACTTTGTCTGCGTTCTCTCGACTCATCAGAGTGATCGTTTTTTTCGCAGTCTCTTCTTCCTTGCGAAACTTCTGCATCACTTCGACCGGCACCAATGTTGCATCAGGATCAAAGCTCGACCCGGCGTCCTGTTCGCCATGATCGGTCAAATCTATATCGCTGGACTGTGTTGTCGCGGACGTCGTCGTAACAGACGAGTCTTTCTTCGGTCTAATCACGGGGCTCTGGGCTGCAGACGAAAACACCATCGAAGCATTTTTCGAAGTCCGTTTAAATATCATCATTGCCTGTGAAGAAATGCTCAATGCTGCATTCATATCCAGGTCGTCAAAGGGGTCCATAGCTCGCCGTAAGCTGATAATGCCGAGCAGCTTGGAGTCGTTAAATACCGGAACGTCAAGCCGGTAGGAAATAAAGCGTTGCTTCTCTCTACCCAGCACCCCTTTAACCGTTTCATGCTCCGAGCTTACCGTGGCCTGCCGGGTCTGATTGAGCTTGCCAAGTAATTCCTCCGACCAGAAGGTTTTATCATCGTTTTCAAACAGCTCACCTTCTACTTTATCTGCAACCGGCTTTGGACCCTTACCCTCCAGCGAAGTGAGAATATAGGAATCAAATTTAATCACCGGTTCCAGGTGCTTTTTCAGCAACCCAATCATTTCCTTAAAATCGAGCACACCGCTTAAGGCCAAATCCAGATCGAGCAGGGTATAGGCCCATACTTCCTGCCGCGCGCTCAGGCTTTCGTTAATTTCTGTCTGCAGGAACGCCATATGCCGGATGCGCTCGATCATATATCCGAGATAACTGCCGAGGAAAACCGAACATCCTAGTAACACTACGACGAGTAAAATCCAGAATTCTGAAATATCGGTAATAAACATAGCGCCGACAAAAGCAGTCGACATCAGGAGATTGACAAGACTCGTATACAGCAGTCGAGCCGTTTTTAATGCCCCCATCCAAACGATGAGCAGGACAAACTCGATAACGTGATAGGCACTATATTTTTGCAATACCAGGGCGAGGATAATTGCGGACATGGCAAATACACCGCAGCCAATTAAGCGCAGATTATGCCAATATAATTTTTTACTGAACTGGCTTAACAGCAGGTTAGCTAATGCCAGCACAGCTGAGGCAAAATAGAGGTACATCGGGGTAGATACATCAAGACCGAAAGCGCGCATTTCCAGATAGGCAAATGCGAGGCTTAAAACGAGTAACGCGGCAAAGGCAAACACGCTTGAGCTTCGGCCTCGCGTGGATTGCAAGTTCCGAAATTTTTTCTCCACGTCCGCATTTGGAATGCTGACGCGTATTGACTTTTGATACCTGTTAATCAGGTCCTGTGACATAGTTTTTCCCTATATCCTAATCTAAATTAGTCGATGCTGCTTCAAATCCAAAGCATTCAAGCTTTCAAGCTTTCTAAAAATGTTCAGTTTTACTACTATTTAGCCCCAGTTATAGACTATATTTGAGCTAGTTGTTTACGATGAATTACCTCGAGATACTCAGAAATTTTCGCAAACTTTTAATGGTACGTCGCGCAATCCTCATAAACGTTAACAGATTATAACGGATTTTTATAATTTTCAAAGGCTTATGTGATATTGTTCATTTTTTTAATTAACTATTTGAGTCAATTGTTTGGCGTGATACTCGCAACTGGTTAATTCCACTTTTTGGGAAATACGGATGAAAATTAAACCCTATCTGAAAATTCTGGCAGAAAAAGAGGGGTCAGATTTATATCTATCCACCGGAGCACCACCGAGTGCTAAATTTAACGGGGTGTTAAGACCTCTGGGTAAAGACCCCGCCCCGCTAGGCTGGGTAGACAGTCTTGCCCAGGAAATCATGAACGATAAACAAAAAGCCGAATTCAAACTGAAACCAGAAATGAACCTGGCGCTTTCGCTGCCTGAAATCGGTCGCTTTCGTGTCAATATATTCAAACAACGCAACGAAGTGGCCATGGTTGTCCGGAATATTGTTACCGTCATCCCCGATAAAGATGATCTTGGACTGCCCGAGATTTTATCGAAGGTGATTATGGCGAAACGCGGTTTGATTTTATTTGTCGGTGGTACCGGGTCGGGCAAATCAACCTCTTTAGCCGCTTTAATCGATTACCGAAACAAAAATTCAAAGGGACACATCATCACCATTGAGGACCCGGTTGAATATATCCACCCCCATAAGGGCTGCATTGTTAACCAACGCGAAGTGGGTATGGATACCGACTCCTTTGATGATGCGCTTAAAAACACCTTACGCCAGGCACCCGACGTCATTCTGATCGGCGAAATAAGGGACCGCGAAACTATGGAACACGCGCTTGCCTTTGCTGAAACCGGACATCTTGCCATCTCCACCCTGCATGCCAATAACGCCAATCAGGCACTGGATAGAATCATCAACTTTTTCCCCGAAGAAAGGCGAACTCAGTTACTCAGCGATTTATCGATAAATCTGCAAGCCTTTGTATCTCAACGGTTAATTCCAACTATCGACGGCAAGCGTTGTGCCGCAATTGAGATTTTATTGAATTCAGGGCGAGTGGCCGACTTGATCAATCAGGGCTCAGTGCTGGAAATCAAAGAAGTCATGGAGAAATCCGAATCGATGGGAATGCGCACCTTTGATTCGGCCCTTTTCCACTTATATAACGAGGGCAAAATCAGCCTGGAAGAAACGCTTAAAAATGCTGACGCCGAAAATAATCTGCGCCTTCGCATCGACCTGGCGAAAAAAGGGGATGGCGCATCAGATCAATCAGATGACGCTTTTGCCGGATTGAGTCTGGTCGAAGAACCCGAAGAGGAAGACGAAGCGAACGAAGGTCGTTCAGATTTTTCAGTACCTGATGACAAGTAATCCCGGGGTAGTATTGCAGTGATAGAGATTTTACTGAACCAGCAGTATTTGCTGTTCGCCATTATTGCATTCGCGTTGATTTTTTCGTTAACCTTTCATGAATTCGGACATGGCTTTGTTGCCTTTTTAAATGGTGATAACACGGCCAAAAATGCGGGCCGACTAACCCTCAACCCGATTCCGCATATTGACCCGGTTGGCTTATTGATGGTGTTACTGATCGGCATCGGTTATGCCCGGCCGGTTCCCACCGACCCACGAAACTATCGTAATCGATGGGGGACTTTGCTGGTCGCGGCTGCAGGCCCCGCGATGAATTTACTGCTCGCAGTAATCACCATTAATCTATACATTTTCGGTTTGAAATCGGGCTGGGAGTTATTTTCAGGACAAGCCGCCTATTTTTTCTTTACTTATCTGGCAAGCATTAACATGCTGCTAATGCTGTTTAACTTAATCCCGATTGGCCCGCTCGACGGCCACTATATACTCCCTTATGCGTTGCCAAAAAAATGGGCCATACGTTACCTGCAACTCAACCATCGTTATGGTACCTACGCACTGCTTGCCCTGGTGGGTTTGCATTTTGTTGGCGTTCCGGTTTTTCAAACTATTATGGCGCTAGGTAACAGCACCCTGTCGATGGTCAGCTTCATGTAGGGCAGCTCTGATTATCGAAATGCTCGCGGCTTTAGTAAGTCTATGGTTGCTGCTGCGCTCACAATATCATTCTGTTTTTGATTGAGTGGCAATAAACGAGCACCTGCCCGGGCTGCAAAAACCCGCTTCACCAGAATAGAATGCGATTCGCCCACGCGCTGTAATTTTCCCACCACGGCCAGAAAAGCCTGTTGATCGACCTCCCGATAAAAACGCGTATATACCTGTGGAGTGAAGGCAATATTGATAAAGCCCTGCTCATCTTCGAGCGTGACGAATACCATGCCCTTTGCTGACCCAGGTGATTGCTTGATCAAAACCATGCCAAAAACAAAAACATCGATATCGGCTGCTAATTGATTCAGTTGCCCCGATGTGATGAATTTTTCAAGCGCCACTGAATAGGACCATTGTTCGGATTTGATCACCGTCACCGGATGATTGGCCAGACTGGTTTTGAAGGCACGAAAATCTTTCTGTATACGTTCCATAGATGATTCCTCCGGCCACTCAAACTGGCCCTCCTGGTCATCTAACATAGGGTTAAACGGGGCGGCTTCTGCCGCCCACAATGCCTGCGATCGGGACTCGAAAAACTCGTCGAACACATTCGAGTTAGCCAACGCGGTCAATTCATCTCTGGCAAAATTACCCGCCGTAGAGAATTGCTCGAGGCTACGAATGGATTGATCGCTAGCGCGACAATCTATGATTTTATCCACAGTCGATTCTGATAAACCATTGACCAGCCTAAAACCCAGTCGAATTGCTAATTGCCGGCGGTTAAGCCCTTTCTCAAGTTGATGGTCCCAGGTGGAGCATTCCAGGGAAAGAGGCAGTATTTTTATTCCTTCGCGTTTTGCCGATTGCAACAAGGCATGCGGAGAATAAAAACCCATTGGTTGGGAGTTCAGTACCGAAATATAAAACGCAGCAGGATAATGACATTTTAAATAACAGGAAGCATAAGCAATCAGCGAAAAGGATACCGCGTGAGACTCGGGAAACCCGTATTCGGCAAAACCTTTCATCTGACCCAGTATTTGCTCGGCAAACTCTTTTTTAATACCGTTAGTTTGCATTCCCTGCTCGAGTTTACTGAGCAGGGGGATTAGGTCGCGATTGAAATCTTTTACCCCCCATGCACCTATTTTTTTACGCAATTCATCCGCCTCACCCGCGCTGAAGTTGCCCACCGCAATGGCAATCCGCATCGCCTGCTCCTGAAAAATCGCGATGCCAAGTGTTCGCTCCAGGATCGGGCGTAAACGCTCATCCGGGTAGGTAATCGGTTCCAGCCCCTGCCGACGCGCGAGATAGGGGTGAATGACGTTTCCTTGAATCGGGCCGGGTCGAATGATCGCAACTTCAATGACCAGGTCATAAAAGCAGGTCGGTTTTAAACGTGGCAGCATCGACATCTGCGCTCGCGATTCGATTTGAAACGTGCCCACAGTATCGGCCTTTTGAATCATCGCATAGGTAGCCGCGTCATCAACAGGAAGGTCACCAAATCGAAGTGTTTTCCCATAGTAATGTTCCAGGTATTGAAAACACTTTCTAATTGCGGAAAGCATTCCCAGGCTTAATATATCGATTTTGAAAAACCCCAGCGCTTCGATGTCCTCTTTACTCCACTGAATGACGGAGCGCCCTTCCATGGTCGCGGGTTCCTGCGCGAGTAAGCAGTCGAGCGGTTTGTCGGCAAGCATGAATCCACCCGAATGAATTCCCAGATGCCGCGGAAAACCATGCAGTTTTTCGCTCAACTGCATCCAGAGACCCCAGCTCACTTTTTTTGACTGCAGGTTACTTTTCTCGTAATCATTCTTTAACGCCATGACAATATTTTCGGTTCCGCTACCCCGGTAATAACGGCTGGATGCGATTTTTGACATTTCTTTAAGCAACTTCTCTTCGACACCCAGCGCTTTACCGGTAGCTCGCAATGCGCCTTTGCCGCGAAAGGTAATGACGTTTGCCACCATCGCCGCGCGTTCACGGCCATAGCGGGAATATATGTATTGGATCACTTCCTCCCGACGCTCGTGCTCGAAATCGACATCAATATCGGGAGGGTCACCGCGCTCCATGCTGACGAAGCGCTCGAAAAGTAAATCAAACTGGTCGGGATTGACCGAGGTAATACCGAGTAGAAAACAAACCGTAGAATTTGCCGCAGAACCTCGCCCCTGACACAGAATATGCTGCTCTCTAGCCCAGCTAACAATATCCCAGACGGTCAGAAAATAATCTGCAAAGTTTAGCTGTTCGATCAACATCAGTTCATGCTCGATTTGTTTATTTATTTTTACCGGCGGGGTAGGACCAAACTTTTCCCTAAGATATCTTTTTACCAGTAAGCTCAGGTAAGACTGCGCAGAATACCCGACTGGAATCATTTCTTTAGGGTAGTGATAGGCTAACTGGTTGAGGTCAAATTCACAGCTTTGGTTCAGTTCGCGTGAATAAGTCAGTGCTTTTTCATACCCGGGGATCGGAGCAAACAAGCGCTGCAATTCAGCCGGCTTATGCAACGATCGTTCTGCGTTTGGAAAAAAATGCTCCGCACAGTCTTCGAATACGCGATTAGTGCGGATCGCTTGCAAAAGATCACTCATACATTTTTGTTGCCGATTATGAAAAAAAATATCCTGACTGAGAATGAATTTCAATTGATTCTTTTTTGCCAGGGCAAGCGTTGCTTTGATCCAACAGTCTTCTGCAGGATGCAGGTGTCGACTTATCGTAAGATAATAGCGGTCGCCAAAAAGTTGTTTCAAGGCGGCACTGTGATTAACCGGGGCAGCAGTTCGGTTGTTACCCCGCATCGGCTGTATCGCTACCAGGCCGTCAAGCGGAGCGTTATATAGGTAGCCAGGAGGTATATTGGCATATTCCTTGCCGTTACGGTGCGAGTAGCTCAACAGCTTATTCAGGTTGGCATACCCGGTAAGGTTCTGAGCAACCAGTACTAAAGTATCCTGCAGCAGTACCGGTAAGTCGTGATCACGTTTGAAGTGAATTTCGGCGCCATAATTTAACTTCATGCCCTGATGCTGACCTTGCTTTTTCAGGTAATCGAGTTCGCGATAACATCGCGCCAGGCCATAACCACCATCAAAATCGTTAATGCACAGGGAACCATATCCGAGCGCATTGGCGCGAGTTATTAAATCGACTGGATGGGAAGCACCATGCAAAAAACTAAAGTTGGTTTTACAAAGCCATTCATTAAAATGGTTAAATTCGGAGCACATGACAGGCATAGCCGAACTACAATCCCGGGGATCCGCGGTGACAAGAAGCAAACAGGAAAATCACAGTTTGAACGGTCATCAATAAGGCCGGCTAACTGTATTCACCCTGCTTATACCAGTCCCCATCGCTATCGCGATATATCCAGCTTGAGCGGCCTTTGTTATCGGTGAGCACAAAGTAATCCCGGAGTGATTTTAGCGCATTATCCGCTAACCACCATTGCAGTGAACTACGCTCAAGAAACAGTTTATTCATTCGAGTTGGCGCGTCTATGCGGATTACGTCTGGATAATAAAAAAGGGGTTTATTAGCCGCCGTATTCCGCCATTGAAAATTATCAATATCCGATTTCGACTCAGCTCCAATAGCACAACCCAGAAATGATTTTTCTGCATGAAAATTTGATGCCGATTGA
Organism: Gammaproteobacteria bacterium; assembly: GCA_047622345.1. Lineage (GTDB taxonomy): Bacteria > Pseudomonadota > Gammaproteobacteria. The sequence continues at coordinate 989 of JBLHOA010000111.1, read as the reverse complement.
TAACATTCAAAACCGACAGGTAACTTATTCTGCAGCGAATTAATTTTTTCATAATCAATGTGGCTGGTTTCATCATCGAATAATTTCCAGATCATCGGGGGTAATGAAATTCGCTCATTAATGACAATCTGCCAGCCGATGAATGGCATGGTTTCGGGGAGATCCAGATCAGTATCGCGTGCCTGCAGCTGCTGAATTAAATGCTCGTAGATGTACCTGGCCTGGTAAATCGCTGTGCCGAACCCCGGTTGGTCACGGTGTAGCGAATAGGGGTGACGGAAAGACAACTCGACTGAAATTTTCTGATAATTAAACAAGGTAATCTGCCAGGTCATCCGGTTGATATGTTCACCATCATCTTGATGAAGTTGCGCGCAAAGCCGGGCAAAATCCTCAACTAGAAGCAACTCGATACTGGCCCATTGATTAACGGGGAAATCAATATCCCGGTTCACAGTGGGGATTTTTTCAGGCAACAGCGCCACCCAGGGGAACCACGCCAGGGAACTGCTTCGGGTGAAGCTCCAGTGCCAGATCCTCCCCATCCACTGGCCGAAACGTCGCGTTATGGCATTCGCGTCTGCTGCTTTTATTTGCCAGGGGCTGGCAAGCCCGAGGCGATGAATAAAGCGTTTGAATTGAGCCTGTTTACTTTGTTGCTGCTGACGATTAAAGCCTTTCGCGTTGATCCTGGTTAAATGATCGTGCAGACATTGCTGTGCATTAAACCAGTAATCCCAGTTCATGCTCTTGTAAATATTCCAGTTCAGCCTGCTGGATAAATAAAACTGCCCTGTAGCCTGGTGCTCAAATTGATAATTTAGATAGAGCAGCGCCTGCCAGGGATGATCGGCAAACACCGCCATATAAGTATCGCCATATTGCAAACGTAAAATGGGTTCGAACAGGTCCTGTAATTTGCAACGCAGTTTTTTTTTCTGACTTAACCAGAAGTCAGCGCAATCTTCTAACTTTGCGATAATAATGGA
>JBLHOA010000110.1:0-10117 GCA_047622345.1 Gammaproteobacteria bacterium | reverse complement strand
TACGCTGCTTTTCAAACAAAGGCAAACCGAATTCGACGGACACTTAAATGACATCAACAATCTGGGCCGAATCGGCATTACTGAACAGCGGTTGGGCCGAATCGGTCGAATTCAAAATCGACGCCGACGGTAATATCGAATCAATTGCGGCGAATAAGCCTTACCAAAGCGGCGACAAAACCGGGGTTGTAATACCGGCTATCCCGAATGTGCATTCGCACGCGCATCAGCGCGCAATGTCGGGACTGGGGGAACGCGCCGGGCTTACCGGCGATGCCGCGAAGGACAGTTTCTGGACCTGGCGCAAGGTTATGTATCACTACCTGGAACGCATCCAGCCCGAACATCTTTACCACATTGCCGCGCAGCTCTACCTTGAAATGCTCAAATCCGGCTACAGCTGCGTTGGTGAATTTCAGTATCTGCATCACGACCTCGACGGCAAGGCTTATGATGACCCTGCCGAAATGAGCCTGCAGTGCATGCGTGCGGCGCAGGCAGTCGGCCTGGGTTTTACTGCATTGCCCGTACTTTACCGCTTTGGCGGCTTCGGCAGCGCCGACTCGTTGCCCGGGCAAAAGCGATTTATTAATGACGCCGACGGCTTTATCAACATTGTGCAAACCCTGCAACGCAATTGTGCCGACGACAGCAATAATTCGGTCGGTATCGCGCCGCATTCGCTGCGCGCGATCAGTCAACCCCTGCTCAGCGAAGTGATTGCATCCCTCGATGGTCTCGCCGCTATCCACATACATATCGCCGAGCAAACCAAAGAAGTCGCCGATTGCCTCGAATGGAGTGGCACGCGTCCGGTGCAATGGCTTTTTAAACATTTCGAGGTCGACCCGAGCTGGTGTCTGATTCACGCCACCCACATGAGCGACAGCGAAACCCAGACCATGGCCAAAAGTGGCTGCATCGCCGGACTCTGCCCCACTACCGAAGGGAATCTCGGCGATGGCTTTTTCAATGCCGTTGATTATTTCGAAGCGGGTGGGCGCTGGGCGATCGGTTCGGACAGCCATATTTCCATCGACCCGGTCGAAGAATTGCGCTGGCTCGAGTACGGTCAACGCCTGGTGACACGGCAGCGCAATGTTCTCGTCAATACAGGAATTAGCAGCACCGCCAGAAGTTTGCTCGATAGCTCCCTCGCCGGTGGCGCGCAGGCAATGGGTCGCAAGATCGGCAGCCTGCAAGTTGGTTATCGCGCCGATCTGGTGGTACTCGATGACCAGCACCCACGACTTTATGGCCGCCGCGAAGATAACCTGCTCGACAGCTGGGTATTCTCCGGCAACGAGTGCCTGGTGCGCGATGTTTACGTTGGCGGGCGTAAGGTAATCGACAAAGGGCACCATGCCAACGAAGTCGAAGTTGCCGAAAATTATCGTCGTTGTATCGACCAACTAGCCGAGTAATATCTAAAATGTCCGACATCATTCAATTAACCCCGGGTACTACTACGCTTGCCACCTTGCGCCGGATTTATCGCAGCGATCACCCGGTGCACATCGACCCCGCCTGCAAAGACCGTGTCGATGCCGCCGCGCGCATCGTCGTCGAAGCGGCAAAGGGCAAAACCGCGGTCTACGGCATCAATACCGGCTTCGGCAAACTGGCGAGCACGCGTATTCCGGCCGATCAAACCGAACAACTGCAGCGCAACTTGATCCTGTCGCATTGCTGCGGGGTTGGCGATCCATTGCCGCGGCCCATAGTGCGGCTGATTATCGCTTTGAAAATGCTGTCGCTGGGGCGCGGTGCCTCAGGCGTCAACTGGAAGATTATTCAGCGTTTGCAAACCTTCATCGAACTCGACTTGATTCCAGTAGTTCCGGGGCAGGGCTCGGTCGGCGCGTCGGGTGATCTTGCTCCGCTGGCGCATTTAACTGCGGTCATACTCGGCGAAGGTCGGGCACAGTATCAGGGTAAAACTATGGCGGCGGCCGAGGCGTTAAAAGCCGCCGGCCTGGAGCCGATGGCACTCGGCGCGAAAGAGGGGCTGGGCATGATCAATGGCACCCAGGTATCCACCGCGCTGGCGCTGGCCGCATTGTTCGATGCCTGGAACCTGGCGCAAACCGCGCTGATTTCCGGCGCCATTGTGACCGACGCATTGATGGATTCGACCGCACCATTTCGCCCCGAAATACATGCCTTGCGCGGCTTAAAGGGCCAGATTGACGCCGCCGCCTGCCTGCGCGAGCTGCTCGAAGGCTCGGCCATCCGCGAGTCGCATCGTGACGATGACGAACGCGTGCAAGACCCCTACAGTGTTCGTTGTCAGCCACAGGTGATGGGCGCCTGTATGGATCAATTTAGACAGGTCGGAGCGATGCTGCAGATCGAGGCGAATGCGGTCACCGACAACCCGATTGTGGTCATCGAAGACGGTTCCATTTTGTCGGGTGGTAATTTTCACGCCGAGCCGGTCGCCTTCGGTGCCGACCAATGCGCGCTCGCCATTTCTGAAATCGGCTCGATCAGCGAGCGACGCATCGCCATTACTGTCGACCCGGCGCAGAATTTCGGACTGCCCGCATTCCTGTCGCCCAACCCAGGATTGAATTCGGGTTATATGATCGCCGAGGTAACTTCGGCGGCGCTAATGGCCGAAAACAAACAACGCGCGATGCCCTGTTCGATCGACTCAACACCGACCAGTGCCAACCAGGAAGACCATGTGTCGATGGCTTGCCACGCGGCACGACGGCTGGGCGATATGAACCAGAACCTGGCGCATATTATCGCCATCGAACTGCTCGTCGGCGTGCAGGGCGTTGAATTCCGCGCGCCGGTAAAAACAAGCGCACGATTGGTACGAGTGATGGACAAGGTGCGCAGCGTCGCCGCCAGGCTGGAAAACGATCGCTTCCTCGCCGATGACATCAGCGCAGTCAAAAAACTGGTCATCGAACGCCAGATTATCGACGCGCTCGGTGAGCCCGACATATTGCCTGGTCTTGAACTATGACTCCCAATATAACCCAGGGTGACAGTCCGCTGTTGCTCGCACAACCGCACGGCGGTATGGAAATTCCGGATTCAATCTGGAAACACTTGAATGCGCAGGGCCAGGCGAAGGCGGACGCCGACTGGCACATTACCCGTCTTTACGAAGGCCTGGTCGATAATGTTACCGTGGTTAGCAACCCCATACATCGCTATGTTATCGATGCCAATCGCGACCCGAGCGGGCAGTCGCTGTATCCAGGGCAGAACACTACCGGGCTGTGTCCGACGACTACCTTCGACGGGCTCGATTTATATAACAAAGGCGAAGCACCCAACGCAGCCGAAATTGCCGAACGACAGGTCAACTATCACCAGCCCTATCACGATGTGATTCAACAGGAACTGGAGCGCATCAAACAACGCCATGGCTATGCCATATTGTACGACTGCCATTCGATTCGCTCGGTCGTGCCCTACTTATTTGATGGTCAGCTGCCTGATTTTAATATCGGTACTGACAGCGGCGCCTGTTGTGATTCGGTAATCGAGTCGCTGGTCGAATCAATTTGCGAGTCGGCCGACGGATTTACCTCAGTCAGCAACGGTCGCTTTCGCGGCGGTTGGACCACCCGGCATTATGGTAAACCCTCTACTGGAATCCACGCAATACAAATGGAGCTGACCCAGTTTCGTTATATGCAGGAAGCTGCACCCTGGGAATATCTACCCGAAGTCGCCGAAGCTTTACGCGAGCATTTGCGGCGGATACTGCAGGGCTTGATTGAGCTCAGAGGGCTGGCGAACTAGTTCCGGCTTGCGACATCCGGATTTATGGCGACAATAAGCGCATGTAGAGGCGGTATTAATGCGCCGCTTTTTTCGATTTCCACGCAAAGCAATCGGTATTGCAAACTATGTTTTTGAAAAATGTCTGGTACGTCGCCGCCTGGGCCGACGAAATTGCAACGGGCCTGCATTCAACCCTTATCCTCGGGGAAAAAATCTGCCTGTTTAAAAACAGTGTGGGTGTTGCCGTTGCCTTTGAAGATTACTGTCCACACCGGCGCCTGCCGCTGAGCATGGGCAAGCTCAAAGGTGACCTGCTCGAATGCGGTTATCACGGGCTGACTTTCGATTGCAGCGGGCAATGCGTTGGCGCGCCGGCAAATGGCAATAAAATTCCCGACAATAGCAACCTGCGGACCTACCCCTGCGCCGAACGCTATGGGCTAGTCTGGATATGGATGGGTGACCCGGACCTTGCCAACACCGACAACATCTTTCAGGTCGATTATTTCGACGACCCGGACTGGGGTTACAACCGCGGCGATGCCATAGACGTTGCCTGCAACTACCAATACATTAACGATAACCTGCTCGACCCGACCCACGTCGCCTGGGTGCATGCCTCAACCTTTGGCGAAGCGAATACCAAGGACACCCCGCTCGAAGTCGATGTTAGCGATGCGGGGGTAATTGTTTCGCGCTGGATGTTGAACTGCAAACCCGCACCCTTTTATAAACAGGTGATCACATTCGACGGAGCCTGCGATCGGCTGCAACATTACGAAGTTCGTTACCCGTCTTTGGCGCTGATCCGCGCTGTGTTCACGCCGGCCGGTACGGGCGGGGTTGAAGGTATGCTCCACGACGATACCTTCATCATGAACAGCTACAATTTCATGACCCCGATGGACGAGCAAAACACCCGATATTACTGGTTTCAACTGCGCAACATCAAACCCGACGACGACGCCCTGTCGGCGACCATGAGCGCGGGAGTCAAGTCGGCCTTCGAGGAAGACCGCGTCATTTTGAATGCGGTACAACAGGGCATGAATGAAAAACTCGATCGCTTTATCAGCATGCGTTCCGACGTCGGAGGCTTTCAATTCCGCCGCCAGTTGAAAAAGTTGATCCTCGATGAACATACCGTGGTTGAACAGACCGTGGTTGAACAACCCATGGCCGATCAAACCCGGGCCGAACCAGCCACGGCCGACTGAATGTCACCCGCGGTATTTGTCACTGCTTTAATCGCAGTGGTTATATTCGGCGGCTCGGCGATCGCCGCCAAGGTTGCAGTGTCGACGATAGCCGCGCTTGATGTCGCCATCCTGCGCACCATCATCGGTGGTGCTATTGCGCTGCCGCTGGCGCTGATGCTCCGCATCCGCCTGCCCGTTGCATCCACCCAACGCTGGTTACTGGCGATTTCCGGCTTTTGCGGATTTGTTGCCTTCCCCTTGCTGTTCACCTTCGGCGTCATGCTGACCTCGGCCAACCACGCCACCATGGTGCTTGCCGTATTACCGATGACCACCGGCGCGATCGCCATGCTCTGGGACCGCCAATGGCCCGCGTCGATCTGGTGGCTGGGTTGCGCGGTCGCCTTCGCCGGTGAAATTATTCTGATCTATGAAGCACCGGTAGCATCTGTAGTCACCAGTACCGCCGGTGATTTGCTGGTGCTGCTGGCCAATGTCTTCGCCTCGCTCGGCTACGTCGCCGGAGCAAGATTACAGCGCAGCGGCTATTCGGCCAAAGGTACAACCTTCTGGGGCATCAGCCTGTTCGCGCTGCTGATTCTGCCGTTTGCCTGGTTTATGCTTGATTTTGACGCGCTCGCCGTCGCCGGACAGATTGCCTGGACAGGTGTTTTGTATCAGGCGATCGGGGTCACCATCATTGCCTATATGCTGTGGTACTGGGCGCTCGGCACCGGCGGCATTGCCCGCGTCGGCCTGTTCCAGTTTCTGCAACCGGTTTCCGGGGTAATCCTCGCCTGGCTGGTCCTGTCCGAGGGCATATCTGCGAGCTTCGCCATCGCATCGCTACTCATCATTTGCGGTGTTTTCATCGCCTTCCGCGCGCGATAAGGCTGCTATCGTCAGCTCCGGCAAGCGTGTACATCACCGCTGCGGCAGGCTAGTATTCAGCGCTTCAAAATACAGTTATTCATCGAGGACCCGATGCGGCGCTTAACGAATGTTTTAAACAGTGGCAAACCTGCCGTCTCTGCCTGGTGCGGGATTACCGACACCCATTATATTGAAGCCGTTTCCGGTTTCGATTTCGACGCCGCGGTGCTCGACATGCAGCACGGCTTCTGGGACGAAACCACGGTGCAATCGGGCATCACCACCCTGATCACGCATGGCAAAGCACCGCTGGTTCGCATTCCGCTAGAGCGCTGGGATATCGCCGCGCGCGTACTCGATTTCGGCGCGCTGGCAGTCATTGCCCCGATGATCAACTGCGCGGCCGATGCCAGACAACTAGTTGCCGCAACGCGTTTTGTTCCGGTGGGTGCGCGCTCTTTCGGGCCGCGACACGCCGCCGGTCTCTATGGCGTCGACACCAATGAATACCTGACCGAGTTCGACCAGCATTCCTATGCGATGGCGATGATCGAAACGCGCGAAGCCTACGATAACCTCGATGACATTATCGGTGTCGATGGCATCGATGCTGTACTTATCGGGCCGAGCGACCTGTCGATTTCATTCCGACAGAACCCGGTACCCGACGCCTACGGCCCCGACACTATCGGTGCGATCAAAGACATCATTCAGCGCTGCCAGGCGGCGAACATAAAGGTGGCCGCGTTTACGATCGCCTGCGAAGAAGCGAACATGCTTGCAGAACTCGGGGTCGACATTATTACCGTCGGTCTCGACCAGACTTATCTGGCCGGGGGTATTAAGCCGCTGCTCGCCGGACTGAATTTCCGCTAACCGACGATGACTATTTTTATCGAAGCGATGGATAGCCCACTTGGCCCGATCGAGATCGAGGCCAGCGAAGACGGGGTGACCCGGGTCGAGTTTGTCACGCAGCAGTCTATTGAAGTGAATACGAACGCGCACACCACGGCCTGCAAGCAACAGTTGCAGGAATATTTCAACGGTAACCGCCGGGAATTCGATCTGGCTCTGGCCCCGCAAGGAACTGATTTTCAACAGTTAGTGTGGCAGCAGCTAAGCCTGATTCCATTCGGAATCTCGCTTTGCTACGGCGACATTGCCAGGCGGCTGGACAACCCGAAGGCAGTGCGCGCAGTCGGCAAAGCCAACGGTCAAAACCCGATTTCGGTGATTGTGCCCTGTCATCGGGTCATAGGTAAGGATCGCAGCCTGACCGGCTACGCCGGTGGCGTGGCGCTGAAAGCCTGGCTGCTGAGGCACGAAGGCATCTATTTTTCGGAACAGAATGATGAGTCGCAATCCGACTTGTTTGACAGTGAAGCTTAAGCCGGTGAGGCAGCTATGAAAAAAACGCGTTTATCGATGATCTATGCCTTAGTCTCCTTTTTGCTGTTGATCGGGCTGTTCGTTCTTCCGCCGTTGTTCCCGGCCATCGTGCGCCTCGCGCCGAACCTGTTTTTCTGGGCTTCTCCAGTGGCCGCAATTGGTGGACTGATTGTTGTGTTGTTAGCGATCCGTGAAGGCGAAATAGTGTCACAGTTGATTACCCCGGTTGTGCTCAACCTGCTCTGCCTGTTTTTATTCGGTGGCATCCTGTGGATGACCGGTATCACCGGATAACAATAAAATGCAATACAGCCCTATGACCAAAAAACACATCTTACTACTGTCCACCTGCCAGGGGTTGATGCTGTCCTCGACCTCGCTGATCATGGCGACTTCGGCCCTGGTCGGGGTGGCGCTATCCCCCGAGCCCAGCCTGGCGACGCTGCCGCTAGGGCTGATGTACCTGACCGTGATGGTGACGATGATCCCCGCGTCGATGCTGATGAAACATTTCGGTCGCCGGGTCGGCTTTGCCCTGGGTGGTGCCGCGGGTCTGGTAGGGGGTGGCATTTCCGCCAGCGGCATCTACCTTGATAATTTTCTGCTGTTTTGCATCGGCTCGGCGATATTCGGCATCGCTACCGGTTTCAGCCATTATTATCGCTTTGCCGCGGTAGAAATGGTGCCCGCGTCATTCAAAAGCCGCGCTATTTCCTGGGTACTTGCCGGCGGTTTGATCGCGGCATTTATCGGCCCCAATGGTGCACGCTTCACCCGCGAGCTGCTCCCCGACGCGCTGTTCGCCGCATCTTATGCGCTGGTCGCCCTGTTTTGCGTGGGCGTTATTATCATTCAACTATTCATCCGTATTCCGATGCCATCGAGCGAAGAAAGTGACGGTGAGAAACGCCCGCTGTTAACTATCATCAAGCAGCCGACATTCCTCGTTGCCGCGCTGTGTTCGATGATTGCCTACGGCATGATGAACCTGCTGATGACCGCGACTCCGCTGGCGATGAATCATCGTGACATGGCCTTCGCCGCAACCGCGATTGTCATTCAATGGCACGTAGTTGGTATGTTCGCCCCGTCGTTTTTCACCGGCAACCTGATCGACCGATTCGGTGTTTTGAAAGTCATGTTCAGCGGTGCCTTAATGCTCGCCGCCTGTTCGCTGGTCGCACTGAATGGCCAGACTTACCTGCATTTCATCGTCGGTTTGGCTTTCCTCGGCGTCGGCTGGAATTTACTCTACATCGGCGGCACTACCTTACTGACCGAAGTCTACCGCCCGGCGGAGAAGGGCGCAGTACAGGGCATAAATGAATTCCTGGTGTTTTCCGCCACCGCGACCACCGCGTTGTCGTCGGGCTATCTACACCACCGCCTCGGCTGGGAAACGCTGAACTATTATGCGCTGCCAGTGATCGGATTTGCTGCGTTGATTATTTTGATGCTGGGCTGGCGGACGCGAACACGGCGACTACAGACTGTTTAGGGGTCATAGCCCTGGTGGGCGAACGGCGAGTGGTTATCTGCGCCGGCCCTTCCCTGGGTCAGGGCGTAGAATCGGCCTGGTTACTCAATATGTCGGTGCCTGCATTCTGTGCGGCCGCGGCTAGACCGCGCGCGTAGGATAGCGGTTGAATTTCAAAGGGGTCAGTGTCACTGCTGTCCCAGATAAAAAATAACATTATATTAATCCCATTTGCGGTGTCGTCATGTTGAGATCCGGAGGCGGTCTAAATAACTCAATCAAACCGCGGCGAGCGAATAAATTGAGGTGTATCAGTCGACTAATTTGTTGCAAGCTGTGACTGATTCGGGATTGGAATTTTAGATACGCAAGGATCAAATAAACGCACAATGCGATCATCACCTGTGTCATTACTGCATTGTCGTTGTTACCCATGAAGGTTTTGATTTTGAGATTCTGTTTTATCCATTTAAAAAATAATTCGACCTGCCATCTTTGCTTGTAAATATCGGCTATTGTCTTCGCCGACCAGTCAAAACGATTGGTGGTAAACACATAATGCTTTCCGGTTTCAGCGTCTCGATAACCAATGCGCCGGACGGTATGCAATTGCTTCCTACTCGATCGGGTCGAGGTAAATTCGATGGTCTGGTCGCTAGTGATGCCTTGCGATCGATTCACCTCGCGACGCGCTAACACGCGGAATTTGGCATTGCCCCTGATTCGGGTAACCCAGTAAATTCCCTGATTGGTCAATTGGTTATGCCAGCCATAATCATTGTACCCCTTGTCAAAAACTATCACGCTACCCTTTGGAAAGTGCATTAATTTAGCCTGGGTCTGATCACCAGTTTTGCCACGAGTGACTGCCGCAAATGCTGGTATCAACCCATCATGGTCGAGGCCTACGTGGAGTTTAAAGGCCGCCTTGCGATTATTGTAATTGGCTTGTGGAAAGACTTTTAGAGAGACATCGATCAGTGAGGAATCCAGTGAAAAGAGCTTACCTTTAAAGCGAAAGCGGTGCTTTCCGGGACGGTTCTGGCACAGCGAATACAGCTTAGAAAAAAGCGATTCATAGAAGCGATAATCGAGTCGTTGATTAGCGCGGCTAAGTGAACTTCGTTTAGCCGGTGCGCTGCCGAGGTGGTAGCCAAGATGCTGCTGACTGGCCAAGGTTGCTTCAATATCGCGCAGACTGGAGCGACCGCAAAGCTGCGCAACCGCCATCGATACAAACTGTGTCCATCGGCTCATCGCGTCACTACGGCGTTTACCATCGTGTTCAGATTCTAGTCGTTTGAAATCATGTCTAGGGATCAGGCGAAGAATCTGGGAAAGGATCGTGTTATGATGTGCCACGGCTTAAATCTCCTGTGTTTTCAATGTTTTCTCGACAATTACATTGTACCAACACAGGTTGATT
>JBLHOA010000109.1:0-10123 GCA_047622345.1 Gammaproteobacteria bacterium | reverse complement strand
CATGCCTCAAACGCTTTTTATTAACGCAACTATTGCCACCCTGCAAGCCGAAAACGGATACGGCCTGCTGCCCGAAGCTGCGCTTAAAGTGGAAGGTGGCAAAATCAGCTGGGTCGGGCCGATGAGCGAATGCCCGACAACGGGTTCCGCCGAAGTCATCGATTGCGCGGGTCGCTTGTTAACCCCGGGACTGATCGATTGCCACACCCACCTGGTGTATGGCGGCGATCGTGCCGATGAATTTGAAATGCGTCTGGAAGGTGCCAGTTACGAGGAAATTGCGCGCAAAGGGGGCGGCATAGTTTCCACCGTAAACGCGACGCGCGCGGCGAGTATAGCTAGCCTTTATCAGCAGGCGTTACCGCGACTTCGCCAGCTCCTCGATGAAGGGGTAACCACGGTAGAAATAAAATCGGGTTACGGGCTCGACAGCGACAATGAAATCAAAATGTTACGCGTTGCCCGACGAATTTCTGAGGATTTTCAGGTCAATGTGCAAAAGACTTTTCTCGGCGCGCACGCGCTGCCGCCCGAATACGCCGGGCGTAGCGATGACTACATCGAACTGGTTTGCGATGAAATGCTGCCCAACGCGCACGCCGAAGAACTGGTCGATGCGGTCGACGTATTTATCGAGTCGATTGCCTTCAGCGTCGAACAGGGTGCGCGAGTGCTCGATACCGCGCAAGCCCTGGGGCTCCCATTCAGGGCGCATGTTGAACAGTTGAGCGATCTTGGCGGTGCGGTGATGGCGTCCCATCTTGGCGCGCTGTCGGTCGACCACATCGAATACATGAAGCCGGAGGATGCGGCCAGGCTGGCCGACGATGGTACGGTTGCGGTGTTGTTGCCCGGGGCCTTTTATGTATTGCGCGAAACCAGGCTGCCTCCGGTTAACGCGTTACGCGAAGCGGGCGTAGCGATGGCGCTGGCCACCGATGCCAACCCTGGTAGTTCACCGATAACCTCGATCCTGTTAATCATGAATATGGCCTGTACGCTGTTCCGCCTGACCCCCGCGGAGGCCCTGCGCGGGGTAACTATTAATGCGGCGAAGGCGCTCGGGCTGGACAAAACACTGGGCTCACTCGAAGTCGGAAAGCAGGCCGATATTGTGCTCTGGGAGCTCGATAGACCATCGTTGCTGAGTTATCAAATCGGTCTCAATCGATGCGCCGCAGTCATGCACAAGGGTTTATGGCGTAAACCTTTGAAGGCGACGCCGTGAGCGCAATCATCGACAGTTTTGACGATATCAGCAGGGCTGCGCCCGAGCCGATATACCTGCAAATTAAAAATACCATTCAGCACAAAATCGACAGCGGGGAATGGGTCGCCGGGCAAAAGCTGCCATCGGAAAATGATCTGGTAGTAGCACTCGATGTCAGCCGCATGACGATCAACCGGGCCTTACGTGAGCTTACCCAGCAGGGCATGATCAATCGCGTCCACGGCATCGGCTCTTTTGTCGCCAGTCGCCCGCGCCACGCCAGTTTGATCGAACTGGAGGATATTGCGCTCGAAATCGAACAACATGGCAAGCGCCACAGCTCAGCTGTTTTAAACCTGCAACGACTCGAAGCGAGCGTCGAGATTGCCAGTAAAATGGAAATCGACCTCGCCAGCCCGCTGTATTACCTGCACGCGGTGCATTACCAGGATGAACTGCCGATTCAACTCGAAGCACGTTATGTCAACGCCGAGGTAGTTCCTGAATTTATCGATCAGGATTTTACCCTGACGACGTCCACCTCTTACTTGTTGCAGCAATTAGTGCCCGACGAAATGGAGCACATCGTGCATGCGGTAATGCCCGATCGCCAGACCTGTAAGCTGTTAAAAATTGAAAGCAACCACCCCTGCCTGCAACTTGGCCGGCGAACCTGGAAGCAGGGCCGGGTGGTGACTCATGTGACCCTGACCTACCCCGGTAATCGTTATGATTTGAGTGCGCGTTATGCCACCAATGACTATCAGTTGCGATGACCTTAATTACGATGACTGGAGCCAACGGAGAAATAGTAATGCCTTTAGACCGAACCGACAGCAGCCGCAAAATACGTGCCCCGCGAGGCAGCGAATTAACCTGTAAAAGCTGGTTAACCGAAGCGCCCTATCGGATGATCCAGAATAATCTAGACCCCGAAGTGGCGGAAAAGCCCGAGCAGCTGATCGTTTATGGCGGCATCGGCCGCGCCGCGCGCAACTGGGAATGCTACGACAAGATTCTCGAGTGCCTGAGGGAATTGAATGACGACGAAAGCCTGTTGGTGCAGTCGGGTAAACCCGTCGGTGTGTTCAAAACGCATGTCGATGCCCCGCGCGTGCTGATCGCGAATTCCAATCTGGTGCCAAAGTGGGCCAACTGGGAACACTTCAACGAACTCGATCGCAAAGGCTTGATGATGTACGGACAGATGACCGCGGGGTCGTGGATTTACATCGGCAGCCAGGGCATTGTTCAGGGCACCTACGAAACCTTTGTCGAGGCGGGTCGTCAGCATTTCGGCGGTGACACGCGCGGCAAGTGGATTCTAACCTCGGGCCTCGGCGGCATGGGCGGGGCGCAACCGTTGGCGGCGACCATGGCCGGCTATTGCATGCTTTGCATCGAATGCGATGAAAGTCGCATCGATTTTCGCCTGCGCACCCGTTACCTCGACAAAAAAGCTGACAGCCTGGAGCAGGCCTTGCAAATGATCGACGACGCCTGCGCCAAAGGTGAAGCGGTGTCGATTGGTTTGTGCGGCAATGGTGGCGAACTACTGCCGGAAATGGTAAAGCGTGGCATTAAACCCGACATGGTCACCGACCAGACTTCGGCGCATGATCCGGTAAACGGTTATCTGCCTATTGGCTGGACCATGGATGACTGGACGGTAAAGCGTAACACTGACCCCGAAGGCGTTGCCGAAGCGGCGCGCGACTCGATGGCGGTGCACGTACAGGCAATGCTCGATTTTCATGCGCAGGGTATTCCCACCGTCGACTACGGTAATAATATCCGTCAGGAAGCTTTCAACAAGGGCGTCAAAAATGCCTTCGATTTTCCCGGGTTTGTACCCGCGTATATCCGACCCTTATTTTGTAAAGGTGTCGGTCCATTCCGCTGGGTAGCACTGTCCGGTGACCCCGAAGACATCTATAAAACCGATGCCAAAGTCAAGGAGCTTATTCCCGACGACCCGCATTTGCATAACTGGCTGGACATGGCGCAGGAACGGATAGCTTTTCAGGGTTTGCCGTCCCGGATTTGCTGGGTCGGACTCGGTGACCGCGATCGGCTCGGTCTTGCGTTTAATGAAATGGTTAAGTCAGGTGAATTAAAAGCCCCGGTAGTCATCGGTCGAGACCATCTCGATTCGGGTTCGGTGGCGAGCCCTAACCGTGAAACTGAAGCTATGTTAGACGGCTCCGATGCGGTTTCTGATTGGCCCTTGCTGAACCTGTTGCTGAGTACCGCTGGTGGTGCTACCTGGGTTTCCTTTCACCACGGTGGTGGTGTCGGCATGGGCTACGCCCAACACGCCGGACTGGTGATTTGCTGCGACGGTACTGATGCGGCGGCAGAGCGCATCAAACGCGTGTTATGGAATGACCCGGCCAGCGGCGTCATGCGTCACGCCGACGCGGGTTATGAATCGGCCAAAGCCTGTGCGCGTGAGCATGGGCTTAATTTAGGTGCGATCGAGTTGTGATTCTCGCCTACTGCGCGCCCCATCTGCGGCGTTGGATATTTCTGCGAGACCATCGCGTACTATTCGTACGCTCAGGCCTTCTTAGAAATATCCGCCTTGCATATGGTTCGCTCGTTACGGCGAGAGTCTCTCCGAAATACATAATCGTAGGGCGCAATAACCAAGGGGCATTGCGCCGGACAGACTAATCGCCTTAAGACGCCTTCAAATATTTCCGAATAGCATGCGCGACTGCGGTGAAGCCAAAGCAGGCGGTGACGCCAACAAAGGAGCCGATGCCGGCATTGCAGTCGAGCGTAGTACGTTCGGGGGATTCGGGTTTTTCGTGGCTGACGGCGCCGTTCGCCGCCGGGTAAATGGGCTGTTCACCGGAGTAGACGCAGTCCATCGCGTAGCGTCGTTTCGGGTTGCGGCTGTAATCGAGTTGCTGGCGCAAGGTCAGGCGAACCTTGGCGAGTAAGGGGTCGTTGTAGGTCTGGGTCAAGTCGGCCACTTCGATTCGGGTCGGGTCGGTGCGGCCGCCGGCACCCCCGGTAGAGACGCAGCGGATCTTGTTGCGTCGGCAGTGATGCATCAGGCTGAGTTTGTGACTGACGTGGTCGATGGCGTCGATGACATAGTCAAACTGCGCAAAATTGAATTTATCGATAGTGCCGCGGGTGACCAGGTCGTCGATGGCGCTGCACTGGCATTCGGGGTTGATTGCGAGAATGCGTTCGCGTAACACTTCGACTTTGGAGCGACCGATAGTATCGACCGTGGTGTGCAGTTGCCGATTGCTATTGCTGATGTCGACATCGTCGTGATCGATCAGGGTAATGCTGCCAATGCCGGAGCGAACGCAGGCTTCAGCTGCCCAGGAACCGACACCGCCCACACCAACCACGCAGAAGTGCGCGCGCTGCAGGGGTTCCAGAGCGGCTTCGCCATAAACCCGGGCGAGACCCTGGAATCGATCGAGATAAGCTTGAGTGAGCATGTTGTCGGGCAAAAAATAAATCGCAACAATAGTTTATTGGTCTAGACTCGAACTGTCATTACAATAGAACGCTTCGCCGCCACAATATTTATGGGAATCCGGACCATCGCATGAACACAGCTTGCCTGTTTACCATTTCGGCGCCTTCGGGAGCCGGAAAAACCAGTTTGATCAAAGCAATGCTGGAAAAGCGCGCCGATTCGATGGCGGTCTGTGTGTCGCATTCAACGCGAGAACGCCGTGCTGGCGAGGTCGATGGTAGTGCTTATCACTTTGTTTCGGTCGGCCGCTTTCAGAAAATGGTGGCGAATGACGAATTCATCGAGCATGCCCGCGTTTTCGATAATTTTTACGGCACCGCGCGTGCTTCCGCCGAATCACTGCTCGCAAGTGGCAAGCACGTGATTCTGGAAATTGACTGGCAGGGTGCCCGTCAGGTGAAAGCGAAGATGCCGGAGACCGTCTGCATTTTTATTCTGCCGCCGTCGCGCGAAGCGCTCGAGCAACGGCTTCGCGGCCGGGGTACCGACGATGAATCGGTTATCCAGCGCCGTATGCGCGACGCCGATAATGAAATGTCGCATTATAATGACGCCGAGTATCTGGTCATTAACGAGGACTTTGAGCAGGCGCTTTTCGACCTGGAAACGATCATTCATAGCCGTGGACTGACCCTGCACCGCCAAAAACTGAAAAATAACCCATTAATCGGGTCTATTTGCACAGAAAACCTTTAGCTTTACATTACCTTCGGCTATCATTGCGCCCCGTTTTCTAAACCTGTCCCCCTGTGGAGCGACCGAATGGCGCGTATTACCGTTGAAGATTGTCTCGAACACGTCGATAACCGATTTGACCTGGTACTGTTAGCAGCACGCCGTGCGCGTCAGATTTCTAATGGCGCCGATCCGCTGGTACCGCCTGAAAATGATAAGCCTACTGTAATTGCTTTGCGCGAAATCGCCGAAGGCCTGATTTCGGTTAACGCGATGGACGAGATGGAAGCAAAAGCCCAGATCGAAAAGATCTCTACCGACGATGACCTGATTCGTCAAATTGCCCAGGCCAGCCTCGCGGCGGCCGAGCCCGTGGAAGTCTGACGACCGACCGCAGTACAATCCTTTTGAACGGTGCTTAACGCTTTGTGGCGCAGTGAGACTGTGCGTGTTAATTGTGCTATAACAGGCGCTTATGTCGCAGTTTTTATAGGGTTTTTAACATCATGATAGGGGCGGAAAACGCCAATCTTTTCGAGGTCATCCCCGGAGGCATTCCGGCCAACGATGACGTAACTAGAATTTCCGACCTATGTATCGAACTCGAGGAATATCTCGAGCCGGAGCAGGTCGCTGAAGTTTACAAAGCCTATCTGGTTGGCGCCGAAGCGCACGAGGGTCAAAACCGCGTTTCCGGCGAACCCTATATCAGTCACCCGGTAGCCGTTGCCCGCATCCTTGCCGAAATGCGCATGGACAGCAAGAGCATTACCGCGGCCATTTTGCACGACGTAATCGAAGACACCCCGACCTTAAAAGAGCACCTCGCCGAACAGTTTGGTGATGAAGTGGCCGAGCTCGTCGATGGCGTGAGCAAACTGACCCAGATCGACTTCCGCAGTCGTGCCGAGGCGCAGGCCGAAAACTTCCGCAAAATGATGTTGGCAATGGTCAAGGATATCCGCGTCATTATCATCAAGCTCGCGGATAGATTGCACAATATGCGTACCCTCGACGCGATGCCACCGGAAAAACGCCGCCGCATCGCGAAGGAAACCATGGATATCTATGCCCCGATTGCGAATCGGCTGGGTATTTTCATGATGCGCCACGAATTGCTCGATCTTTCGATCAAAGCGGCCTATCCAATGCGCTATCGAGCGCTGGAAAGTGCCTGCAAGGAGGTCGTCGGCTATCGAAAGGAAATTTTCAATACCATCGAGGCGGCTATTCGGAACCGCTTGAAGGAAGCCAATATTGATGCCTCGGTGAAATACCGGCAGAAAAACATCCACAGCATTTATCGCAAGATGAAAGACAAAAAGCTCAGTTTCAAAGAGCTGACCGATGTTTTCGGCGTGCGCATTATTACCGAGTCGGTTGATGACTGTTATCGCGTGCTCGGGGTGATGCACAATTTGTATAAACCCCTGCCTGGAAAATTCAAAGACTACCTGGCGATTCCGAAGACCAACGGCTATCAATCTCTGCACAGCAGTTTATTCGGGCCGCATGGAGTCGCCATCGAAGTGCAGATTCGTACGGTACAAATGGACCGTTTCGCCGAGTCGGGGATTGCCGCACACTGGCTTTACAAGGAAGGTGAAAACGGCAGCTCAAACGTTCAGGGCAAGGCGCTCGAGTGGTTGAAAAACCTGCTCGAAATGCAGCAGATGTCGGGCAGTTCGCTGGAATTTCTGGAAAGCGTCAAGGTTGATCTGTTTCCCGATGAAATTTACGTTTTTACGCCGAGTGGCGATATCAAAAAACTGCCGCGCGGCGCGACCGTGGTCGACTTTGCTTACGCGGTGCATACCGATGTGGGTAATACCTGCGTTGCCGCGCGCATCGACCATCAAATGTCACCGCTGGCTAATCTCTTATACAACGGCCAGACCATCGAAGTAATTTGTTCCGAGGTGAGCCGTCCACACCCGAGCTGGCTGGATTTTGTTATCACCGCGAAAGCGCGCACCAATATCCGCCACTTTTTAAAGTCGTTGCAGCAATCCGAGGCCATTTCATTGGGTCAACGATTACTGCAACAATCGACCTCGCAGCTACTCGGGCGTGATGAAGCGACTTCAAAAGAACGGTTTGATAAGGTTATCGAGCAATACCGACTGGAAAATAAAGAAGAGCTGCTCGCTGAAATCGGGCTCGGCAATCGAAATTCGAGTCTGGTGGCGAAAGCGATGTACGACATCGAAGATGACATCTCCGGCTTTGATGTCTCGGGTAAACCACTGGCTATAAAAGGAACCGAAGGCATGGTGGTGTCCTTTGCCAAGTGCTGTCGGCCGGTACCCGGCGACGCCATTTCCGGTTATATGTCATCGGGAAAAGGGATTGTTGTCCATCAACGCTCCTGCCCGAACATTACCGAAAGGAATAAGGAGAATCGACAACTGTCGGTTCAATGGTCCGATCACGTTGAAGGCGAGTTCCTTGCTTTTATGCGGGTTCAGGTTGCCAATCAACGCGGGGTGCTGGCCACTTTGGCTACCACTATTGCCAACATGGCGTCGAATATTGAACACGTTAACTTAACCGAAAAAGACGGCCGTATTTCGACCATTGAATTTATCGTTCTGGTTACCGACAGGATTCATCTGGCGCGGATCATGAAGAAATTGCGCCGCCTTCCCGAGGTCAATCGAATCTGGCGCAAATAAACATTGTCTGTGCCGCTAATACCCGCATAATTATCGCCATTCTTTTAACTTATGAGCTTAAGCCATGGCAAAAACGATTATTCATACCGATAACGCTCCGCAGGCAATCGGCACCTATTCGCAGGCCGTCAAGGCCGATAACACGGTATATATTTCCGGGCAGATTCCGCTCGACCCCGCCACTATGGAAGTAGTTGATGGTGGCATTAGGGCTGAAATCACCCGCGTTTTCGACAACCTGAAGGCGGTTGCTGAAGCATCCGGCGGCACCCTCGCTGATGTTGTTAAACTTAATATTTTTCTCACCGACCTGGGTAACTTCCCGACGGTCAACGAAATCATGGCGCAGTATTTTGTCGAGCCTTATCCTGCTCGCGCGGCGATCGGCGTGGCCGCATTACCGAAAGCAGTCGGCGTTGAAATGGACGCGGTGCTGGTTGTCGATTAGTCCGGGTTTTAATCCTGTGGTGATATGAAACACTGGTCTGACGAGGGCCTGCGCTACCTGAAGGGCGTAGGCCCAAAGATTGCGCTGAAGCTGGAAAAACTGGGGCTGACCACCCTGCGCGACCTGTTGTTTCACTTGCCTTTGCGCTACGAAGACCGCACCACGGTTTTACCGGTCGGTTCATTGCAGTCGGGCCAGCGCAGCCTGATTGAAGCCGAAGTGCTACATGCCGGCGTCGGCTTCCGGCGTCAGGGCCGGTCGCGCCGCGTACTGTCGGCAAAATTGGCGGATGACACCGGGCTGATCACAGTGCGCCTGTTTTTTTTCAACGAGCGCCAGCAATCCCTGTTTGAAAAAGGCAACTGGTTGCGCTGCTTCGGCGAGGTGCGGGTCGCCATGGGTGAGCTCGAAATGATTCATCCGGAAATCGAAGCAATCGATATCGATAATCGACCGGAGTTGCCTGCGACGCTAACTCCGATATACCCCACCACCGAAGGCTTACACCAACAATCCATCAGCCGAATTATTCAGCAGGCCATCGCCAATCTCGAAAGTGACGGCATCGATGAAACGCTGCCGCAATCGTGGCTGGCGCAAAATAATTTTCCTGACTTTGCTTCGGCGATGCTCGACCTGCATCGACCGGGAGACAAACAGGCAAGCGATTTGATCGCACAGAACCGTCACCCGGCACAACATCGATTTGTGGTTGAGGAACTGGCTGCACATCGACTGGCACTTTTTGAAAGAAGAGAGCAGATTCGGAGTCGTAAAAGCCCGTTTATTAAGGTCAGCGATAGCTTGCAACAGCGACTGACATCGGCGCTGGAATTTGAATTGACCGGCGCGCAAAATAGAGTGCTTGCCGAGCTGATGCAGGATTTTAAATCGGGACAACCGATGACCCGGCTGGTGCAGGGCGATGTCGGTTCGGGAAAAACCGTGGTCGCGGCACTCGCCGCATTACCAGTTGCCGATTCCGGGTTTCAAACGGCGCTAATGGCACCGACCGAGATTCTGGCCGATCAGCATTTTCAGAATTTCGAACGCTGGCTGCAACCGCTGGGTTTAACCGTAGTTTGTCTAAAGGGTGCGGACAAGGGGAAAAAGCGTGAAAAAAAGCTCGAGCTTATCCGCTCCGGAGATGCCCAGGTCGTAGTCGGCACCCATGCCTTATTTCAGACCAGTGTTGAATTTAATCGGCTGGGCATGATTGTCTTTGATGAACAGCATCGCTTCGGTGTTGACCAGCGCCTTGCTCTGCAGCGCAAAACTCGTGATGATGAATTACCTCATCAGTTGATAATGACTGCGACCCCGATTCCAAGAACTATGGCAATGTCAATGTATGCCGACCTCGACTATTCCCAGATTGATGAATTACCTCCTGGACGCAAACCGGTAACTACGTCGATTGTTTCAGAGACCCAACGTACGGGTTTGATCGAGCGTATTGCCAGTGCCTGCATTGATGGGGGCCAGGTTTACTGGGTGTGTACGCTGGTCGAGGAGTCTGAAGTATTGCAATGCGAGGCAGCCGAATTGACCTATGAAAATCTGAGCCGGCGGCTGCCGCAGTTATCGGTCGGGCTGGTGCATGGCCG
>JBLHOA010000108.1:0-10223 GCA_047622345.1 Gammaproteobacteria bacterium | reverse complement strand
GTCGTAATTGAGCGGGATGATTTTGTGCTTACGCGCAGTATCGGAGTTGATCATTTTAATCGCATCGGGATCAGGCACTACTTTGGACAGATCCACACTGTCCTGGTCGAGCACTTCTCCCAGCGCTGAGCGCATAATCGCTTCGGTAGCAAAACCAAATTTGACCAGTAGTTTCCCCAGCGGCTCGTGAACTTTTTTCTGCTCGGTAAGCGCTATTTCCAACTGATCTTTGGTGATAACCCCTTCATCAATCAGGATCTCACCCAGACGTTTGGGTTTATTCTCTGCGTTCATGGCTTTGCCAGCATCTCCAGTCTCTGGCTAACTACTTCAGCGTTAAAAGTAGCGAGACCATTATTAATATTATTCAGTGCTCGTTGATAATAGGATACTGCGACCCCCGGTTTTGCAATATGCTCCAGACTAACCGCCAGATTGTAGGCGTAGTTAGGATCACCAGGGTTGTTTTCCAGTGCCTTAAAATAGAGGCTCTGCGCTTCCGGCCAACGCTTTTGTGCGCCATAAACATTAGCTAACGCAAAATTTAAATGGGGTGATTCCGGATCATCCCGAATCATTAATTTCAGCCTGGACTCTGCTTCCCTGGGAGTTACCCGCGCCACAGCAATCATCGATGTCATTGCCAACGAATCATTTGGATTTTCGATCAGAATGGTCTGATAGTCTTCTAATGCGGCTCGGCTATTATCGTTTTGTACGTTAATTGCGGCCCTTGCCAATAAAGCATTACGGTTTTTGGGGTCAATATCGAGAACCTGATTATATTTAACCATCGCCAGCTCATCATTTCCTGACTGATAGGCCTGGTAGGCATCCTGCAATAAAACATCTTTTTCAACTTTTCGCTTAGTTGACGAAATCTGCAGGTTTGAAGACGAAGCCTGTTGGGTATTGGCAACAACGCTTGCTTTTGCCATAGTCGTGGCTTCGCTACTGGCTGTTGCAGGTAATTTCGAAACAAGCACATCATTTTGGGTCGGCTGGGATTGCTTTGCTACCTGTGAATCCCCGGATGTAACAGACATTTTTTCTTCGATCGCAGAAGCGTCGACTTCAGTTTCTGAATCCGAAGCGGGCGCATCCGTCGTGCTCCCGCCTTGCAGGTTGGCGTTTTGCACCAGCGCTATGGTTTTCTGGTCGACACCATCGTTTGTTTCAGCAAAGAGATTAGCGGATTCATCATTCTTATTTGTCGAATTAAATATCCCCGGCATCGGGTCTATTTTCAGCGGACGCATGCTGATATCGATTATCTCAGACTCATCCTGAAGCTCGAACAAACCAAAAATACCAATCGTTAACAGGATAACTGCAGCGATCCCTGCGTATATTTTGTAATAGTAAAAACGTTGCGCTGATGATTTACTGCGAAAAACTTTTTTCGCATAATCAGGGGTCATTACGACGTCGGCATCCGACTTCATTCCCGCGAATATCTTCGATTCGTCGTCGTTGGGAAGTTTCATCAAAGTTCGGTCGTAATTATCCGGCGCATAGGTGTTCGTTGAAGTCGAATCTTGCCCACCGGAACCCATTTGTGCAGTTAGGGTAGCCTGCGATGTACTGGTGACCGTAGAATCTCCGGGGAGGGTAGTCGTTCTATCGAAAGCAGCACCGTCGTCGGGAATCTCGACCAGGCTCAAACTGTTGCCCGAAGTACTGCCCTGCTTTAATAGCTGAACTTCCGCTCCTTCTTCAATCGAGCCTGGGCCCAGTGTATTAGTTTCGTCTTCTCTATCTTTTATCAAGGTGAGCGAAATATCACCATCAGAGTCAAAATCGTCCGTTAACTCGGTTTGCTGTTGGTGCTCGGTAAGCTCCTGATCAGCGTCTTTGCTGGTCAAGGTGAAGTCCCTACGGCGTACTTCTTCCAGGGGGTCACCCATGAAATTAGTGACTTCTTCATCATCAAAAACAACGGTCTGATCTTCGTCAAAAACTACCGACTGCGTATCATCCTCTTCGTGGCCACCGGCCTCAGTGCTGACCTGGGTTTCGTCACCTGCCAACTGGTATATGGTTTCTGATTCAGGAATTTCCAGCTCAGTTTCTTCTACTTCATATTCGCCTTGCTTGCTCCTGAATTGCAACTCGGTGCTATCAATCTCAGTCTTATCCGATTCAATCTCAGTCTTATCCGATTCATTCTCGGTGCGCTGATAATAGGTATCCAGCGCGGTGTCTTCGATATCGGTTCTGTCGGATTCCAATTCGCTCTGCTGGAAGCGCGTATCCAGGTCAGTATTTTCGATTTCGGTTTTATCCAGGTCATACTCGGTCTGCTGGTTATGGGTATCCAGGCCAGTACTTTCAATCTCGGTTCTATCTGCTTCAAATTCAGTTTGTTGAAACCGCGTATCAAGATCAGTATTTTCGATTTCTGTCCGATCTAATTGCGCATCAGCCGCAGCCTGCCGGGCTTTACTTTTTTTCTCCTCAAGCTCGGTAATACTTTCCAGAGGCGGATCGAGAATCGTCTCGTCCGATGAGGCCGTAGGAAGACTGTCTTTTACCGCTTTCTGTTCAGCGGCTTTTTTCAAAGCATCTAGCAGTAAACTCATCGTATTTCTCTATTCTGCAGACTCAGAAAACACGTCGGGCTTCAAATACTTCTTAAAGTCCTGCAGGCTTGAATTAACACTTGCATCGTCAATAATTCGGGGACGCAGAAAGATGACCAGTTCTGTTTTGGCCAGTGTGCGGGATTTCGTGCCAAATAAAAGACCGACTCCCTCGATGTCGTGCAGGCCCGGCAATCCTGCATTTGTTTTACTTGCGGTGTCCTGCATCAACCCACCAATAACCGCAGTGTTGCCACTGGCAACGCGTAGAACAGACTCCATTTCACGCACCTGAATTTCAGGAATGGGGTTGCTGATACCGGCCGCTGCCAGGCTCGGGTTTGGCGTATTAACAAATTGCAAAATGCGCGATATTGTCGGACGAATGTTCAGAATAATTTCATCACCCTCGGTAATAAAGGGCGTCACGTTCATCACAAAACCAACCGGAACGGTATGAATGGTAGTGGTAAACGTTGTTTCTGCAGCGGAGTTATCAGTGGCATCCTTTTCTTCCACTTCGGTGGTGAAATAAACGCGGTTATCGACAACTTTCAAAATTGAGGTTTGATTATTTAGCGCCATAATTTTAGGACTCGACATTACCGAAACATCACCAAACGAATCCAGCGCTTTGACCGCCGCCGAAATGCTCCTATCCGCATTATTATGCGCGTAGGCAGCCGAGGTGAATGGTGTCGTACCCAGGGTCCCGCCGAGCAGGTTCTGCTCAAAGCTCCAACCATTGCCATTGGCAATGCGCGACCAGTCCACGCCAGCCTGAAAGTCATCATTCAAGGTGACTTCGACTACCGTGGCTTCGATCAATACCTGTCGACGCGCACTACTGAGTACAGAATCAAGAAACCGTTGAATATCCTGATGCGCCGCTGAAGTGGTGCGAATCGAAACAGTCCCGGACTCACGATTTGAAATCAGCACATTTTCCTCACCGTCAACCGTAGCCAGTAATTTAAGATTCGCTTCCAACGATTCCCAGAAGTTATTACTTGATTCATTTGTAACCGACGTCGATGAATTACTACCACCTCCGCTGCCGCCCTCGGAAGAGCTCCCCGTAGATGCAATTTGCGTTGCCACCTCAACACTCGAACTGGTGTTACGTACCATATTCAAATAATCAACGGTGTAGACGCGGGTAAATGGACGGTCTTTTTCGATAATTAAATTCGGCCCGTCGAGGTAATAACGCAACGCAACCTGGCGTGAAATTCGTTTCAAAATTTGCGGTAAGGTTTGATCGATGGCATTCAGGCTGACGCGACTCGTGATCGAGGGATCAATGTCGAGATTAAGACGGGCATCCCGGGCCAGGGCAAATAGTAATTCACTGGCCGGAAGATCGGTAGCAACCACGGTAAAGGTCTGCAACTGCTCGGCCGGCTCCGGTACGGCGATAATAGGCACTTGCTCCACCACCGGAGGGATGTCGAGTGCCGGATCTGTGGCCTCGGGTAATGGCGAATCAACATGTCCACCAGCCACTACCATCCTTTCATTTTTTTCCATCACACTTGCGCAAGCGGACAGAGCGAATAAAGCGATTAACAATGCAATATTTTTCATGTTGTTATTCCAGTTTAAATCCAGACTGCTTTTATGTTTCAAATAACGAGCCAACTTTTAATATTTTCAATATCTTTGCCAGAACCGATTATCGCCGATCGCGATAAAGTTGATTTTGACAACCCCTAACATTGCCTGAACTATAAGTGTTTCCACCTAAAGACTATAGCAGTGCTTTTTGCATTCGATATACCGACTTCAAATACGGCAAATTTGATTTGACTGAATCGGGCAATTTTTGCAATTCTTTCTGACCACCCGACATCGAGCTGAATTCGCTATAAAAGACTCGAAAAAGATTCCGTCCATCCGCTCTCACTTCGAATAAGTAAGTTTTTGATAAATCTAACGGCCAATTGTTTCGCAAATAATATACCAACTCATCAGCCGCTGATTTGTTACGCATCATCACTTGAATCGACACCCCATTACGATCTGCATTACTCAACCAGTTATGGCTTTCTCGCAACTTGGCATTTAGCCATTGATTATAATCACTGGTCAAGCCGAGTTCGGCTGTGCCTGGCCAGGTGGGGGCACTCTCGATAGTCGCCTGTGGCTTCGCGCCTAACGCCGCGACCACTTTTACCGCTGGCACTTCAGCCGCTTTATTTTCTACTACCGGGTCCAGCTTCGGCAGCACGGTCGCCTGCTTTGCAACGGCTAAAGTCTCAACTTCAGTTTCGACCGCTAACACCGGCTCGGCTTTCGGTGCAACTTCTATCGCCAAAGGCTTAGTTTCCAATGACTTAGCCGTAATATCCGTGATCGGATCTTCAATTTGCACCAGCTTTTCCGATTTTACCGCCATTTTTGCCTGTAGTTGTGGCATCCATTGCAGTCTTGTTTGAAACAGCGCATACACAAAAGCCATTACAGCCAGCACAATAATCCACTTGAGCGGGCTCGACTTTTTCGGCCCTAACTGGCTGAAGGCACTATCATTAACCGCTGCCATCACATGCTTGGCGCTTAAATTATGTGTTCCCTCGGCAAAGGCCGACAATAAAATTTTGTCAGCAATTATATTAATGCGCCGTAACAGTCCGCCCGAATATTGCTCGACCTTTTTGGCTACCGCCTTGTTAATCAATTCTGGACCGGTATAGCCGACTTCGCGCATACGAAAGTTTAAATATAGATGAATTTCATCATCACTTAAGGGTGACAACTCAAAATTATGGGTTATACGCTCACGTAACTGCCGAATCGATTGCGTGGATAGGTTGTCGTCGAGTTCGGGCTGTCCGAACAGAATCATCTGTAACAGTTTATTCTGATCGGTCTCCAGATTAGAGAGCAATCTGATTTCTTCCAGCGTCTCCAGCGGCATGCCCTGCGCTTCTTCAACGAACAATACCACCTGCTTGCTTTCCATGTGCCGTTGCAACAGGTAGTCCTGCAGCATGTGCATGACTTCATGCCTCGACGATTCCTTACCTACGGGTAGCGATAATTCGTGGGCAATAACAAACAAAATATCTTCAGGAGAGACGCTCGGGTTAGCAATATAAACAATTTCTACCGATTTCGGCAGTTTGAGCTGTAGCATTCGGCACAGCATTGTTTTGCCGCTGCCGACTTCTCCAACTACTTTGATGATGCCTTCGCCCCGCTGAACGGCATAAACCAGCGCAGCAAGAATATCTCCGCGCTTACCACCGTCATAAAACAAGCTGGTATCAGGGGTGATTTTAAAAGGAGGCCGATCGAGACCGAAGTAGTCTTCGTACATAACTAATCCAGCTCCTCGCGACGGTCCATACGACCGTACAGCGTGGTTCGATTAATCCCCAGCATTTCAGCCGCCTTGCTGACATTACCCTGATGGGTGCGCAACGCTGCGTCAATCGCCTCGCTTTCGACAGTTTTCAGCAGCGTATCGAGCTGAAAACCGGGCTGATGAAGGGCATCGTCTAGCCAATCATGGCTATTCGCAGAGTTGTTTATTTTTCGAAGGCCGGACATTTCCAATTGTAGTATTTCTGCCTTAATTGTCTGGCCTGGGTATTTGGCCGACAGTCTAATTATAATATTGCGTAATTCTCTCACATTTCCCGGAAATGTATATTCGTTCCACAGCGCCTTTGCCGGCTCATCGAGCTGGAAAGTTGCGACCTGCTCCGCCACCTGCTGCATAAAAAACTCGAGCAGTTCCAGTTTGTCACCGTTACGCTTATTAAGCGCAGGCACTCTTATCGATAGCACACTTAAGCGGTGGTATAAGTCTTCGCGAAAACTATTGCCCTGCATCGCCGCAAATATATCCTTATTGGTGGCCGCCAATACTCTTGCCGAGGAATGGCGCGGCTGCGTTTCGCCGAGGCGGTAATATTCGCCATTTTCCAGCACCCGTAACAGTTTAGCCTGCAGATCGAGTGGCAGGTCTGCGACTTCATCGAGGAGCAAGGTGCCCGAAGACACTTCTTCGAAAAAACCCTTTTTGGTTTCGGTGGCCCCGGTAAAAGAACCTTTTAAATGACCGAATAGTTGGGACTCGAGCAGCTCGCCATTGAAAGCGGCACAGTTTAAGGTGAGAAAGGGTTCATTTTTACGCGAACTGCATCGATGCAGGTTTCGCGCGGTAACTTCTTTACCGCTGCCCGACTCACCCTCGATCAAAACCGGATAAGGCGAATCGGCCAGTTGCCGGATCTGCATGCGCAATAATTCGATTACCTGGCTGGATCCTATCAGGCCTTCTATATCACCCCGATCAGAATCCCGTCCGCCACCAGCCTGTATTTGGCGCTTAAGCCTTACCCGAATTTCCGCAACATCGCAGGGTTTTGAAATAAAATCCACAGCGCCGTCTTCTTTGGCCTGGAAAATATGTTTTTTGTTATCCTGACCGGACAGCACCAGCACCCGCGTTGAAGGGTGCATCTGGGATATTTTGCGAATGACTGCCAGGCCTTCATCGGGCCGATGGGTATCGGGCGGCAAGCCCAGATCGACCAGCGCAAGGGCCGGAGAACTGGTCATTTTTCCAATCAATTCAAAGCTGGATGGGCGATCACAGGCGCGCTCAATCCGATACTCATCCTTGAGCACATACTCAAGGCTATCGGCGATAATTGCATCATCGTCGATGAGTAATAGTGTCGGTTTTTCGTCGCTCCCTACAGTCATCCCACGAACCCGGTCGATCAATCGGGCAGTATAGTGTCTAAATCTCAACAACTCAACTTTTACTTTAAAAACTTTTCAAAACTATTTGATATTTAACAATTTTTCCATTTATGTCGGAGCTTTAGACACCGTTGACTGAAGCCTGCGTTGCACGTAGTCGAGCGAACCGAAAACCCCGGTAGTGGCGATTGAGGTAATCCGGTAAGTAATTATAGTATTGGCGGGAACCAGATTATCCCCTTCGCTATGGCTAGTCTGCGTGCAACTTACCGTCACATTAAAGTTACTCAAAACGGCAGCGCCCGGGCTAAAGCTGGTCGTTGTGCATGGGATGCCGGCAACCTGGTGATTGGAAATTCCCCATTCGATACCACTGCGGGCGGCTTGCATGGCACGTGCCCCGAGCACTCCGTAAACCAGCGTTGTCTGTTGCACTGCGCGCAGATTCACCATATGAACCACCAGTCCGGCGACAACAACCAATAAAAATATGGCTGCCACCAGGGTAAAGCCAGATTGTTTCAAGGAGCGTCGTGATGGTTGTCGCAAAGATCGTCTCATGGCAGATTCGCCACGTGAATCTGATGTAACAGCGTTATATTTTCGCTGGCAGCACTGGTCAGGGTAATACTGGTGGTAACAATGCCACCGCGTTGCGCGCTGCCGACATCATAGTTGATCGCACAGCTATTTATCTGGCTGACCACAACGCCCGAGCTGCCACCTGAGAAATCCGCCGCTACTGTTGGCTGGGAAGCCGCAAAGCTATAGCCGCTATATCGAGTGATGCGGCTGGTGGCTAGATCGCAGATATAGCTGACCGGCCCGTCAACGACGAACAAGCGTTGCCCCGGGGATTTCCGGGTAAACATAAATGCATCCGAAAATATTAAATAATCTTCCTCGCTACTGGTACCCGGGCTAAGAGTACCCAGGGTAAACGACATATCACCCCGGGTGATTATTCCCTGATAGTCGCTAATATCGGCAGCTTCGGCATATATGTTACTACCCGGTGACGTCGCCGAAGTGTTATAGATTACGAGGCGCAACCCACCCGCGGCAAAGTCGGCGGAAGCCAGATTATTCAAGCGCCCGAGAAAATTAAATTGATCGTCAGGCTGGGTAAAATCAAGCCAATGGATGTCGCTGGTATAGTCCAGCGTTGTCGCTTCATCGCGATAGCGGGCACCATCGACTGTATTCACCATTTCCAGCGCCCAACCCCCAGCTACCGGGGTGACCCGCAGACTATTGGGCAATGCGCGGCGCACATCGCGGGCGATCTGACGCAATGACATTTCTCCCTGGTCGACCAATTGCTGGCGGCGCGCCTGATCTCGATACGCTTCGATCGGTTTGGTAATCAGCACCCCGGCGACGCTGCCGACAATACCGAGCAATACGATGACGACAATTAATTCGATCATGCTGAACGCCAACTGAGATTTAAATGACGCTTTCAATAGTCGGTCCGGTAAGCGCTCAGCAAAATCGGATCGACCGCTGGATGAGTGACATTGACATCGATTAACAATGCGGTAATGCCATTCAAAGTAGAATCGGTAATGGTTACGGTGACGTTATAAGCCGCTAAGGCGACGATTGCAGTGCCGAGTTGATCGGCGGGTGCTCCGGCGGCAAGGCTACGATAGTCTTTGACATCATCATAGCTAGCGCGACCCGCTTCACCCTCGCTGGTCCCGGTTTCGACATCGTCGGGGTCGTTAAACGATTTCAAGCTGATTTCTTCGATATACGCTTCGGCAATGGTGATCGCCTGCTGCTGGATTGCGGGATCGGCACTGCCGCGAACAATGCTACTGAACACTCCTACCAAAGCGGATGCTGCTATTCCGATAACCACCAAAGTGACCACGATCTCAATCAGGGTGAAACCGGTCTGCGGATTATTGTGGCGGCTAAGGTACATCGACCAGACCTGTTTCGCGGTAAACATTGAAGCTCAGACTGGTCGAACCGCCGCTTAAGGTATAGACGATCGGGTCAGGGGTTCCGTTGGCCAGATTTCCGCGCGCATTGAAGGTAATTGTATTGGTACTTAGAGTGAACCCCGATGGAATATCGTTGTTGGCATAAGGCTTGCTTCGATCACCGGGGTTGGCTACCGCAATGGTGAAGTTATTCGTCTTGCAGGTCGTGCTTTGCCACAACTGAAAGCCGGAGGTAGTGCTGATTACGCGAACTTCACAGCCACTGCTTATCGCCAGCTTCTGCGCGAATCGGACAGCATTCACAACATCGTCAAAATAACCGCGCGCGGCGATTGCCTGCGAATCGGTAAAACGCCCAAGGGCAAAGGCCGACAAAATTCCGAGCAATAGTATAACGGTGACCAGCTCGATCAGGGAAAAACCTCTATTTTGATAAATTGTTACCCGGGGCATGAGAATCAGATCTGTTTTTAAGTTTTATTTGACGTTTTAAATAAAAAATATATCAATCGATCATTTACTTATTGCATTACTTCACTATATTACTTTAACTAATTTATGCATACCAATAGAACTTTGGTAAATCTGGACTATACTCATTGAATATTAATTAATCTTAGCTGCACTCCTAAGGAGTTTTAAACATGCAAAAGTCACAAAAAGGTTTCACTTTAATAGAACTAGTCGTCGTTATCGTTCTGCTAGGCATCCTCGGGGTAACCGCTCTGGGTAAGTTTCAAAATTTATCTGCCGACGCGCAAACCGCGGCCAACAATGGTATCGCCAGCGAATTAACCTCGGGATCTTCGATCAATTACGCCGCCAGTCTGTTGGGTACCACCGGTTTCACCGCGTTGAACGCCGATAGCCTTGACTGCGCCGATCTCGTTGATGGTTCTGCTGATGCTCTTTTAACCAGCACACTTGCTACTTCCGATTTCACCGTCGCAGGTACACTTAACTGCGC
>JBLHOA010000107.1:0-10273 GCA_047622345.1 Gammaproteobacteria bacterium | reverse complement strand
ACCTGCGCGACAATGCGCCCGAATTTAGTCTGCTGCAATGCGGCGCTGATAGTATCGAGGGTGACCCGATCACCAACATGGCTTTCAGTCCCGCTTCACACGCCTATGCGGCCAAACAGCTTCGACAGATTGCCGATGACTTTTGTCAGGGTCGAATGCTGGTGATGGGCGGTGGCGGATACAATCACGACAATATCGCACGCGCCTGGACCGCAGTAGTCGATGCCATGGTTAGACCGGATTAGCTTATTTCCGGGGGCCTACTCCCAGCGGACGTAGGTTTCTTCGCGTAGCGCTGATTGCAACATTTCTAACAATGTCACGGCGCGGGTGTGCAATCCAATGCGAGGTTCGTCGCCGCCTGAATTGTTGTTCGTGTCGATAGAGTCAGGAATTTTAGCCAGTGCGGTTTTCAGGTTGTTAAGCGCGGATTCGACATCTTGCGCGTCGATCGCCCCGGGTATAGCGACACCGAAACCCATCATTTCCAACATTTTTGGGCCGGTATTACCGGACATCAAAACATTGGCGTAGGCTTTCGATTTAAAGGTTACTAACATGATCTAGAGTTGATCAAGTACATATTGCAAAATCCCTCCGGAGAGATAATAAGAAACCTCGACCTGGGTATCGATGCGGCAGAGCAATTCAACCGAAAGCTCCGACCCGTTTTTATCCTTGATCGTCATATCAATGCGTTGGCCGGGTTTCAGTCCACTCTGTATGCCGCTGATATTGATTGTTTCGTCACCGCTCAAATTCAATTTTTTTCGATCGAAGCCGTCTATAAACTGCAAAGGTAAAACGCCCATACCGATCAGGTTAGAGCGATGAATGCGTTCAAAACTTTCGGCAATTACGGCTTTCACTCCGAGCAGACGCGTACCCTTCGCCGCCCAGTCCCGACTCGAGCCGGTGCCATATTCCTTACCCGCAAACACAACCAATGGGGTCGAGGATTGTTGATACTTAATCGCGGCATCGTAAATACTCATTTGCTCACCACCCGGAACAAAACGGGTGACACCACCCACAACATCGGGGGTCATTTCGTTGCGAATACGCACATTCGCAAAAGTTCCACGCATCATTAATTCGTGGTTACCACGGCGTGAACCATAGGAGTTAAAACGACTACGCTCAATTCCTTTTTCTAACAGGTATCGGCCTGCCGGACTATCGACGGCTATAGCCCCGGCTGGAGAGATGTGGTCCGTTGTTATCGAATCGCCGAGTAAGGCCAGGATACGCGCGTTCATCACCGGTTCCAGCTGATGCTTATTATCCAGTGAAAAGTATGGCGGGTTGCGTATATAACTGGACTCGTCATCCCATGGATACGTCAGTGACTTATCGACTTCAATATCCTGCCAGTTCTGGTCGCCACTGAATACGTCGGCATATTGTTCGGAAAACATCGACTGACTAACCTTCATTACCTCATCAGCAATCGCCTGGTTACTGGGCCAGATATCCGCGAGATATACCGGTTTTCCTTCGGCATCAAGCGCCAACGGCTCAGAGGAAAAATCGATGCAGGTAGTACCCGCCAGGGCATAGGCAACGACCAATGGAGGGGACGCCAGCCAGTTAGACTGAACCTGTTGATGAATACGCCCTTCAAAATTACGGTTCCCCGACAAAACACTGGCAACATTTAATCCTTTTTCCTTGACCTGCTTTTCAATGGCAACGGGCAATGGCCCCGAATTTCCGATACAGGTTGTGCAGCCATAGCCGACCAGATTGAAGCCAATGGCGTCGAGCGACTGTTGCAAGCCGGTCACGGTTAAATATTCAGTAACAACTTTGGATCCTGGTGCCAACGAAGTTTTCACCCAGGGTTTGCTGTCGATGCCAGCAGCCAGAGCATTTCTGGCAAGTAACCCGGCAGCCATCATCACTTTCGGGTTTGAGGTATTGGTACAGGAAGTTATCGCGGCAATGACAACATCACCATCTCGCAGGCTTTCATCAGTGCCGCGTTGTTGCATCCCCTGCATATTCAGCAATTTTTCCACCGTCTGCTTCATTTCGGATAGCTTGACCCGGTCCTGGGGTCGTTTAGGCCCGGCAAGTGACGCTTCTACACTGCCAAGGTCGAGCGTTAGCTGACTACTGAAAACCGGTTCGTCGGCCCCGCTTTCATACCACAGACCCTGCGCCTTGCAGTAGGCTTCCACCAGATTAATGTTCTGTTCGCTGCGACCGGTTAAACGCAGGTAACGAATTGTTTCTCCATCGACCGGAAAAAATCCGCAGGTAGCGCCGTATTCGGGCGCCATGTTAGCCAGGGTTGCGCGATCGGCCAGCGGCAAATCCTTAAGCCCTTCACCATAAAATTCTACAAATTTTCCGACGACTCCATGCGCCCGCAGCATTTGGGTCACAGTCAGCACCAGGTCGGTTGCGGTAATACCTTCACTCAGACCGCCGTCAAATTTGAACCCAACCACTTCGGGAATTAATAAGGATATCGGTTGACCCAGCATCGCGGCTTCGGCTTCGATCCCGCCCACGCCCCAGCCCAACACACCGAGACCATTGATCATGGTGGTATGCGAATCGGTTCCGACCAGTGTATCCGGATAGGCATAGGTCTTATCTTCGACACTGCTGTGCCAGATGGTTTGCGCCAGATATTCGAGGTTTACCTGATGGCAAATGCCGGTTCCAGGTGGTACTACGCGGAAATTGGAAAAGCTTTGTGATCCCCATTTTAAAAAGCGATAACGCTCATCGTTTCGTTTGACCTCAAATCGAACATTCGCGTCGAAGGCTTCCGGAGTAGCGAACTCGTCGACCATTAATGAGTGATCGATGACCAGGTCTACCGGAATTTGGGGGTTGATTTTATCGGGGGCATTGGTTGCGGCATCACGCATCGCCGCCAGATCGACCACGGCAGGAACACCAGTTAAATCCTGCATTAACACGCGAGTCGGCTGGAAGGATACTTCGCGATTGGGCCGGTCACCTTTTATCCAGCCGGCCAATGCTTCGATATCGCCACGGGCATCGGTAGAACCCTGCTCGAATCTGAGAATATTTTCCAACAGGATTTTCAGCGAGTAAGGCAACCGTTTAAGATCGGCAAAATTCTGCTGTTCGAGTTTGGGCAGACTGTAATAATGAAAAGTTTGCTCACCGACGGCCATCGAGTCCAGCGTGTCGAAACTATTGGATCCTGGCTTCATCATTGCCTCCTTTGAAGTGCAGGTGCCGATTATACGCGCAAGTGCCGACTATTCGCAGGTAAACTGGATGATATTAAAATCCCGCATGTCTACTTTTTTACCGAGGCTGATATATCCACTGCCAAACAAGGTCAATTCTTCTCGGCGCAAAAAGATATCCTGCCCTTCGGCAGTCTGAACAAAGGTCCCGTTGGTGCTTTGATCGGTGAGGATAAACTTACCCCTTCGATTTTCAATTTTGGAATGGTATCGCGATATCAAATCGCCCTGGACTACCAACTCACAGTCCTTGCCCCTACCGAGCAAATAAGAGGTTGTTGTCGCGGGCAGCGAGTAAGAGTGCTTGCCAAAGGTGATATTTAAATTCTGCGCCTGTACGTGGCGTGCCGGATTCGTAAAACTGCTGGCATTCGCCATATTGGTGATATCGCCCTCAGCTTCCCAGGCGAACAGGTAAACGTGTATATGTTCGGTACGACCTTTAAGCTGGATACGGTCGTAGGCGCGCATACAGTCGGACAACTCGGTATCTTTAACCAGAAACGCAATTTCCTGCGTACACAGCACCTGACGCGCCTTGGCAATGTTGGCAACGCGTGAGGCCACGTTTACGGTGTCGCCGTAAATATCGTCACTCTCGAGAATGGCGCTACCGTATTGCATGCCGATTCGGATTGAAACACCGATGGTTTCCGGTGAGCGATCATCTTCCATCGCTTCCTGAATTGCTTTAGCCGCTAGCAACGCTTTATCGATATCGATGAAATAGACCAGTATTTCATCGCCGATAGTTTTTACCAGAACACCGCTGAAGCGCCGAACAATTATGATCAGGGCATTCAGTGCTTTTGAAATTCGCTCACGGGCAAGGTCATCGCCCATATTTTCGTACATAGCCGTACTACCGGCCACGTCAGCAAACATCACTACACAATTAATGGTTTCCCGTACCACTCATCTATCCTTTGCTTCAATCCGGCTAAACACGATTTTTGATACACTACCTGAAAAGAGATTTCCAATAATTAAAGCCTCGAAATACTTCGGGCAATTAAACTCATTGGTTAGTATCGGCTGATTTAGTACGAGCATGAGGCTCAGAAATCAAGGTAGCATGTTACTGAAAGTAAAGGGAAAATACTAACGGTTATTTGCGCTAACATAGTCGATTGCAGCAGCGATACGTGCCAGCGTTCGTTCCTTTCCAATGATTTCCAAAGTTTGGTCGATCGGCGGAGAAAATGACCCTCCGGTGACCGCAACTCGAAGCGGTTGGCCGACCTGACCCATACCAACCTGCAAATCTTCGGTGATTTTCTCGATCACCGCATGAATCGATTCAGCGTGCCAATCATCCAGTTCGCCGAGGGCCGATAATAGTCGCTGCAAAGGTTCGAGGGAAGACTCCTTGAAAACCTTTTTGGCGGCTTTTCCATCATAGCTTTCAAAGTCCTGAAAACAGTAAAGAATGCTCTCAACAAGCTCATTGATGGTGGAAACCCGCTGCCGATAAAGATCCACAACCAGGGATAAATCACGATCCGGATTGAAAACGATGCCCGTTCGATCGAGACGTTGTTTCACCAGTTCGACAATTTTATCGATGGGGCTGGCAAGCATGTACTGCTGATTGATCCAGTTTAATTTATCGGTATTGAATGAAGCCGCCGATTTGTTTATCGCGTCCAGAGAGAACAGGCCGATCATTTCATCGGTACTGAATACTTCCTGGTCACCATGCGACCAACCCAGCCTAACCAGATAGTTCAACATCGCTTCGGGCAGGTAACCATCCTCGAAATACTGCATCACGCCGACCGCACCATGGCGCTTTGACAGGCGTTTGCCGTCATCTCCCAAAATCATCGGTAAATGCGCGTACTCGGGTATATTTGCCCCAAGAGCTTTCAATATATTAATTTGCCGTGGCGTATTGTTAACGTGGTCGTCACCGCGAATGATATGTGAAATTTCCATGTCCCAATCATCGACCACAACGGTTAGGTTGTAGGTCGGGTTGGCGTCGCTGCGCGCGATGATCAAATCATCGAGTTCGGCGTTTTCAAACTGGATGTGGCCTTTGACGTGGTCGTTGAAGCTGACTTCGCCTTGCTGCGGATTTTTAAAGCGGACCACCAGCCCCGGCGCCGAATCAGCGCTTAAATTCAATTCACGGCAACAGCCGTCGTAGCGCGGCTTTTGTTTTTCAGCCATTTGCTTTTCGCGCAATGCTTCAATTCGTTCTTTCGAGCAGGCGCAGTAATAGGCGTCACCCTGATCGAGTAGCTGTTTGATGACTTCAGCATAGCGATCAAATCGTTGCGTTTGATAAAACGGTCCTTCATCGTGATCAAGCCCCAACCAGTTCATGCCATCGAGAATCGCCTGCACTGACTCGGGAGTCGATCGTTCCAGGTCGGTATCCTCGATGCGCAACACAACACGACCCTGTTGGGCTTTACTATAAAGCCAGCAGAACAAGGCGGTACGCGCACCACCGACGTGCAGCACGCCAGTCGGGCTCGGGGCAAAACGGGTTTTAACCATGGTTAACTCATTGGGTTTTAACAGGCGCGACATTCTACCGAATTAAGCGCATTTCGGCTTTGTATTTTTAGTCAGTATCGCTTTTTAATTTCGAGCACTGCACCTGCGCGTTGCAAGCTGGTCTGGCCGAGAAAGGAGTTGCCCAGTAAAACGTCGTAGGGTTGCCCACCTTCGATTACGGTAGCGGCAACATTTCGCAGTTTTATGGCGCCAACGGTCACCGATTTGAGTTTGATCTGCCAGGTTGGAACAACCGCCGACGCGGTTTGTGCCCGACTCCGTTTGCCCTTATAAAAATCGATTCCCAGCGATCGCGCCTTGTCCCCGCTGAGAGTGACAAAAGTAGCGCCGGTATCGACCAGAAATCGTGTTAAATGACCGTTTATGGTGCCGTCGGTGAAATACATACCCATCGAATCGGGATAAATTTTGGTGCTGTCCCGCTCCGGTTTTTTGAAATTTCCGGCTATGGATTGATTCAACCCTAGTTTTACTTCGCGTCCATCAATCTCGACAACCGCCCCCCGACCCGACGCAGACAATAATTTGACGCCATTATAGGTTTCGCCTTTTTTAATGATCTTTTGTTGTCCGTCGACCTGAATCAAAGCCTTGTTGGTAAACAACGCGATGATCTTCACCTCGGCTGCGGATACTCCGGTGGCAGCGAGCAACAGCAAGATGAGTGCAGTTTGAGTAATTTTAAGCATACTTTAAGGCAAAACGTACAATGCAAGATGCAAACAGCCCAGGGCGTAGATTCCCGCTAAAACATCGTCAAACATGATTCCAAAGCCTCCTTTCATTTCTTTGTCGGCCACTTTAACCGGCCAGGGTTTTACAATGTCAAAAAACCTAAATAGCACAAAACCAGCTAAAATCCACTGCCAGGTCACCGGTATGGCGATCATTGTAATCCAAAATCCAATAATTTCATCCCAGACGATGCCGGAATGATCGTGAACTCCCAGCGCTTTGCTGGTGTAGCCACAAAACCAGACCCCCAGGGCAAACCCGACGACGATAACCCCCAGATAATAAGGCAGGGAAAGCTGAACTATAAGTAGATACAAAGGAATGGCAACTATCGTACCCAGCGTTCCAGGTGCTTTTCGCGACAGTCCAACGCCAAAGCCCAGGGAAAGCAGGTGTATCGGGTTTAACAATAAGCGTGCGGGAATTTTAATCAAAATGGCGGTACCCCTGAACATTTTGTAGATCGACAATTTGATTATCGTCGATTAGCTGGTAGCCACTATCGGTAATTTCTCCGATAACGGTCAATCTGCAGTCAGGATTGCGGCTATTCCATTGATCGACAGCGCTGCGATTGCGCGCATCGATACAACAACAGATTTCGTAATCATCACCACCCGCCAGGGCAAACTGATACGCGTTATTTTCCCGAAGCCATGAATTAACCGGGAGTTGATTTTTTTGCAATCGGGCGCCAACCTTACTGGCCCGCAGAATATGGTTCAAATCGCCCTGCAATCCATCGGACAAATCGATGGCGGCATTTGCATACTCGCGCAGAAATGAATTCAACGCTACCCGTGGCGTTGGCCGGTTTAAAGCGTTAATGCACACTTCGCGCAGCGAATCGGGGAGTGCTACTTTATCTTCAATCTGCGCGAGGCCAAGCGCCGCATTGCCCAGCGTTCCGGAAACCAGTATCAAGTCACCCGGCTGAGCGCCACCACGCGTTACATACTTACCTTTGGGCACCAGGCCGTTAATTTGAATTGAAATCGACAATGCCCCGCGGCAGGTATCTCCACCGACCAGTTCCAATTGATAGTGCTTTGCGATGTGACTAAGCGAGGATGCAAAAGCGGACAGCCAGTCTTCGTCGTTACGCGGGATAGTGAGTGACAACAGAAACCAGGCAGGAGTCGCCCCCATCGCGGCAAGATCGCTTAAATTAACGGCTAAAGCTTTGTATGCGATATCGGCGGCGGTGGTATCGGCGGGAAAGTGTACTCCCGAAATCAGCGTATCCATGCTGGTTACCAATTGCTGACCCGGTGGAACTTCCATCACTGCGGCATCGTCACCTATCGATAGCCGGGTGAAGTCTGAGTCAGCGCCGAGCTGTGTGAAATAACGATCGATCAGTGAAAATTCATCAGCTGACATGGGTTATACCCCGGCTAAGTTTGGTCGGCGGCGACTTCCAGCTGGCGCAATTCCCCGCACAGAGGGTCAAGGACGCCATTGATGAACTTGTGGCTATCGTCGGCACCGTATGTTTTTGCCAGGTTAATCGCCTCGTTCAAAATTACCTTATAGGGTATTTCCAGATGATGGATCATTTCATAGGTTGCAATGCGTAAAATATTTGTTTCGATGGGGTCGAGGTGATCTTCAAATTTTTCGACGTGACTACGGAATCGGATATCAAGGTCTTCAACCTCGGAAGGAATTTTATACAGTAATTCAAGGAAATACTCTTCGTCGCCGGAAGCAACGCCCTGGTCTTGCTGGTAATGATCACGAATCCAGTCGAGGTCTTCGCCGGATAGTTGCCATTGATACAAAGCCTGCAATGCCTTGTCGCGGGCATGCTTGCGTTTTTTGATGAATCGAGCTTTGTCTGTCACGGTAATAATGGTATCCGTTATTTAAATTTGCGCATCAAACTGACCATTTCCATCGCGGTCAGGGCTGCGTCGGCACCTTTGTTTCCAGCTTTGGTGCCGGCACGTTCGATCGCCTGCTCGATGCTATCGGTAGTTAAAACAGCATTGATCACGGGGATCGAATATTGCAATGCGAGCGCTGATAACGCCTTCGCATTTTCACCCGCGACAAAATCGAAATGCGGCGTGGAGCCGCGGATCACCGCACCAATACCAATGATGGCGTCGAATTTTTTCGATTGCGCAAATTTTTGTACTACTAGCGGCATTTCAAATGCGCCAGGCACATGGCTTACGGTAATGTCGCTTGCCGCGATACCGCCGCGTTGCAGGGTATCGAGCGCCGCCTGCACCAGGCTTTCCACGATAAATCCATTGAAGCGACCAACGACAATCGCAATTTTCGCCTGTTTGACGGTCAGGTCACCATCAATTCTATTAATTTCTGCCATTTTTTTAACCCTCTTCCGAGTAATAATCGACGACTTCCAGGCCAAAACCTGCGAGCCCGTGAAAACGCTTCGGCGCACTTAACAACGTCATTTTGCGAACGCCGAGATCGACCAGAATTTGTGCGCCGATGCCATAGGTTCTTTGATCTTCGTTCTGCTCGTCGTCACCAGGACGATCATCGCGAATGATCGATTCAATGCGACTCACCATATCTTTCGGCGTTTCGGCCTGGCGCAGGAATACAATTACCCCCTCACCCGCTTTTTCGATAATTTTCATAATATCGCGTAACGGCCAGCCTCGACCGACGGTGCCTGCCAGAGTGTCGCAAAGCGTATCTTGCACATGCACCCGCACCGGCACGGGTTTGCTGGCATCAATGCTACCTTTAACCAGGGCCAGATGCAGTTCCTGACCGATGCTGTCTTCGTAGGCCACCAGATGAAAATCACCGAAATCGGTCGGAAACCGGGTTTCAACTATGCGCTCGACACTGTGCTCATTTTCGATACGATAACGAATTAGGTCTTCGATAGTACCGATCTTAAGATCGTGTTGCAGAGCAAATTTCTCTAGGTCGTTGCGCCGCGCCATAGTGCCATCATCATTCAGTATTTCGACAATAACAGCAGCAGCTTCAAACCCGGCCAGACGGGCAAGATCGCATCCCGCTTCGGTATGGCCCGCACGGATAAGTACACCGCCCTTGCGCGCCATTACCGGGAAAATATGTCCTGGCTGCACGATGCTTTCTGGACCTGCATCGGCCTTTACCGCCGCGAGCACTGTAGTTGCTCGATCGGCAGCAGAAATACCGGTAGTAACGCCTTCGGCCGCCTCAATGGAGACGGTGAAATTAGTTTCCATCTGTTCGCGGTTATCACCGACCATAAGTGGCAGGCGCAATTGCTTACAGCGCTGTTCCGACAGCGTTAAACAAATTAAACCGCGGCCGAATCTTGCCATGAAGTTAATATGATCGGGGGTTACCGCCTCCGCGGCCATAAGAATATCGCCCTCGTTCTCGCGATCTTCGTCGTCCATTATGACCACCATTTTACCTGCGCGGATGTCGTCGATAATGTCCTGAGTTGAATTCAAATTCATTAATTTTGTGCCAGTTGCATCGGTTACTTTTCAATAAACCCTGAGTCTATCAGGCTTTGAACCAGGTGTTTTTCGTCATTTAAGGAAGTCGTAGCACGACCTTGAATTAAACGTTCCAGATAGCGCGCGATTATATCGACTTCGAGGTTGACTCGACTGCCGACCTGGTAATGCTGGAATATCGTATTCTGCTGGGTATGCGGGACTATATTAACGTCGAAACAATTTCCATCCACCCCATTTACAGTGAGACTGGTTCCGTCGATGGTGACCGAACCTTTTTCGGCAATGTAATGCTGTAGTTTTGGCTCTACTTCAAATCGATAA
>JBLHOA010000106.1:0-10347 GCA_047622345.1 Gammaproteobacteria bacterium | reverse complement strand
GGCTCGGGTGACCGTGGTGCCGGTGGTGTTAATGGGTTATCCCAATTTAACATTCTGATCTCCTGTAACTAATAGATAGTGCAATGGTTATTGGCATGCGTCGCAGTCCGGGTCGAGGATCGAACATACTTTGGGTTCGGGCTCGGCAGTGCCTTCGGGCTCATTGGTCGCCGATTTTTCGGCTGCCGTAGCGCCGAGTGAACGCAGATAATAGGTTGTCTTCAAACCACGGACCCAGGCCAGCTTGTATAGATTATCGAGCTTTTTACCCGAAGGTTCAGCCATATACAGGTTCAGCGACTGTCCCTGGTCGATCCATTTCTGCCGGCGCGAAGCGGCTTCAACCAACCAGCGCGAATCAATTTCAAAGGCAGTGGAATATATCGCTTTTAAATTATCGGGAACGCGGTCAATGCTCTGCACGCTGCCATCGTAGTATTTTAGGTCGTTGACCATGACGTCGTCCCAGAGGCCTCGAGCCTTCAGGTCGTCGACCAGATAAGGATTAACCACGGTAAATTCACCCGAAAGATTCGATTTAACATAGAGGTTCTGGTAAATCGGCTCGATCGACTGGCTGACACCACAGATGTTGGAAATAGTCGCGGTCGGGGCAATCGCCATGGTATTCGAATTGCG
Organism: Gammaproteobacteria bacterium; assembly: GCA_047622345.1. GTDB lineage: Bacteria > Pseudomonadota > Gammaproteobacteria. Next base: position 9,708 of record JBLHOA010000106.1, on the reverse strand, counting down.
CATTCCGATGCTGGTCACGCGTTGACGCAGGCTATCCCAGTTCATGCGGGAGCTTTCATCCTGTTGCAGATAGTCACCGCGAACTTCGCGCAGTTTCGCTACCGAATCGATTGGCAAAATGCCCTGACTCCACAACGAACCCTCAAAACTCGAGTAGATGCCGCGTTCTTCGGCCAGGCGGGTTGATGCCTGAATGGCATAATAGCTAACCGCTTCCATCGATTCGTCGGCAAAGTCGATCGCTTCCTGCGAAACATAGGACAGGTGTTGCTTATACAGCGCATCCTGGAAACCCATGATGCCCAGACCAACCGGTCGATGGCGCAGGTTTGAAGTGCGTGCCTGGGGCACGCTGTAATAGTTGTAGTCGATAACATTGTCGAGCATGCGCATCGCCGTGTTGATCGTCTTTTCGAGTTTTTCCAGGTTCAAGCCGTTTTCATCGGTATGCTGCGGCAGATTGACCGAGCCGAGGTTGCAAACCGCGATTTCGGTATCCGAGGTGTTAAGGGTGATTTCGGTGCAGAGATTCGATGAATGCACCACACCTGAATGCTGTTGAGGCGAACGGATATTGCAAGGATCCTTAAAGGTTATCCAGGGATGCCCAGTTTCGAACAGCATGCCGAGCATCTTGCGCCATAAGTCGTTCGCTTTGACGCGCCGGAACGCTTTGATTTCACCACGGTCAGCCTTTTCTTCGTAGCCGACGTAGGCGGTTTCAAACTCGGCACCGTACAGGTCGTGCAGATCGGTCGCTTCGCAGGGTGAGAAAAGCGTCCATTGGCCTTCTTCGGCAACGCGTTTCATGAATAGATCGGGAATCCAGTTGGCCGTGTTCATGTCATGGGTGCGGCGACGTTCTTCGCCGGTGTTCTTGCGCAGGTCGAGAAAATCTTCGATGTCCAGGTGCCAGGTTTCCAGATAAGCACACATCGCCCCTTTGCGCTTGCCGCCCTGATTGACCGCGACAGCGGTATCGTTGGCCACCTTGAGGAATGGAACCACTCCTTGCGACTTACCATTAGTACCTTTGATGTGCGAGCCCATCGCACGTACCCGACTCCAGTCGTTGCCGAGTCCGCCGGCATATTTTGACAGCATCGCATCATCTTTGATGGCGCTGAAAATGCCATCCAGATCATCGGGCACTGTGGTTAGATAACAGCTCGATAACTGTGGACGGAGGGTGCCCGAATTGAACAGGGTAGGGGTACTGCTCATGAAATCAAATGAAGACAGGAGGTCGTAAAATTCGATAGCACGGTCTTCCCGGCTGACTTCGTTAATCGCCAGGCCCATTGCCACGCGCATGAAAAATGCCTGCGGTAATTCAAAGCGAGTGTCCTGGTGATGAATAAAGTAACGGTCATACAGCGTTTGTAAGCCGAGGTAGGTAAACTGCTTGTCACGTTCGGGTTTCAGCGCCTTGCCGAGTTTTACCAGGTCAAATCGAAGCAGTTCTGTATCCAGTAATTCGAGTTCGGCCGCCTTATGTACATAGTTGCTGAAGTAGGCCGGATAGCGATCGGACATTTCAGTAAAGGTTGCCAAACTAGCGCCATCACCGATGAAAGTCAGCGTTTCGCTGCGCAAGTGGTCGAGCAGCAGGCGCGCGGCAACATTAGAGTATTCGGGTTCGCGATCGATCATGCCACGCGCACTCATGACAACCGTCGGGCTGACATCTTTCAGCGGCACGCCGTCGAAAAGATTTTTCAGTGTATCCGTGTAAACCACTTCGGCACTGGTGCATTCGAGTCCCGAGCAAGCTTCCTCAATGACCGTGCGTAATCGATGTGTATCGAGTGGGGTTGTACTTCCATCTTCGCGTTTCACGTTCAGGGAAAAGCCTTCTTCAGCGTTATCGGGTTGATCGGCAAGCGGTGTTTCTTTTGCGCGCGCAGCGGCGTGTTGTTCACGGTAAAGCACGTAGGCGCGGGCGATTTTCTGCTCGCCATTACGCATCATTGCCAGTTCGACCTGATCCTGGATATCTTCTATCTGGAAAGTGCCACCATCGGGTTTGCGGCGGGTCAGGGTTTTAACCACGAGATCGGATAACTTTTCGACCGTTTCATGGACTCGCGAAGAAGCCGCTGCCTGACCACCTTCTACCGCCAGAAATGCCTTGGTCATGGCCACGGCGATTTTATTTTTGTCGAAGCTGGTTAATTTGCCGTTTCGTCGCACGACATTGTACTTGCTGCTTAATGAGCTATTTGCATCCCTAGAAGCCGATGATGGTGATTTAACAGGTGCAACCGTCGATTCGGTTAAAGGAGATTCAATGTTTTGCATGTATCGCTCGTCGTCTTGATGTTTATGTGTTACCGGAATAATTCCGTGTCCGGTTTATCGTTTGAGACTGCCTTCCCGTCGATAGTTAAAGTAATTTATAACTATCGAATTCAACTATTTGTACTTGCTATATATTGAATCTTACTCGCCAGTCTTCGCCAGTCTTCAGTTTATTCAAATATCGGAGAATAAAAACTCTGGGACACAATATAATGTGTTTTGGCGGAAGGTCAAGTACATTATGTTGTGGATGTCTCTGTGGAGATCATAGGTACAAGCTGTGGATAAGTCCGTTGAATCGGGGAAAATGGCGTCAGTAAAAGGTTGCAGGCCGATTGTTTTTATGCACGGTAAATCTTTGTCGATTAAAAATTATTATTAGTTACTATGAAGCATAAGAAAAATGAATAATTAATGCTGATCATAACAGTAAAAAGGATGTACTCATGACCTGTAGACTCGGGATAGACCTCGGTGGCAGCAAAACCGAAGTCGTGGTACTGGATGGCGATAATCAGGTCGTGTTTCGTCATCGGGTGGTGACGCCTGCGCAGCACTACGAATCAATACTCGATTGCATTGCCAGTCTGGTTGAGGCTGCCGAAAAGACATTACCGATGCGGGCTACCATCGGAATAGGCACGCCCGGGGCTATTTCGGCGAAAACCGGCCTGCTCAGAAATTCGAATACCCAGTGCCTGAATGGTCGCCCGTTTAAAGCCGACCTGGAAGTTCGGCTGGGGCGGGAGATTAAATTCGAAAACGATGCTAATTGTTTTACGCTGTCAGAATCGCAGGTCGGGGTGGCGGTCGGCTTCGGCGTAGTGTTCGGCGTTATCATCGGTACTGGCACCGGTGGCGGCCTGGTGGTCGACGGGCGATTAATTTCGGGTCGGCATGCGATTGCCGGTGAATGGGGGCACAACCCGCTACCCTGGCTGCGCGAAGACGATGGTTGCCTGGATTGTTATTGTGGTAAGCGAGGCTGTATTGAAACTTTTCTCTGCGGTCCGGGGATGTCGCAGGGGTTTGAATCCCGATTCGGACAATCCCGCAGCAGCGAAGCAATTGCCCGTTTAGCCGAGGTAGGTGATCGCGATGGTATCGAAATGCTGGATATTTACTGCGACCAGATGGCGCGGGCCTTAGCGCATGTGATCAATATTATCGATCCGGATGCCATTGTTCTGGGGGGTGGGCTTTCAAATATGAATTCGATCTACGCGAAGGTCCCGCTGCTATTGGAGCAATACGTTTTCGCTGATTTTGTCGCCACCCCGTTAATCCAGGCAGGGCTTGGCGATGCCAGTGGGGTATTCGGCGCAGCGATGTTATGGGATCGGAAAAATAAGCCAGTAGAATAAAGCTGGTTAAGGGCAAAGATTTCGGTGGTTAATTAGTTATTGAACTAGGCTCACTGGTAAGAACAATATCTTGCAGGAAAAAATGGCCAGCATCATTCCATTGAACGTTTCATCGGCACGTGGCTCAACCGGGCTCACACTATTAATCAAGGAAATCGATAAGCTGGTTAGTCTGCCCGATATCTATTACCGTATCGAATCGATTATTACTGACCCCGCATCGACTACGGCAACCGTGGCAAAGTTACTCGAATGCGATGTGGATCTTTCGGCAAGGTTGCTGCGCATGGCAAATAGCGCGTTTTACAGCTTTCCACCTCGTATCGAAACTATCGAGCGGGCAGTGGCTACGGTTGGCTTGCGCCAAATTCGAGAAATGATACTGGTGACAACGGTGATCAACGCATTCAACGGTATTGCAAAGGCCAGGGTCGATATGTCGAGTTTCTGGGAGCACAGCATTACCGTCGGGCTAATGGCCCGGGCTTTGGCTCGGCATGGCCGAGTCCCGGGAAGTGATGGCTTCTATATACCAGGACTTTTACACGACCTCGGACATCTGGTGATGCATCTGAAGCTGCCGGAGTTGATGCACGATTTGCTAGGCGAGGATGCGACTCAGGCGGTGAGCCTTTACCAAAGGGAAATTGAATTGCTTGGTTATTCGCATGCTGATGTCGGCGCTAGTTTACTGGCAAACTGGAGCGTCCCCGCTTCGATTTACGAACCGATTTGCGATCATCACAAGCCTTTAGAGGGTGGTGAATTTTTGCAGGTCAGCTGCGCTATTCACCTGGCCGACTTCTGGGTGGCCAGTCAAAATGAAACAACCGTTAAGGAACAGAAGGCGGATGAAATTTACATGGAAGAAGCAACCGGGTTACTGGAAATTTCAATCGACGATCTGAATTTGGTCGGTAAGCAGGTGCTGGTGGAGGCTGGAGAAATAAAGTGTCAATTCATGTTGCACTAGTAATATAGAAAGAACTACCCATAAATCGCTGACTGCTATGGCCGCTTTACCCCATCACCAGCGTAGCCATGCCAAGAAAAGCAATAATTCCTACCACGTCGGTGACCGTCGTTAGTATGACGCCACCGGCGATAGCTGGATCGACGCCTAGTTTACGCAGTACCACTGGAATGATTGCCCCGGCGAACGCGCCAGTGACTAAGGTAACCAGTAAGGCAAAACCGATAATCGCCCCGAGTCTAAAATCTCCAAACCAGATAATTGAAAATGACGCGACTACCAGGGCCCAAATCAGGCCATTGATCAGCCCGACTAAAACTTCCTTTTTGATCAATGCACTGAAATTTGAGCTACCCAGTTGCCCCAGGGCCAGGCCGCGGATGGTGAGCGTCAAACTTTGTGAGCCGGCAATGCCGCCCATGCTAGGGACTATGGTAATTAAAATGGCGAGGGCGACAATCTGTTCGAGGATGACTTCGAAGAAGCCGATGACATAGGCGGCTAGAAAGGCCGTTAGTAAATTGATCCCAAGCCAGACCCCACGCCGCTTTGAACTGATCAACAGCGGTGAAAACATATCTTCTTCTTCCGACAGGCCGGCCATGTTCATAATCGAATGGTCGCCTTCATCACGGATAACATCGACGACATCATCGATGGTGATGCGGCCGATCAATTTATGCTCTTCGTCGATAACCGGGGCACTGATTAAATCATAGTCTTCGAATTCGCGGGCGACTTCGGCGTCCGACATATGCGCGTTCATTGCATCGATATCGGTATGCATGATGCTGCGCACTTCTTCGTCGGGGCCATTGGTAAGCAGGTCACGCAGAAAAAGTGCGCCGAGATAGTGGAAGTCGCGGTCGGTAACAAAGAGCTGGTCGGTATGATTCGGCATTTCGCCTCGAATACGCAAATAACGCAATACCACATCCAGCGAGACGTCTGCGCGGATTGTGATTTGATCGATATTCATCAAACCACCAGCGGTATCGTCGGCGTAGGACAGCACCGCTTCGAGTCTTTCCCGGTTTTCGGAGTTGAGCGTAAGGAGGATGTTGACCAGCTTGTCGTTGGACAGCGATAGGATCAAATCGGCCTGATCATCGACGTCGGCCAGATTTTCAATGATGCTGGCGATTTCGGTCGCTTCCAGATCATTTAATCGGGCATCGCGCAGTTCATCGCCGGTTTCCAGCAAGACCGAGCCGAGTTCAGCAGGATTAATCTGCGGCCAGATAGCCTCGCGCTGCTGGGCCGGCAGCGAATCCAGCAGGTTGGCGATTTCGACGACACTGCTGTCAGTTAAAAGTTTTGCCAGGCCCACCTGATCGTCGGAATCTAACGCTTCCGAAATGTTCTGTCTTAGGAGTTCAGTATCGTCGTCTGCCATGATTACGAAGTTCTATTTAATGGACGGAGTGTAGCAGACCCGTTGTCGGTAGACAGGATAGGTAGGTATTTTTGCGGCTACTCTTCTTCGCCAAATCGATTGTTAATCAATTCTACAATGCTGTCGTAACAGCTTTGTTCGTCGTCTCCTTCAACTTCTATAATCAGCTCCATTCCTTTGCTGGCCGCCAACATCATTACGCCCATAATACTTTTTGCATTAACCCGATTGCCCTGTTTGTCGAGAAACACATCGCTTTCAAACTGGCCCGCGCAATTGACCAGTTTAGAGGCTGCCCGGGCGTGCAGGCCGAGCTTGTTAATGATGATGATTTTTTCTTTTATCATAGCTGACCTTGCAGAATTCCATTTTTACCACCACTTAAAGCGGTCTCGGAAAGTGGCTGGAGCAATTGTTGGGAATAGTTTAATACCCGCAGTAGCATGGGTAAATTAACGCCGCTCAATACGATGGCGGAAACGTCATTGCTGAAATGACGGGCGAGGTTATTGGGGGTTGCGCCATACAGGTCGGTGAGCACGAGGACACCACCGCCAGTATCCTGGGCAATCAGATTTTGTTTTACCCGATCGGCGAACTTTCCTAGCTCAACCGGTTGTAATTCGGCTGGAATGGAAACCACCGCGAGCTGTTCGAGGTCCTGTTTCATGATCGCTTCGGCGCTTCGCTTGAGTTCATCTCCGATGCCGTTATGGGTAACTAGTAGGAGGCCAACCGTCACGTTAATTCACGATGACGGCTGGAAATATTACTGCGATCCCGAAGCAATGATCGGGTTAACTTTTCTACCAGATAAACCGAACGGTGCTGGCCACCGGTGCAACCAATGGAAACGGTCATATAGCTCCGGTTCTCCAGTTCGAAACGCGGCATCCAGGTATGCAGGAACTGATAAATCGAATTCAACATTTCACCTACCTCGGGAAATCCCTCGAGGTATTCGACAACCTCGGCATCCCGCCCCGATTTTGATTTTAAATGATCCTCCCAGTGCGGATTGGGCAGGCAGCGCACATCGAAAACAAAGTCGGTATCCGTTGGAATGCCGTATTTGAAACCGAATGATTGAATCAGGATGGCCATTTCAGCCTTTGCCTCGGGGAGCAGGCGACTGATTATTATCTGGCGCAATTCGTGCACGTTTAAACTGGAGCTATCGATCGATAAGTCAGCAACCGCGCAGATATTTTCCAGTAATTCTTTTTCTTTTGAAATAGCCTCGACCAGTGATAGCCCCTGGCGAGACAGGGGATGCTTGCGCCTGGTTTCACTGAAACGCTTGACCAGTCGCGAAACATCGGAAGTCAGATATAAAATTTCCAGCTGTAAGGGGTGCTGTTTGATGCGAGCAATGATTTCATCGAATTTTGCCGAACGGTCAATTCCACTGCGCGAGTCGATGGCAATCGCGACCATGTCGTAAATTGCCGGCGGACTTTTGACCATGTGGTCGACCAGTTCGGTGAGCATGCCGACCGGGAGGTTATCGATACAGTAATATCCAGCATCTTCCAGGGTATGTAATGCTACTGTTTTTCCGGAGCCCGATAGTCCGCTAAGAATAATTAATTTCATATTCGATTAGCCGTCGTTCTGATCGAGCTCTATGGCCTTTTTCTGGCGTTCGATAAAATCTTCGGCGGCGTTGTAACCGTTCATATTCAAAAGATGATTTCGCGCGGCTGCCTCCACCAGTACTGCCAGATTTCGCCCGGGGGCAACCGGCAGGGTAATCTGTGGAATGTCGAGACCCAGAATAGACCGAGTACTGATATTGTCACCCAGTCGATCAAACTGAGTCTTGTTTTCATTGGTCAATTCGACCATGTCGACAATGAGGCGCAGAATTTTACTTTGTTTTAAGGCATTGGCACCGAACATTGCGCGCACATTAACAACACCGAGGCCGCGCACTTCCATAAAGTTAGTCAATATGTCGGGGCTGCTGCCTTCAACAACATCGGGGGTGAACCTGGAAAATCGGGTAATGTCATCTGAAATCAGGCGGTGCCCGTGGGAAATGAGCGCCAGCGCCAATTCGCTTTTTCCGACAGCCGACTTACCGGTGATAAAAATCCCGAGACTATAGACTTCTATATAAACGCCGTGTTCATCGGTGTGTTCGGCGAGCGCTCGCGATAACAGGTATCGGGTGTTATCGAGCAATTCCGAATCGTTCAGATTTGACGAAAATACCGGTATATCCCTTTTTGCACAAAGCTCAACCATCGCCTCGGGAATAGGGTTCCCTTTACTGCAAATAAGCGTACACACCGGGCCGTGGAACAGGATTTCGAATAAATTCGTTTGCTCCTGCAAGGATAAGGTTGCGATGTATTTCGCTTCCTGGTATCCCACCACGACAACGCTGGAGGTGCGAATTACATTAAAATAGTCGGCCGCTTCGAAGGTGTCAGCGGTCTGCCGGGATAGTTTGATCTCCCGATTCAAACCGATCTCGCGGCTGACAAACGAGAGTTGTAATTTGTGTTGGAACTGAGTTAAAAATTGATGAATTTTTAACTGGGGGCTCATTGTTCTGCCGATTGAATAATCTGAAAAACGTCGTCGGCACTGGCGGCTTCGCGTATCGCCTGACAAACATCCACCTGTGAAAATATTCCAGCCAGGGCCGATAAGATTTGTAAATGTTCGTCGGTTGCCTGCTCGGGAATAATAATAGAAAAGACGAGGTCGACAGGTTCATTGTCCGGCGCTTCAAAATTAACCGCTTGCTTCAGTCTGAAAAAGCAGGCCGTCGTAGTTTCCAGTTCCGGAAGTCTTGCGTGTGGTACCGCAAAGCCTCGACCCAGACCGGTGCTGCCCAATCGTTCGCGTTCCAGTAAATTATTGAATATTGTGGATTGTGAAAGTTGAGTTTTTTCGGCAACGGTGTCGGCTATATACTCCAGAAGCTTTTTTTTACTGGAAATGTCGACGTCAAGAAAAATTCTTTGAGGCGACAAAAGTGCTGAGATTGTCATGAGTTTTGTGGCTGGGAGCAATTGGGGTTAAAGGATGCGGGAATCTTAGTCCAATCGAAATAGTATGCAAGTATTAAACAGCAACCAATCAAAAATCGGGAGGGGATTTATTTCCCCTCCCGATTTAATCGGTCAGGCGGGTTCTGGAACATCGCCTTTCAAACGATGGTCCTTTATTTTTTCTTTATGCTTCTTACCCTGTCGATCAAGCTTATCAATCAGGCCATCGATCGCTGCATACATGTCTTCCTGAACATCGTCGGCGTGTAAATTGCTGCCGCTGACGTGCAGGGTTGCTTCCGCTTTATGGCGCAGTTTTTCTACCGTCAGTACGATATGAATATCCATTGCTTTATCAAAGTGTCGATCCAGACGATCGATTTTTTCATTGACGTAGTTGCGCAAAGATTCGGTAATGTCTACATGGTGGCCGCTTAAACTTACTTGCATCAGTAACCTCCTGGGTTTTTTTGACTTGCATTGCTGCAAATCGTTTGGGTCTCAAAAGAGACGTTTACGTTCGTTGGATGGCGGGATATGTAGTGCTTCCCGATATTTGGCTACCGTCCTCCTGGCGACATTTATGCCTTGCTTATCCAACAATAGTGCGATTTTGTTATCACTTAATGGTTTTTCCCGTTTTTCAGCCGCAACAAATTTCTTGATAAT
>JBLHOA010000105.1:0-10408 GCA_047622345.1 Gammaproteobacteria bacterium | reverse complement strand
ATTATCCTGATTGTGCACCACCGCTTCGAGCCGGCTCAGGCGATCACTGAAGGCTTGTCGGGCTTCGACGCCATCGCTGGCTTCGGCGCTATTGCCGTAGGCATAGCCACCCCAGTTCAAATAGGCCTGCGCGAGATCGTTGCGGCTTTCCCAGCAGCGCTCGTCGATCAAACCCTGCAAACCGGCACCGTAAGCACCTGGCTTACTGCCGAACACGCGATAGCTTGCCTGACGGGCGGCTGTTTGCGCGTCAACGCCTTCGGCGATCAATTCATCGCAGCGCGATTCGATATTCGACTTGATCGTATTCAAGCCGCCGGGTTCTTCGAATATGGCCAGAGCCTGCACCGCAGCGTCATACAGCTTCATCACATTCGGAAACGCGTCGCGGAAAAAACCAGACACGCGCAGGGTTACATCGACGCGTGGTCGGCCAAGTTTCATCATCGGCACAATTTCGAAATCGACAACGCGCTGCGAACCCTGCGCCCACAGCGGTTTAATCCCCATCAAGGCAAAGGCTTGCGCAATATCATCGCCACCGGTACGCATCGTCGCGGTACCCCAGACCGATAAGCCGAGTTGGCGCGGGTAGTCGCCATGCTCCTGCAAATGTCGCTCAATTAAGGCCTGCGCCGAAAGTTTGCCGAGCGCCCAGGCCGCCGGGGAGGGAATCGAGCGATTATCGACCGAGAAAAAATTACGCCCGGTGGGCAGCGTGTCGAGGCGCCCACGGGTCGGCGCTCCGCTCGGTCCCGGATCGACAAATCCGCCCTGCAGTCCGTTAAGCAACGCGGCAATTTCCTGTTCGGCGCTTTTATCCAGTGCGGGCATAATGCTGTCGCGGGCGTGCCCGAGCAGTGTGCGGGTAATCGGCAGTGCGCATTGATCCAGCGGGCGGCAGGGGTCGATCAGATAATCGTCAACCAGTTGTGCGGCGTACAGTTCGAGGCGTTCGCGGGTGTCCGCCGCACTTCGCCACAAGGCAGCGCTGACCGCTTCGAGTTGCTCCGGGCGATGTCCCTGCCATTTTTCGGTGGTCGCGGACAGCGGGTCGAAGGCTTTACCGTCGAGCTGTAAATCGAGATCGCGCGCCAACGCATGCAAGATTCCCTGCGCTTCGGGAGCTTCCCCGCGCGGCAGGCGCAGCAAGGCGACTACCGTATCGACCAGTTTTTGCGGCGGCGGTAATTCGCCGAGAATATGCAGACCATGGCGAATTTGCGCTTCCTTGATGTCGCACAGCCAGGTGTCGAGCTGGTTCAGCACTTCGTCGTCATCGTCGTTCTTTAAGGCCAGTTCTTCGTAGACATGCGACGATTGCGCGGTGCTCAGGATCTCTTTGCGCAGCCATTGCTCACGGCGCGCATCCATTCCCAGCGCCTGATAATATTCATCAACCAGCGCTTCCAGTTCGGCCAGTTCGCCGTAACTTTCGGCGCGGGTCATCGGCGGCATTAAGTGGTCGATAATCACCGCCTGCGCGCGCCGTTTAGCCTGGGCGCCTTCGCCGGGGTCATTCACGATAAATGGATAAAAATGCGGCATCGGCCCGAGCGCAATATCGGGCCAGCAGTTGGCCGACAAGCCGCTGCCTTTGCCCGGCAGCCATTCCAGATTACCGTGCTTGCCCACATGGATCAGCGCGTCGACGCGATAGCTTTCGCGCAGCCAGAAGTAAAACGCGAGATAGCTGTGCGGGGGCACCAGATCGGGGTCGTGATAATTTGCAGCGAGATCCATATTAAAGCCGCGCGCCGGCTGGATGCCGACAAAGGTTTGACCGAGGCGGATTCCGGCTATCATCAAACGGCCATCACGGCATTTCGGATCGCTTTGTGGCTCGCCCCAACGCTCGAGTACGGCTTCGCGCGGGGCCCGGGGCAGTTTATCAAAGCATTGTCGATAGTCTTCGATCGCCATGCTTTGCCAACAGGGTAACTGGTGCAGGGTTTCCGGATTATTCGTGATCGCGCCGAGCAGCTCGGTAATCAAGGCGTTGCCATCGGCGGGAATCGCCTCTATCGGATACCCGGCGGTTTGCATCGCATTCAGAATATTGATTGTTGATGCCGGCGTATCGAGCCCTACCCCGTTGCCGATACGCCCATCGCGAGTCGGGTAATTGGCCAGAATAAGGGCAATTTTTTTATTATTATTGGGCAGCTGTGCCAGGCGTATAAAGCCCGCGGCCAGACGCGCGACAAATTCGGCGCGTTCCGCCTGTAGCGCGTAGCGAACTACCGGAATCTGGCTACGTTCAGCGACGAAGGCCTCGGCCTTGAAACTGATCGCGCGGGTGATGATGCGACCGTCCATTTCCGGTAAAACTACCTGCATAGCGATATCGCGACTACGTAAGCCCTGGCTGAAGTCAACCCAGTCCTGTTCGGTGCTGCTCGATAAAATCAACTGTAATACGGGAACAGACCGGACAAACGGCGAATTAAAGCGCGTCGGTTCGGCCGATAGATCCGGGCTAGAAACGGTCTGACTGGCGAAGCCGGTGGTGTTGATAATCAACTGCGCGTCACTTTGTTCGAGTAGGGCATTCACCAGCGATATCGATTCGGCATCCTTTAGCGAAGCAATCGCAATCGGCAGCAGTTTCAAGCCCTGTTGTTCGAGTTTTTCGATCAAACCATCGAACATCGCAGTATTCGCAGTTTGCAAATGGCTGCGATAAAACAACAACAGACAAACCCCGGCATCGGCTGGCTGCTTCTGCCAACGCATTTCCCATTCATCATAGGTGGCCTGTTTATAAGCACCGTTGACAGAAGGCATATACAACATACAGCGCGGCAGGGTTTGCGGTTCGCGCCAGTTGCAATCGCGGGCGAAAAACTCGGCGGCCAGGTAATGCAGAAGCTCGCGGTTATTGCTCTCACCGCCTTCGCGTAAATAACGCCAGACCCGCTGACATTGCTCAACATCGACCGAGGATGCTTCGAACAGGGTCGGGTCCACCGCGTCGTCCCCGGGGACTATGATCAAATGCCTGGGGCGGGCGACGGTGGATTTTGACGCCCAGTCGAGCAATCGTTCAAACCCGTAGCGCCAGTAGCTTTCACCACCGAGTAAGGACAATACCACCAGGCGACTGTCTTCCAGCACCTTATCCTGGTAGAGATCAAAGGCCGCCGGTTTTAACAGTTGCACCCAATTCGCCAGGCGGATGCTCGGATAGTCTTCGGGCAATGTCTCTACCGTCGCCGCCAGCGCCGCCAGCGCGCTATCGGCCGCCGACAGCAGGACCATGTCGGCAGGACTCTGGTCGAGATCGACTATGCCCTCTTCTTCACTGAAACCACCCGGTTTGGCTGCGAGTAAATGCATTAGCTTGGTTGGATCATCGCAGTAGAGGTACCCGTCCCGAAACGTTAGCTAAACGCTGGTTCAACCACAGCGGCTTGCAGAAATTCGGCAACAGCGGTTTTTTCAATGCCCTTGCCGATAAACACCAGCTGAGTCAATCGCGCTTCGTCGGCTTCCCACATGCGGTCAAAATGTAAGTCGATTCGCTTACCAACGACCTGTACGACCTGGCGCATCGGCTTGCCCGGCAGCGCGGCAAAACCTTTAATGCGATAAATGTTGTGGCGTTCGAGCAATTCATTCAGCAATGCGGTCAACTTATCCAGATCGACTTCGCCAATGCTGATAACGAAGGAGTCGAAATGATCGTGGGCGTGGTCGTGATGTTCGCCGTGAGCATGATGATGGTCGTGGTGATTGTGTATCGCCTCGATGCGATCTTCGGCCGCCGACTCGATTCCCATGAGCACATCGAGCTGTGCTTCACCATGGCTGATATACACGGTCTTAACCGCCTGCGGCAGGCGACTGCTAATTACAGCCTTCACCTTTTCGCGCTCTTCATCGGAAAGCAGATCATTTTTGCTGACGATTACGAGGTCGGCAGCGCTCAATTGGTCGTCGAGTAATTCTTTTAGACTCGGGTCGTGATCGAGGCTGACGTCCGCCAGGCGCTGCGCGGCGACCTGACTTTCATCATTGGCGTAGCGTCCCGCCGCAACGGCCGGACCATCGATCACGGTGATCACCGCATCGACAGTGCAATGCTGTTTGATTTCGGGCCAGTTAAACGCCTGCACCAGCGGTTTCGGCAGCGCGAGCCCCGAGGTTTCGATCAGAATATGGTCGATATCATCACGACGCGCGATGAGTTGCTTCATCACCGGCAGAAACTCTTCTTCGACGGTGCAACAGATGCAACCGTTGGCCAGTTCGTAAATGCCTTCTTCACCTTCGACGATGGTCGATGTTTCATCCTCGCAATCGAGCGGACAACTGCGTAATAAGCTGGCGTCGATATCGAGTTCGCCGAACTCATTGACGATAACCGCGATACGTTTACCGGCTGCCTGCTGCAGTACACGCGACAATAAAGTCGTTTTTCCGCTACCTAAAAATCCGGTAACAATGGTGGTAGGGATCTTATTTAACTGCATTGCGACAACTCCGCGGAAAGGGAGGCGGAATTTTACTCAATCGAAGCCGACTAAGCTATTCCCGGACCGCGCGGCAAGCGTTGAATCTGCGCCATTTAGGTATCTCAACACGACAATATCGTCGATGGGCTTTTAACCCGTCAATGGAACAGGCTAAAATCAGCGGCGTTCGCGCAGGCGAGCACTGGGTAAGCCGGCTATCGCGGCACCAGATTTAGCGACAGAAATCACCGTTCCGGACATCGACTTATGACGACACTACAGCAGTTACCCGACCATGCAGGGGTTATTATTTGCGGCCACGGCAGTCGTGCCAAAATTGCCGAGGAAGAATTCAGCCTGCTGGCAAAAGGTCTGCGCAGCCGCTACCCCGACCTCAAAATCGAATACGGTTTTCTCGAGTATTCATCACCTAACATTCACATGGCGCTCGATCGTTTACTTGAACAGGGCGTCAGTAAAATCTACGCGGTGCCGGGCATGTTGTTTCTCGCTACGCACGCCAAAAATGACATCCCGTCGGTGCTGACCACTTACCAGCAGGCACACCCGGGGCTCGAAATCGAATACGGAAACGAGCTCGGCCTGCACGACGAAATGATCGAAGCTTTTCAATCGCGCATCCTGGAATCGTTGGGATACAGCGAAGCCCCCGCAGCCGGCGCGCTTTACGACACGATGCTGGTCGTTGTCGGGCGCGGCACATCGGTCGCCGGTGCCAACGCCGAAGCCGCCAAGCTCACCCGTATCGTTTGTGAAAACCTTGGTTTCGGCTGGTCGGAAACAGTTTATTCGGGGGTCACCTTCCCTTCGGTCGGGCGTGGGCTCGAAATGGCGTTGAAACTCGGTTTTAAGAAAATCGTCGTCGCCCCTTATTTCCTCTTTGGCGGACGACTGATCGACCGCATCTATGCCTACGTCGACAAGGTTGCCGCCGAAAACCCGCAGGTCGAATTTGCCAAGGCCGATTACTTACGCGACCAGTCGCACGTGATCAACACTTTCATCGCGCGCATCGAAGAAACCATTTCCGGTGACAACAATACTACTGGATTGATGCAGGACTTCCAGAGCCGCCTCGCGCGCGGCGAAGTCGATGTGCATCATCACCATGCCGAATTTCAACCCCCAGCCCCGGCTCAGGAACATGATCATGAGCACGAACACGAGCATCATCACGAAGGCCATGAACATGGGCACAGTCATGACCATGATCATCAGCACGACCCGGGCCATGAAAATAAACACGGCCATTCGCACCACCATGCGCCCTACCGGCACATCGGCCACCCGCACGGGCCACGCACGATGATCAACGAAAATGTGTGCTGTTGTTTTATGGGTCAGTTTCCGCAGGATATTATCGACGAGGAACAGGCGCGCAAGCCCGAAATCGACCAAATCCCGAGTTGTCGTAAATCGCGTTAAGCCGAGAGCGCAAGCTGCGTGAAAAGCCTGGCTAAGCCGTGACCAGATTCACCGGTTTACCGGCGTAAAAGGCTTCGACGCTGCCAATCGCGATGTCAAGAACGGCGAGATTGGCCTGCGGGGTGTTATAACCGGTGTGCGGGGTAATAACGAGATTATCGAGGGCAAAGAAAGGGCTGTCGGCGGCCAACGGTTCCTGTGCAAAAACGTCCAGTCCCGCAGCCAGACGGCCCGATTGCAATTCGGCAAGCAGCGCCGCCTGATCGACAATTTCGGCACGCGCGGTATTGATTAACAGTGCATTGTTTGGCATCAAAGCAAGATAGTCGGCGCCGATCAAGCCTTCGGTCTGACTGTTCAGCGCCAGATGAATCGACACAACATCGCTTGTTCGCAGCAGGTTTGGTAGCGATTCAAATCGCACCCCGCATTCCTTTGCCCGCTGTGCCGACGGATTGGCGGTATAGACGATCACATCCATGCCGAAGGCCTGCGCCAAGGTTGCGGTTCGTTTTCCGATACCCCCCAGGCCGATCAAGCCCAGCGTTTTACCCTTTAAATCATAGGCCGGGCGCTGGTGATTCCAGCCACCGCTGCGCGTTTCACGGTCCAGCGTGACAATCTGCCGGGCAGCGGCCAGCATCAGCGCGATGCTATGTTCGGCCACGGTCTGGTCGGCATAGCCCGGGGTATTACAAACACTGACACCGATTTTCTGCGCCAGCGCCAGGTTGATGTGGTTGGCGGCACCGGTACCAGTAAATACAATCAGTTCAAGTTGCTTGCAGCGTTGCAATACCGCATCGGGTAACTGCCAGCCGAGTAACACCGCGTTGGCGTCACCGACCCGCTGACAGAAATCATTGTCGTCAACAACCTCGCCGAGGTGATAGTCAAAATCGCCGACCACCTGCAAGCGCTCCAGCAAAGGCCCTTTCAAGGCATCGACGCTCGCCTCGTCGATATCGGGGTATACAATTTTCGGTCTTGTTGCCATTGATTCGTCCAGAGTGTGGGATCAAAAAATACAATGCTGGGTAAAATCCTTCAGCTCGTTCGCGGTCCATTCCCCTTTCGGTTTTTCCTTGAGTTCGGCGCACCAGGCTTCGCTACCGATTTCGGCCGAACAGGCGGAAATCAACAATACAACAGCAAAAAGAAAAGCTACTTTAGTCATCGGCAAGCCTGCAATATTCGACGGGTTGGAAAGCTACAGAGCTTACCCCCAATTGTGGAAAGCTGGCAACTCGCGGTCGTCATCGATTGGTGACATTGGTTACAGACAATAAAGCAGAAAGCAATATCGTCAGACACCATAGCCATAGCCAGCGTAGTCTTTTAGCGAACGATCTAAGCGGTTTTCGGCGGCGACGGAAAGGTCTATGATTCAGCCCGGAGCAAACTTTTTCACACTAACGGTGTCGAAATTCTAACTATCACCCTGAGCCATCAAGCGGATATCAGCTAGCAATGTTAAACATGGACTTAAGCAAAAACGTCGTCATCGAAGCCGATCAAATGGATTGGCTGGCCAGCCCGTCGGACGGCGTCGAACGCAAACCCTTTGAACGCGAGCAGCCCGAACACGGGCGCACCACCAGCATGGTTCGCTTTGCCCCCGGCTCGAATTTCAAACATCACGACCACCCCTATGGCGAGGAAATCTTTGTTCTCGACGGCGTGTTTTCAGACGAGCTCGGTGATTACCCTAAGGGCTGTTATTTGCGTAACCCGCCGGGTACCGGTCATTCGCCGTTTAGCAACGAAGGTTGCGTATTATTCGTCAAACTCGATCAGTTCGACCAACGCGATCACGACCATTTCCATATCGATACCAACCAAAGCGAATGGCGACCGGGAATCGGCGGCTTGCAGGTAATGCCGCTGCACGAGTTCGAACACGAACACGTCGCCCTCGTCAAATGGCCTGCAGGGGAACGCTTTCAACCGCATAAACATTTTGGCGGCGAAGAAATTTTTGTTTTGTCAGGAACCTTCCGCGATGAACACGGCGCGTATCCGGCGCATAGCTGGATCAGGAGCGCGCACCTGAGCGAGCACTTTCCCTTCGTCGAAGAAGAAACCGTAATTTGGGTTAAAACCGGGCATCTACCGGTTCGCTGAAACCCGGTAATCTCGCAAGTTAAGTCGACTGAAGCGTCCTGTAAAATACTGTCGCGAACTATGCGAGTGCCTTTGCCCGCGCATCGGCATCATTGAAAATTGCCCGCACCCGTTCGATATCCCAGGGCTGCTCTTCGAGCAATTCATGATCCCATTCGCTACGCGGTTCGTCGGGTTCGAAAAAGTCACCCGTGTAAACGTGCAGCGCGCAGGTCATTTTAGCGATTGGATTAGTCACCGAATGGATGATGTTGCTGCCCAGGGTGGCCACTTCACCGGTGCCCAGTGATTTGGCACCGGCGGCTTCGATCGATGAATCGGTGCGGCGCCAGAAAACATTGTCTTCGCGCCCCGAATAAATCCCGATGACCGCCGACATTTGATGATTATGCGGCATCAGGCTCATGCAAGGCGCCCAGGCGAAATTTAAAATAGTCAATTCGGGCGAACGGTAGAGCGGGACTATACCCGCGTTTTCGGGTTCGCCCAGTTCGGCAAAAACCTGACGGCTGTTTGCCACTGCGGCGGTGACGATTTCGCGAAGCGCCACCTGCCCATCGGTCAGCGCGTTGATGCAGTCATCGATAAATTGTTGTTGTTCGAACACAATATTTACTCCCGGCTATCGTTCAGATTTAATCCACGAAACACCCATTTTAAAATCAATAATGCTGCTCCGACCTGCGTACTATTGTTCGGCTTGCTGCACCTTGCGCAATTCATCGATTAACTTATGCCCAGCATTAAACAGGTTCGATAGCGGGTCGCGCTGCTCGCCGAGGTCGACCTCGAAGGCCGAATAGCTAGATACCTGATCGAAACCGAGAAAATAAAACTTAACCTCGCCCGCACCGGGCAAGGGGTAGCTGTTGACCGGTTTCGCTTGCGCGTAAAAATATTGTGCACCGACCAGTAAATGCCCGGAGGCCGCGCGCACCGAGGCATGCTTTCCCGCTCCATCGGTGCCCCCGCCGGTGCTGTAGTAAAGCCCGGTAGTTCCATTCGCCAATGCCACCAGCGTAAATGAACCCTCGGGAAAACCGGTTTCCATAATCAAGCCCCACACCGGGTGTTTAAAGTTTTCGCGGGTGACGCCGATTGCTGTCGGCTCCATACCTAGTATCAGTTTCCTGATCTCAAGCGACGACGACTCAGGTTCCACGGCCAACGCCAGCGGCGAAAAGATAAGTGACAACAGGATAACGCCAAGGGAAAGTGCCTGACTCATAGTTAAATACAGTGCTGAATTAAAAGTTGCCGATCAGTATACCCAGTTTAAAGCGCCAAATTAACCACCTGAATAAATTTTTTCCAGCGCAACATCATAATCCTGCATGGTTTTTAAAAACCCCGATACTACGGCGTAACTTTTTCACAATTAGCGATCAAATTTCACTTTTTGATCTTAAGTTTTGCAATCAATTGCAAAAGTGAATGCTACTCTACGCCCAACAAGCAGGAGGCCGAAATCGCATGACCCCGAATTTTTTCAGAGAATTATCCGCAACCGTCGGCTGGCCGGCCCTTGGCTTGATCAGCACTCTGCTGCTGAGTGCCTGCGGCGGCGGTTCGAGCAGTTCGACCGCAACCGGCAATGCCACGGTTACCACCGACCCGGTGGTCGTAGTCGCAACGCTGACGCCAATTCAAGCGCTCGGTGAACGTCTGTTTTTTGATGAAAACCTGTCCGACCCGATCGGGCAATCCTGCGGTACCTGCCACTTACCGAGCGCCGGTTTTGCCGACCCGGATTTATTGGACCCGGTGTCCGAAGGCGCGAATATGGTCGATTTTGGCTCGCGCAATACGCCGACCGCGAGCTATGCCTCGCACATTCCCGATTTTGAGGATCTGGGTGGGGGTGAATTTATCGGTGGCCAGTTCCTCGATGGCCGCGCGAGCACACTCGAACTGCAGGCGCAGATGCCTTTTCTGAACCCGCTGGAAATGAACATGGCCGACGAAGCGGCGGTTATCGCACAGGTGCGGGCAGCCGATTACGCCGATGACTTCAGGGCTGTATTCGGCGCCAATGCCCTCGACACGGGTAGTGAACTGGCCGCCTATGTGCAGGTTTCCGAAGCGATTGCCAGTTTTGAACGCAGTAGCGAGTTTTCGTTATTCAATGCGAAATTCGACGATGTCAGCAATGGCCAGGCTAGCTTTACCGCATCCGAATTGAATGGACAGCAGCTGTTCAATTCCAATACTGGCGGAGATTGTCGCCGTTGCCATAACAGCGGTGCCGCTGCTA
Organism: Gammaproteobacteria bacterium; assembly: GCA_047622345.1. Classification (GTDB taxonomy): domain Bacteria; phylum Pseudomonadota; class Gammaproteobacteria. Next base: position 127 of record JBLHOA010000105.1, on the reverse strand, counting down.
CTCAGGTTTTCTCTGATTTCAAATACAATAACATCGGTGTGCCGACGAATCCGGCCAATCCCTTCCTGGTGGCTAATCCGGCTTTTGTAGACCTGGGGTTGAGCGCGCTAGAGGGTGCTGCCCAGAA
>JBLHOA010000104.1:0-10421 GCA_047622345.1 Gammaproteobacteria bacterium | reverse complement strand
TTTTATAGAAAAAAAGCAGACATCCGAGGAGGAACATATGCAATTTTCGAAAACATCTACCGTCTTATCGGCGGCAGTATTAGGGCTTGGAATGGCTAGCTCATCAGCATTTGCTGCTGGTAAAATCACTTTCGTATCATGGGGTGGTGCCTATACAGCGAGCCAGGTGAAAGCCTGTATCGAACCTTATCAGGCAGCTACTGGTCAGGAATTCAACATTGTTGATTACAATGGCGGACTGGCTGAAGTTCGTACCCAAGTTGAAGCCGGTAACGTCCAGTGGGACATTATCGATCAAACTCCTCAGGATGCGATTCGTGGTTGTGACGAAGGTCTTTACGTCCAACTGGATCACTCCCAATGGCAGCCAGCTGCTGATGGAACTCCTGCGACTGAAGATTTTGTCCCTAATGCCATGGGTGATTGTTATATCGGTAACATTTCATGGTCAACAGTACCTGCTTATGACAAGACCAGGGTAAAAGGCAACCCAAAGACTATGGCTGATTTCTGGGATGTTGCAAAATACCCGGGTCGTCGTGGCCTGCGTAAGACGCCACGCGTAAATATGGAATGGGCATTGATGGCTGACGGCGTTCCTAATGACAAGATTTATGAAACTCTGTCTACCGACGCCGGTGTTTCACGCGCTTTCGCAAAGCTCGATGAAATCAAGGACGACGTAGTCTGGTGGGAAGCGGGTGCACAACCACCACAAATGCTGGCTGATGGCGAAGTGGTTATGACCACTGCCTATAACGGTCGTCTGTTTAACGCAATGTACAAGGAAAACAAGCCTTTCGAAATCATGTGGGGGCCACAGGTTTTCGATATCGATACCTACGTTGTTGTTAAAGGTTCACCTAACCAGAAAGCTGCGATGGAGTTCCTGAAGTTCTGTACTAGTGCTGAAGCCCTGGCTGACACCACTAACTACATTTCTTACGGTCCTCTGCGTAAGTCTTCTACTGCTTTTGTTAACCCTGCGATTCTGCCGCATCTGCCGACAGCGCCAAAGAACTTCAAAACAGCTTTGACTTATGACATCAACTTCTGGGCTGATAACGCTGATGATTTGCAAGAGCGTTTCAACTCATGGTTGGCTAAGTAGTTTAGTTAGCAGTAAAAAGTAGTATCGAAAGACGGGCTTCGGCCCGTCTTTTTTTTTGCGCGCATATTGATGCAGGCCTCTGCCCATGGGAGGATGATGCCTTCGCAGCAAAAGTAACAAGCGCATGGCTTACGCAATAGAATCGGAAATCGAAGGTTGCCAACTACCTGTCTTCATCGACGGGGAGTTTTCACAACCGCGCAGTTCTACCCTGATCGACAGTATTGATCCTTCCTATGGTACCCCCTGGTATCAACTCTACGATTGTAATGATGCAGACATTGACGATGCCGTCCGTGCTGCCAATACCGCATTTAATAAATCCGAATGGCGTAATCTGACGCCTACTGATCGTGGCGATTTAATCTACCGGCTGGCCGACTTAATCGAGCAGCAGGCCGATAATCTGGCTGAAATAGAAACCCGCGATAATGGCAAGCTGATCAAGGAAACCGGTGCGCAGATTCGTTATTTGAAACGTTACTACCGTTATTACGCCGGCATTGCCGACAAGTTGCAGGGTGATGTGTTGCCGATAAATCGCGAAGGCATGCTCAACTACACGATGCGCGAACCGCTGGGGGTAGTGGGGTTAATCGTTCCCTGGAATTCGCCGTTAAATACCTTGAGCGTGACCACGGCGGCTTGCCTGGCGGCGGGCAATACGCTGGTCGTCAAACCATCGGAACATACCTCGGCCAGCGCGATAGCCTTCGCTAACTTGATCAAGCAGGCGGGTTTCCCCGATGGCGTTTTCAACGTGGTTAGCGGATACGGTGCAACCGCTGGCGATGCCTTAACCCGACACCCTGGCATTGCAAAAATTGCTTTCACCGGCGGCACCGACACCGGGATCAAAGTGGCCACCAATGCTGCGGCGCACATCGCACCCTGCGTGATGGAGCTTGGTGGGAAATCACCCCATGTTATTTTTGCCGACGCCGATATCAACCGTGCGATTAACGGGGTGGTCGCCGGTGTATTTGCCGCCGCCGGGCAAACTTGCATTGCCGGTTCACGCTGCTTTGTCGAGCAGACGGTTTATGATGCCGTGGTCGAACAACTGGGCGTTCGTACGCGGCAGGTGAAGATCGGTCACCCGAAGACCGCGGAAACCCACCTGGGCCCGGTCGCTACCGCCGAACAATATGAAAAGGTCAGTGCTTACATCCAGTACGGGCTGGACGATGGAGCGCGTTTGATTGCTGGTGGCAAGACTGTGACCCCGCAAGGGCTCGAAGGTGGCTATTACATCGAGCCAACATTGTTCGCCGAGGCCGATAGTTCGATGCGCCTGTTCCAGGATGAGATTTTCGGACCGGTGGTCGGCGTGCAGGCATTTAGCGACGAAGCGGATTTGATCGAGAAGGCAAATGATACCCGGTACGGATTGGCCTCCGGCATCTGGACCAGCGACATCGACAAGGCGATGCGATTTGCCCGCGACGTCGATGCCGGCACGGTCTGGGTTAATACTTATCGCACCGCCGCCTTTATGACGCCGATGGGTGGGTTTAAAGATAGCGGCTACGGCAAACACAATGGTTTCGACGGCTTACGCGAATGGACGCGGTCCAAAAACGTGATGATCGATTACTCGGGCTCGACCCAGGATCCTTTTGTGATGCAAATTAAATAAGCATGCCTTTTTTCGATCAACCCGGTGGTGCCCTCTATTATCACTTTGACCAGGGCCACCAGCATACGATTACGCTGATACACGGGGTGGGTGCTGATCATGAATCCTGGCGTTGGGTAATCGAGCACTTCGAGCAATCGTTTAACATTCTTAGTTTTGATTTGCGCGGGCACGGGCAGTCGGTGAAGGATGGCGGGCCCTATAGTCTGGCGCTTTTTGCCGCCGATACGATTGCCCTGCTCGATTATCTGCAGATCGAAAAAACCCACCTGTTCGGATTTTCACTGGGCGGCCTGATTGCCCAGCAGTTGGCAATTTCGTTTCAGCATCGCCTGCACAGCGTGGCCATTATCAGTTCGGTGGCAGGGCGCAGCGATGCCGAAAAAACGGCGGTTGCGGAACGGGTGAAAATGCTCGAGCAGACGGGCGCGATCGCGCATCTGAACAATGCAGTTGATCGCTGGTTCAGTAACGAGTTCCGCCGAAACAACCCCGAGATACTCGAATGGCGGCGCTTGAAAAGCCTGCAGAACGACCCGGCCAGTTATCTGGCCGCCTATCGTGTCCTTGCGACGAGTGATCTCGATGAGCAGATATCAAAAATCGAAATTCCCTGTCTGGTGATGACCGGAGAGAATGATATCGGTTCCACGCCGAGGATGAGTGAGTATATTGGTGAACGCGTTCAGAATGGTCGGGTTGTTATTCTGCCTGATCTGAAGCATTCGCTACTACTCGAAGCACCCGACCGGGTTGCCGTCGAGCTGGAGCGGTTTATCTCAGGGCTAGCCTAGATACTATTCAGCTGGATCTCGATCAGATTGCCCAGTGCCCCGCGAATCTGGGTTAAGTCAGGGTGATAGGCACCAGCTACGCTGACCGCGCGATAGCAATTAAGCGCGCGCACATCGGGCTGTTGGTCTGATTGCAAGGACAGGCCAGTTTTGTAAGTGATGAAGCTGGGTCGGTCGTGATCGTGCCAATTCAGCGAAGCAACCTCTACTCCCTTAGCGAATGTATTGACCTCAACAGTCTCCTTATTGCTACCGACACGCGTTATCTTGAATCGCCCGGCCTGAATGCTGGTCTTATAGTCCGCATCCTGGTCGGGGTTATAAACGTATAGCTCGCAGTGGGTTTCCCAGCGATCGATATTACCTTCGAATACCTGAATGCCTTGTTGAAAGTAAACTTTGCCGCCATTGCTTAGCGAAGTGTAGGTCTGGTTTATCTGCACGCTGGCGCCCGGATTAACCGGTGGGTTGAAGCGGTAGCGCGAACTGCCGCAGGCGGTTAGGGAAAGCGTCAGTGTGATTAGGCCGGCAATGATAATGAGTCGCATAGCAGTCTCCCGATGGAATATGCAGGTTTGACTGTATGTCATGATCGAAGTTCGATTGTCGCCGGCCTGTCACAAAGGACGACATCAGCTCTTATCGTAGTAGATTTTGTCGAATGCACCGGCCTCGAAGCCGTTCATGCGCTGTTTTCCAATCAGGATAACCGAGACACCACGGCCCTTCAGTTTTCGGTACTCGGCGGCGGCTTTTTTTGACTTTTCGATATCGTGCTCGGTAAATTGAATTTTATTTTTTTTGAAATGCCGGACTGCTTTTTTACAATAACCACACCAACTGGTCGAATACATAACGACCGTCTTTGTGCTGGAGCGTTTGCTTACTATTTTGGGGTCAAATACAAAGGGTTCGACGGTAACCGATTTAAAACTACTAATCGTTCCTTGAATATTTTTCAGCTGGGCATTTTCAGGAGGGCTGTCGCCGTAATGAATCTTACCGCTGGCATCGACCCATTTATAAAATTCGGCCTGGCTCGTCGGGCTGAGCAGCATGGCGACCAGGCAACATAAACTAACCAGGGTGGGCAATTTAGGCATTTTCAGGCAAATCAGTTCAGATGACTGATAACTATAGCAGAAATGGTAAATCTAGCTGCGTGCGCGGGAATTCACGAAATAAACGCCCAGAAAACAAAGCAGCATACCGAATACTGACAACAGGCCCAGCGTTTCACCGAAAAGGAAATGCGCTTCGACTACGACAAACGGTGGTACTAGATAGAACATACTCGATACACGCCCCGCTTCACCACGTTTCAACAGATACATCAACAGAACTACCGCGCCGATGGAAAGGCCGAAGACCTGCCAGCCTAGCGCGATGGCAAAAGTTGCTGTCCAGTCGATAACCCAGGCTTCGGCGAACAAGAAAGCAAAGGCTGCGGTGGCTAAAGAGCCGGCGACATATTGCATCAGGGTACCGGGCAATAGTCGGGACTGATCGCAGAATTTCTTCTGGTAAAAAACGCTGATCGCAAAAGATAACAGGCTAACGAGAACCAGACTCAGGTCGAACCAGTCCAGCCCGCCATTTACGCCAAAGTTAAATCCATATTTACCAATCAATACAATGCCAATGCCGATAAAGCCGATTAACAGCCCGGTCACTTTGCGCAGGTTCAGCGATTCTCCGATAAGCCAGGTCGACAAGGCGGTGGTCAGGATCGGCTGTATGCCAATGATGATGGCGACAATGCCGGAAGGCATGCCATTTTTGATCGGCCAGAAGAGAAAGCCGAGATAACCGCAATGCATCAGTGCTCCGGTAACCATGTCATGCCGGTGTTGCCAGAAATTGCGGGGTAATGAAACGCCCAGCAATAAAAGAATGGGGATTAATGCCAGTGACGTGAGGGTAAAGCGCAGACATAAAAAAACGAATGGGTCGGCATTCGCCATGCTGTATTTTGCGGCGATAAATCCGGTGCTCCAGATGCTGACGAATAGCAGCGGAGCCAGACGGATGAAGAGTGACTTTCCAGACATGGAAAACCCCGCCACCTTGGTGGCGGGATAGTTCTCTAACCTTTTATTTCGATTAATTCGACTTCAAAAATCAAAGTTTCGAAAGGCCCGATTGAACTACCCGCGCCACGCTCGCCATAAGCGAGGTTGTAAGGAATGACGAATTGATACTTGCTGCCGACATTCATTAACTGGACGCCCTCGGTCCAGCCAGCGATAACCTGATTCAAACCGAAAGTAGCCGGCTCATTACGCGAGTAGGAGCTGTCGAATTCGGTGCCATTAAGCAAAGTGCCACGATAGTGTACGGTCACCTGGTCGGTGGCTACAGGTTTTGCGCCGTCACCTTCGGTAATTACCGAGTATTGCAGTCCCGATGCGGTCACCGTGACGCCTTCTTTTTCGGCATTTTCTTTGAGATACGTTTCGCCTATGGTTTTTGCTTCCACCGATTTTCCCTCGACTAGTTTTTGTGAATATTCATTGAGTGCCAGGTTGGCGTCTTCCATTGTTAGCTGCGTTGCTTCGCCAAGATGTTGAGACTTCATGCCTTCCATTAACAGGGCATAGTCGATTTCGCCGTACTGCTTCAATATGCGTTCGCCGACTATCATACCGAGCCCGTAACTAAAACGGTCAGCGTCAGTGCTTAAAGTGGCCGTTGTGGGTGATTCGGTTGTGCTTTCAGTTGGCTTTACGGTTTCCTTGCTTTGTTCGCAGGCGCTTAGTGCCAGTACCATGGCAGGAAGTGCAATTCGATAAAGGTTCATAGGGGTTTGTCCTAAATTTAAAGTATGTTTCAGTTAAGGGACCTCTGAATCATTCATCCTGAATAATCAGAGAAAGGAAAAACGAAAACTGGCGTTTTAGCTTTCCTTTATTTTAAAGGCCTTGTGGCCACTGAAAAAGGCGGCGCATCCCTGCGCCGCGGAAACGCTGATTAAATCAGTGCTTCCTTAAGGAGTCTCTGATCAAGTCCAATCATTTCGGGCTCGTTAAAAGCGCCGTTATTTCTCCCGAAGATCGCAGCAATAGAATGACTATTGCGGCTCACTTAGTGAAAAATAGCGACACTTTTTCCTGCCCCTGAAAATGATCAACTTAATCAGAAACTCCTTAAACAATTTGGGCGATGACATTCATAAAGTCGCCGATTTTAATCAACGATGGAAAATGCCGTCCCATTACCATGCCGTCGCTTTGCGCATGATACTCGACCATCGCCTCACCGGTTTTCTCGGTTTGATAAACGCGCGACAGTATATCGCCTTCGCGAACTTTGTCTCCCAGTTTTACACAAGGTTCAAATAATCCATTGTGTCTGGAAAATACGTAGGCGTTATCCTGTTGCATATCGAGCTTAATGCTGACTTCCGGCGATGCCAATGGCTCGGCGTCGAGTATACCCGCATGAACGAGAAAGTTATGTACCCCACGCTTGCCGATTTCGTTGGTATAGGGTGTCGTGCTGCCGCCGCCGCCGAGTTCGGTCGAAACAAAAACCTTACCCATATCTTCGGCCTGGCTGTCGTACATGCCGGTAGCATCGATTTCGATCAGACCGAGGTGATAGGGTGCAGCGAATGCCAATGTCGCGGCCTCGCAGGCCGACTGTTGTGATGCGTCTTCGAGTTCATGGTAGGCGGCAAAGGGCAGGAATTCGAGGGTTTTTCCACCCGAATGAATGTCGAGCACATAGTCCGCCATGGGTAATAATACGGTCGAAAAATAATCGGCGATAACCTGGGTAACCGTTCCCCTGGCTTGCCCCGGGAAAATACGATTCATGTTCAATTGATCGATAGGAGAAACCCGGGTTGCCGCCTGGAAAGCCGGATAATTCATCGCTGGAATAATAATTACGCGTCCGCGAACCTGGTCGATATCGATGGTATTGGCCAGATGATGCAGGGCGATGGGGCCCTCATATTCGTCACCATGATTAGCCCCGGTTAGCACAGCCCCCGGGCCCTGACCATTTTTAGCAACGCTGATCGGGATCATTATCGAACCCCAGGCCGACCCGTTGTGCGAATAGGGCACCGACAGAAAGCCGTGTTGCAGCCCGTCTTTATTGAAGTCGATGGTAGTCGATATTGGATTTGCCATTGTTATTTCACCAGTAAGCGTTGTTCGACATTGGCGAGACTCTGGTAGCCATTGTCGGTTATTACGATTGATTCGGTAATTTCGAGACCGCCGTCGTCAAGCCAGAGCGCGGGCATGAAATGGAAGGTCATATTTTTCTGTATTTCGGTTTTGTCGCCACGGCGCAGGCTGACGGTACGTTCGCCCCAGTCGGGGGGGTAGGACATACCGATCGAATAGCCGGTACGGTTCTCCTTGTGGAATCCGTGTTTTTCGAGGGTGTCGAAAAAGGCGATGGCAATGTCTTCGCAGAGTTTACCCGGCCGCGCATTTTCCAGGCCCGCATGCATGGCGTCGAGTACCGCCTTTTCGGCGTCGAGATATTTTTGCGGTGGCTTGCCCAGCGAAATGGTTCGCGATAATGGGCAGTGGTAACGTCGGTGGCAACCGGCAATTTCGAAAAAGGTGATGTCGCCAGCCTTTAGTTTGGAATTATCCCAGGTCAAATGCGCCGCCGTTGCATCCATGCCACTTGGAAGCAGAGGCATGATCGCAGGGTAATCTCCCCAGTGCTCTCCCTGGCCTTTGATACCGCAATGAAAAATCTCGGCGGCCAGTTCGTTTTTGGCCAGCCCCGGTTCGATAATGTCGAAGATGTGCGCGTGCATCCCTTCGACGATGCGTGCCGCACTGCGCATGTAATCCAGTTCCCGGTCTGACTTTATCAGGCGTTGCCAATTCACCAGCGCGGTGGCGTCGACCAGAGTGGCATCGGGCAAATAATTTTGCAGAGATAGAAAAGCAGCGGCGGAGAAATAATAATTTTCCATTTCCACGCCGACTGAGCCTTTGGCCAGCTTCATTTCGATGAGCAATTGCGACAGGTGATCCATCGGGTGGCAGATATCGGATTGCACGAAGTGATCCGGATATTTGAGGATGTTGTCCTTGTCGAGATAAGTGGTTCGAACCGCGCCCGGCGCATCGATACCACGCCCCCACCAGATCGGTTCCTGATCGTGCTGCACGATGACGCACTGGTGGGTATAAAACGACCAGCCATCGTAGCCGGTTAACCACGCCATGTTAGAAGGGTCGACAACGATCAGGCAGTCGATGTTTCGTTGTGCCATCGCGGCGCGTGTCTTATCCAGACGACTGGCGTATTCGCCAAGGCTGAAGTTAATTTTTGCATCTTTAGGCATAGAAGATCCCCTAATTAGTGAAGTTGGTGCCAATCTGATTTTTCAGACAGAGTTGATAAGCCATAGTAGCAATCGCAGTGTCCTGAATGCCGGTTCCGGTTAAATCGCAGAGGGTGATTTCTGTCGTATCCATCCGTCCTTGTGCCTGCGACGAGATCAATTGGCCCAGTTCGGTGAATTCCGCCGTTGCATCGACCAGCTGTTTTTCGATGGCATGATGAAGTTCGCCCAGAACGCGAGTTTGCGATAGCCGATCGCAAAAGTATTTTACCCCGCTAGCGATGACCCGGGGGTCGATTTCGTTTTTGTGTTCGGCATCGGAACCCATCGCGGTGATGTGCAGGCCGGGGGACAGATGTTCGGGTTTAATCAGTGGTTCCTGCGATGGCGTGGTGGTCACTAGAATGTCGGTATTCTGCACCGCGGCTTCGATCGTGTTACAGGCGCTAACCGGCAAGCCAAGTCGATTGCTCAGTTTGTCGGCTAGCTTCTGTGCTTTATCAAAGTCTCGCGCCCAGATCTTTGCCTGTTTGATATTGCGCACCAGCGTCAGTGCCTCCAGTTGCAACTGTGCCTGCGCTCCGGCGCCGATTATGGTCGCGGTTTCGGCATTCGCTCGGGCCAGATATTTGGCACTGAGCGCACCCGCCGCCGCGGTGCGTATATCGGTCAGATAGGCATTGTCGAGCAGTAGTGACTCGACCATTCCTGTCCGCGTGCTGAATAACACCATGAGTCCGCTGCCGCTGGGCAGGCCCAGTTTGGGGTTGTCAAAAAAGCCAGGGCAGATTTTCACGGCGAGGCTGTCGACACCGGGTATATAGGCTGTTTTGACATCGATCTCACCATTATTTTCGAGAATGTCGAGACGCATGATTGGTGGCATCACTACTGATTTTGTTGCCAATGCGTGGAAGGCCTTTTCGACACATTCGATGGCATCTAAATCGAGCTGAACATGGCAACGGATTTCCGCCTCGGTGAGTATTTTAATATCGCCCATTTAGCGTTCTCCGTTGATTATTTTGCGGTGCAACGCCATGTCGATATTCTTGCCGCTGAGCAGTACAACGGTTTTCCTGCCCGGCTTCACCTTGCCAGCGAGCAAGGCACCGATGCCGACCGCAGCACCACCTTCGATAACTAGCTGTTCATTAAAGTAGGCGTGACGAATACCTTCGGCAATTTCGTCTTCGCTGAGGAGAATCAATTCGTCGACATAATCACGGACCATGGAAAACGTCAGTTCATTGTCGAGCCCGATACCGCCCCCCAGCGAATCGGCGAGGGTGGGCAATTCCTGCACTTCTACCGGATGCCCGACGCGTTGCGACTCGATCATGGCGCAGCCGCGTTGCATGGAAATGCCGACAATTCGAACCCCGGGGTTTTGTGATTTTATTGCCAGCGCGATACCGGAGATCAGTCCGCCGCCGGATAGAGGCACCAGCACGGTATCGACCTCTGCTACCTGCTTGAGTATTTCCAGCCCGAGGGTTCCCTGGCCGGCAATGACATGCGGGTGATCGAAAGGAGGAATCATGGTATAGCCTT
>JBLHOA010000103.1:0-10468 GCA_047622345.1 Gammaproteobacteria bacterium | reverse complement strand
TGCTTTATCGACGGTCACGCGCATATTACCGGGGGTGGTGGCGAAGCCGGTCCTTCGACCCGGGTGCCTCCATTAATGCTCAGCCAGTTTACCCGCGCCGGGGTGACCAGCGTGATCGGCCTGCTCGGCACCGACGACTTAACACGCAATACGCAATCATTGCTCAGCCAGGTGATGGGTTTGCGCGAAGAAGGTTTATCGGCCTGGTGCTATACCGGCGGTTACCATATTCCGCCGACAACCCTAACCGGTTCGGTGCGCAGCGACATCGTCAACCTGGAACCGGTTATCGGGGTGGGCGAGGTGGCAATTTCCGACCACCGTTCGAGCCAGCCCACCCTCGATGAAGTATTGCGCCTGTGCAGCGAAGCCCATGTTGCGGGTTTGATGACCGGCAAGGCCGGGGTTGTGCATTTTCACCTCGGCGATGGCGACCGCGGTTTATCATTGATTCGCGATTGCCTGACGCAGTCCGAAATTCCTCCACGGGTATTCAACCCGACCCACATCAATCGTAACAAGGCGTTGTTTGAAGAAGCCTGCGATTTGACCGCGCAGGGCTGCAGCGTGGACATAACCGCCTTTCCGTCAGACGATTCGGGGCAGGGCTGGAATACCGAGGAAGCGGTGCAGCGTTATCTGGATAAGGGTTGCGACCCGCAGAAACTCACCATCAGCTCGGACGGCGGCGGTTGCCTGCCCCATTTTAACGCGCAGGGCGAGATGGTGAAAATGGGCTTTGCGCGGTCTTCGGCACTTATCGAAGCGTTTCAGCTTATGCTTTCCCAACAAATGCCGATGCAGCAATTGCTGCCGATGATGACCAGCAATGTTGCCCATCTGCTCAAGCTTCACGGTAAAGGTCGAATCGCGGTAGGTATGGATGCCGACCTGCTGGTGCTCGACGACGACCACGGTATAGACAGTGTGATGGCGAATGGGCGCTGGCACATTCGTCATGGGAATAATTTAATTAAAGGTTTATTCGAAGAATAATTATGAGTCCATCTCCTGCAAAGAAAGGCCAAACCCGGGGTTATGTTATTCCGATTGGTGGGGCGGAAGAACGCACCGGTTCGATGAAGGTTTTACGCAAGTTTGTTAAACTTTGTGGAGGCCGCAAGGCACGTATCGCAATCATTCCGACGGCGTCGATGCTCGATGACACCGGTGACAAGTACATCGAAATTTTTACCAGTATCGGTGTCGGTTCGGCCGTTGCATTACCGATTAACAACCGCACTGAAGCTGGGCGCACCGACTATCTTGATCAACTTGATCAGGTCGACGGTATTTTTATTACCGGTGGCAATCAATTGCGCCTGTCGACCATTCTCGGTGGCACCAAGGTGGCGCAGAAAATCCGTCGCCTGAATGCGGTCGGCATACACGTTGCTGGTACTTCGGCCGGGGCGGCGATTATGCCCGAACATATGATTGCGGGCGGTTCGACCGGGGCCATTCCTTCGCGCGACGGGGTTAATCTGTCGCCGGGACTTGGGCTGACTAACTCATTGTTAATCGACCAGCATTTTATTCAGCGTGATCGCCTCGGGCGTTTGCTCACTGCGATTTCCTATAACCCGTACATGCTGGGAGTGGGAATCGACGAAGATACGGCTATTTTCATCGATGCCAATGAACACTTTGAAGTCGTCGGAAGCGGCGCGGTGACGGTCATCGATCCGATTGATCTGACCTACTCGTCGATGAGTAGCGCGGGTAAAAAGGAAGCCTTGAGTCTGCTCGATCTTAAATTGCACATATTATCGAAAGGTTGCACCTTCGACATTCCCGAACGCAAGCCTTATCCCCCGAAAAAATAGGTAAGTGCCGCTCTCTAGCTAGGCTGGAAGGAAAAGTTGGTGTAGTCTAGAGAATAAATTCCCCCATTAAAGAGAGTCAGGGCAGCCTATGAAAATTACCGCTACCAATGTATTTGTCGGCCCGAGTATTTACGCAAATTTCCCGGTTATCCGGATGGTGGTTGACCTTGGCGTATTGATCGACTGGCCGTCGGTTAAATGTGGTAAAGGCTTTACCAAAGGATTGCAAAAAACGCTGCCCAGCCTTGCCGAACATGGTTGTTCTTATCGTACGGCGGGTGGTTTTCTGCGCCGTTTAACCGAAGATGAGGGCACCTGGATGGGCCACATCATGGAACACGTGGCCCTGGAAATTCAAAACATTGCAGGCAGCCAGGTCGCCTTCGGACGTACCCGCACTACCGGTGAAACCGGTATCTACAATATGGTTTACGCCTACAAACAACGCGATGCCGGGATCGAAGCCGGGCATCTGGCTTTGCGTCTGCTGATGCATTTGTTACCGAAAAAACTGCAGAAGAAGGTCGATTATGCGATTGACCCGAAGTTTAACTTTGAAGCAGAACTCGAACAATTTGTCCATCGCGCACAACGCCGTGAATTCGGGCCAAGTACCCAGTCGATGATCGACGCGGCCACCGATCGCAATATTCCATGGATACGGCTAAACGAATACAGTCTGGTTCAATTTGGCCACGGCAAGTACCAAAAACGCATCGAAGCAACCGTGACCAGTGACACCAGTACTATTTCGACATCGCTCGCGAGTAACAAGGAAGGCACCCACCGCATGCTGCGCGACATGGGTTTGCCGGTGCCCTTGCAGTCGATGTTCAGTAGCGCGAACGATGCCGTTGAAGCGGTAAAGCGTATGGGCTATCCGGTGGTGATCAAGCCGCTGGATGCGAATCACGGTCGCGGCATCAGCATTAATTTGACCACCGCCAAGCAGGTGCGTGAAGCCTTTCAATTTGCAGTCAAGCAAGGGCGCTCCCGTTATGTACTGGCGGAGAGTTTCGTCACCGGTTACGACCACCGCATGCTGGTAATCAACAATGAACTGGTGGCTGTCGCCAAGCGCGTTCCCGGTCATGTAATCGGTGACGGTAAGTCGACGATTGCTCATCTGGTTGACGTCGTTAATTCCGACCCGCGCCGCGGCATTGGGCACGAAAAAGTGTTAACCCGAATCGAAATCGACAAGCAGGCCAAAGATTTACTAGCGAAATCGAAATACAACCTGGCCACTGTGCTCGATAAAGGCGAAGTTTTCTTTTTACGATCGACGGCCAATTTATCGACCGGTGGAACCTCCATCGACCTCACCGACGTGGTGCACCCCGACAACCGTGAAATGGCGGTGCGGGCGGTACGGGCTATCGGGCTGGATATCGGTGGTGTCGATTTTATTACTGATGACATCACCCACTCTTATAAGGATGTTGGTGGCGCTATTGTTGAAGTCAACGCTGGTCCCGGTTTTCGCATGCACGTTGCGCCAAGCGAGGGCGAACCGCGAGACGTTGCCGGCAAGGTCATTGACATGCTGTACCCGCCGGGCACACCGAGCCGTATCCCGGTTGCCGCAATAACCGGTACTAACGGTAAAACGACGACTACGCGAATGCTCGCGCACATTATGAAAACCAGCGGGCATGTGGTTGGCATGACATCGACCGGGGGCATTCAAGTCGATGGCAGAATTACAGTGAAAGGTGACATGACCGGCCCGCAGTCTGCGCAAATTGTACTGCGTGATCCTACCATCGATTTTGCCGTACTGGAAACCGCACGCGGCGGTATCTTGCGCGCTGGGCTTGGCTATCACGAATGCGATGTTGCCGCCTGCATTAACATCACCGCCGACCATATGGGGCTTGGTGGCATCGAAACCCTGCAGCAATTGGCCAAGGTCAAGGAAACGGTGGTGCGTATCGCCAACGATACTGCGGTGCTCAATGCCGACGATAAGTACTGTCTTAAAATGGCCAACAATTGCCGCGCTAAACACATCTGTTACGTCACCATGGATTCCAGCCACGGGCTGGTGCGCGAACATATCCGTGCCAATGGTCGCGCGTTGGTGCTGGAGCAGGGCATAAATGGCGACATGATTACGATTTACGATAATGGCGCGCATATCCCGCTGCTGTGGTCGCATCTGATTCCGGCAACAATCGAAGGCAAGGCAATGCACAATGTGCAAAACGCGATGTTTGCCGCGGCCATGGCCTACAGCTTCGACAAGGACCTGGACGACATTCGAAATGGTCTGCGCACCTTTGACAGTACCTATTTCCAGAGCCCTGGGCGTACCAACGTTTACAACGAACACCCGTTTAAGGTCATACTCGACTATGCGCATAACCCGGCCAGTTTTCGCGCGATGGCCAATCTGGCCGGTAAGCTCGAACCCGAAGGCCGCTGCATCATGGGGATTTCGGTTCCCGGTGATCGCCGCGATGAAGATATCCTCGAGTCGGTAAAAGCCTGTTTACCGGAATTCACCCATTTTGTGTGTAAGGCCGATCATAATCGACGCGGTCGTGGAAACGATGAAATTCCGCAATTACTGCGTAAGTACCTGTTGGAAAATGGTGTTCCGGAAGAAAACATCTGGACCTTTGCCGACGAAGATCCCGCTATCGATTTTGCCTTACAGGAAGCTAAACCTGGTGATTTGCTGGTGATTACTGCGGATGATCTCGCACTGGCATGGAAGAAAATTATCAATTTCAACAGCGATGAACGCGAACAGAAGGAAACTATACCCGGAACCAAGGTGTTTCTCCCGGGACGGGCCAAACGCTATGTGCTCGATCAGGACGAAGAATTGATTATCGATGAACGTGGCGTGCGTCTGGCTTCGCAAGATGTCGAAGACTCTGACTGAGCGAGGCTCGCTGGCTGTTGCGGTGGAAGGGTAGTTTTTTCCCGCTGCACCAATTTCCTGGAGGCTCCACTTAAGCGCAATGTCAGTTAGTTTGGACAGTGCAACAGGCAAAGCGATAATCTCAAAGTGAATAGCCCCGGTGGCTGGCCCTGTTACCGATGAAATTGAAAGCTATGGCTGTGGATGGGGCGGGGTGATCGATATCCGCAAATCTAGCCCTCAATTCACAAGATAAACCGCTACCTTATTGCAGGAGATAGAAATGAGTGACAAACGAAACGATTTAAACGCCGAAGAGCAACGGGTACTCCTTTACAAGGGCACCGAGCCGCCATTCAGCGGCGAGTATGATGATTTTTTTGAAGGCGGCAGATATGTCTGCAAGCAATGTGAAGCACCACTTTATCGTTCGGAAGACAAGTTTCAGGCGCATTGTGGCTGGCCGGCCTTTGACGATGAAATTGAAGGGGCGGTTCGGCGCGAAACCGATTCCGATGGTAGCAGGACTGAAATTCTCTGTGCCAACTGCGATGCTCATCTGGGCCATGTATTTGAAGGCGAAGGTATCACCAGCAAGAATACCCGGCATTGCGTCAATTCGGTGTCGATGAAATTTGTCAGCAGCGACGATAGCTAGCGCGTGATTTACTTCGACATCAATTCCGGTAGATACAGCGCAATCGACGGGAACACGGTAATCAGCACAATGGCTATCGCGATCATGAAAAAGAAGGGCAGTGCGGCTTTGGCGACATAGAGAATATTCTTTCCGGTGAGCGACTGGATGACGAACAGGTTAAACCCGACGGGTGGGGTAATCTGCGACATCTCGACCACCAGCACCAGAAAGATACCGAACCAGATCGCATCGATACCCGCCTGGGTAACCATCGGCAGAACCACCGAAGTGGTCAGTACGATCACAGAAATGCCGTCGAGAAAACAGCCCAACGCAATGAAAAATACGGTCAGGTAAAGAATTAACTGAATGGGTGACAGGCCGAGTGACGCGATCCACTCGGCCAGCGCATTCGGAATTCCGATAAAACCCATCGCCAGGGTCAGAAAGTGCGCGCCAACCAGAATTAACCCAAGCATGCAGGAATTTTTCACCGCGCCAGCGACGCTGGCGATAAAGCCGTCGATGGTGAAACTCCCTAGAACCTTCGATAACAGGAGCGCACCGAAGACACCAAAAGCGGCGGCCTCGGTGGGTGTCGCCACTCCCTGATAAATCGAACCAAGCACGCCACCAATTAAAATAATAATCGGGATCAGCTTTTTCAGCGCCAGAATTTTATCTTTAAAGCTGTAAGTGACGTCATCGGCAGCGCCCCCGGCCCGACCTGCGATTAAAGACCAAACTATGGTGTAGCTCATAAATAGCAGAATCAAAATCAACCCGGGCAGGGCCCCGGCGAGAAAAAGACGCGTAATCGAAACTTCGGCCGCGACGCCATAAATAATCAGAATAATCGAAGGCGGAATAAGCAGACCAAGCGTACCCGAGCCGGCTAGAGTGCCGATCGCCATCGAATCGTCGTAACCGCGTTTGGATAACTCGGGCAGAGTCATGCGTCCGATGGTCGCCGCGGTCGCCGCCGAAGAGCCGGACACGGCGGCAAAAATACCGCAGCTCAAAATATTTACGTGGAGTAGTTTGCCGGGCAGTTTCGATAGCGCCGGTGACAGACCTTCGAACAGGTCCTGCGACAGCCGCGTACGAAACAATATTTCACCCATCCAGATGAAAAGGGGCAGTGCGGTTAAGGACCAACCGGTAGTCGCGCTCCACGACGAAGTACCCAGCAGCAAACCGATGCTGCTGTTGTCGATCAATGTGAGCCCGATGATGGCGAGCCCGGTTAGCGTCAATGCCACCCAGATTCCACTGGTCAGCATCAACAGCATGCAGATCACCAGAATTCCCCCAACTACTGCCATATCCATAATCTACTCCGCGCTGCTGAGTTCATCTTCGCTGACGACGTAAGCGGGTGTGTTGCCCGATAACATCACCGCAAAGCTGTCGAGCATGGCGATAAACAGAAATATAGAACCGATCGCCATCGGCGATTGCACCATCCACAACGGCACCACCAGATAGGTGTCGGTGACTTCCTCGAAGTCATAGGATTCGTATACCGTAAAAGCGGTGTAAAAGGCCAGGTAGCCGCTGATGAACAGTCCACAAAGGAGATTGAAGACTTCCAGGTAACGACGTTTTTGGGTGGAGATTCGCGTCAATAACATAGTTACGCGTATGTGACCGCCGTTTTGAAAGGTGTAGGCCAGACCGAAAAATATCGTCGACGAGAGTAACCACCCGGCAAAGTCTTCGGATGACGGGATAACCGTATTCATGAAGCGCGCGGCGATTTGCGACAAAATTAACAGGGTCATTACCACTAGCGAAGTGCCCGACAGGACCGCCGACGTTAAATAAAAGTATTTTCTAATCACATTCATAATGGATGCCCGAGCCAGGGATTCGGTATGAGCTGTTGCAAATCGAACATCGCGATCGGTGATGACCGCGATGCCGCATTGCAGTGCTATTTGCCGGGGAAGGCTTCGTCCCGATTAAATAAATTGATCTGTGCTGTTCGAAATAGTCCTGCTTACATCGCTTTGAAGTCAGCGATTATTTTACGACCGGTATCGCCCGCTTCGGCGAGCCAGTCGTCAACCATAGTCGCGCCGATCTTGCGTAATTCGCCGTCGAGCCTGGCCGATGGTGCGGATACTTTCATGCCGTTGTCACGCAAAGTGTTGGTATGCTCAACTGCGAGTTTGCGTCCGAGCGCCCAGCCTTTCTTTTCGGCATTGGTGGCAGCAGTGAGGATTACTGCCTTCGTGTCATCATCGAGACGATCAAAGATTTTCTTGTTAACGAACAACATATTCTTTGGAATCCACGCATTAATGGTGGTGAAGTGGCTGATGTAATCCCAGCTCTGGCTGTTCACACCGGTGCTCGGTGAAGTCACCATGGCGTCGATTGCGTTAGTGGTAAAGGCCTGCGCCACGTCACTGAAAGGAATGTTCACCGGGGTGGTGCCCATCAAATCGGCGAGTCGTGATGTGGTGGGGCTGTAAGCGCGCATTTTCAACCCGGATAGATCGGCCAGACTGTTGACAGGTTTATTGGAATATAAGTCCTGTGCCGGCCAGGGTGATGTGTATAACAGCATGAGACCGTCTTTTGCCAGTTGCTTGCGGAGTTCGGCTTTTGATGCCTTGTATAGTTTTTCGGCGCTGTCGAAATCGGTGGCGAGAAAAGGAATGTTATCGAGTTTGAAAATGGGATGGTTATTGCCTAGGCGGCCGATAAACACTTCACCGATTTGCACCTGGCGGGATTTCACCGCACGATGAATTTCCGGATGCTTGATCAGCGAACCACCCGAATGAACCTTGATTGTCAGTTTGCCGCCGGACTTTGCATTTACTTCATCGGCGAAACTTCGGGCGACCTGAGTTTGGTGGGTGCCATCCCCGTAAGGTGTTGGCATGTCCCATTTTGCTGCCATCGAAACCGAAGTGAAAAAGCTGAGTAAAATACAGGCGAGCCAGATTGATTTATTCATAGAAGTTACATGTCCGTATTGTGTTGAAGAGATATTTTTGGTTTTCAATGCCTGATAGTGGGGAGCTCCCGACATCGATACCTTTGTTATAAGCGCCAGAATATAGCACCGGTGGTTTCAAAGCGCAAAATGCGAACCGACGCCTGACAACTGCCGAAGATCAGGATGCTCAGTTCTGGCTTGAACGCTGTAGCTCGACCATCACCGACTGGTTTACCTGAATCAATCCGTGCTTCGGCCGGTCGAGATCGATGATAATGAACACGATTAAGGTGATCCATAAAGACACCAGCACTATGGGCGCAAAGGTTTGCTTCCCACTTAAGCCCGCCGAATACCCCATAATTCCACCCGATGAAATAAAGACGATAAAGAGCAACCGCCGCACCACTTCGGGCACGCGCATTTCGATATCCGCAGAATCCCGGTATTGGTCAGTAGGGTGAACGCGCGTGAAAGCTCAGTCGGAGTCGGACGGCATGATTGATAGCATCTGTCTGGTGGTTATCGAATGCCACTCTATCGATAAATTCTTCCTAGACGTCGTATCGGTTCGAATTATCGGGGTGTTGAGTTACCTGAAAAGCCAGACAACCGTCCTCTAGTTTCGTTAACTCAATATGGGTGGGAAGGTCTTCAGTGACGGCAGCGAGATCGGCGTTGGGTATGACGATATTACCGATTAGGCTTACTTTAGACATGATCCAGAACCTTTTAAATTCAATTATTATAAAAATCTTAACGGCTATCAGGATGTATTCAAACTTCTTTCGATTGGCGATAAATTTCGAAACCCCGTGCCAGATAATTGTTCAATGCACTATGGTGAACTTGCGAACAGGTATGCAGCCAAACCCGTTTTGTGTCGCTCCATTTCCACGCCGCTTCAACCGCGCAAGTTAACAGGTAGCCGCCCAGGCCCTGGCCGATGAAGCCGGGGGCCAGACCTAAGTAGCAGACTTCTACATTCGCGTCTGGCTGTTTTTCTAACTCGAAATAGCCAGCAATCGAACCATCGTAATAAGCAATCCAGGTTCGCAGATTGGCGCGCTCGACCTACTCTTTCCAGTCTTCGCTGGAGAATGAATTCTAGTCATCCCAGTTCCAGTTATTGCCGATAAACTGGTACAGGAAACGATTTACCTGGTACTGCTTTACTCGAGACTCGATCACTTTGAAAGCATCGGGTTCGGGCTTCCCCTTAAGGGCTTCGAGGGTATTCATCTCCAGATAATGGGTGACTATGTCAGGCATAGATATGTCAGGTATAGAAAGGTTGCATGAGCAGTCGCTGTTGGTTTACAGCCAATGGACTTCAGAATGAATGCCACCCTCAGGATGCAGGTCGAGAATACGAAACCCCTGCTGCGATCCATCGAGACTATGCGAAGCCCAGAAATCATCGTGGTCAACGGATTCCCCGGCCTGTGCGTGAGTTGCCTTCGCAAACGTGGAGGGTGTCGTATATTGAGTGTGTTGCCTGGTATTTTCTTCGAATGCCAAATGTGTATGTCCGGCAATAACTCCTTTTACGTTCGAATGCCGGTTCAGCAATTCGGTAAATTCGGTTGCGTTCTCAAGCTGGCAGCCGAAAGAGGGACATACTCTAGAAGGCGTATGGTGTATGGCAACCAGAATCGGTTGGTCTTTCATTTTAATGATGTTCTTCTCTAACTCATTAAGAGCCGTGGCATCGACATGGCCATGCGACTGGTCGGCCACCTTTGAATTAACGAAAATAAATCCCCAGTCGTGAATAGATGTAGCGTCGACACACAAAAATTCAGCGCTGTTAAACACTGTTTGCATATTTGACAGGTCATCGTGATTCCCGGGCAGTAGATAAATCGGAATCTTGACTTCCGCTAGCAGCCCACAAAACCGCTGGTAGGTTTCAATAGCGCCATCTTCGGCGACATCACCGCTAGCGATGATCAGCTCAGGTTTTTTATCGAGCTGCTGGATTTGCTCGATAATATTTTGTAGTGATAGCGCCGTATCCACGCCATACAATTTGGAACCGGGTTCGGCGGTGAGGTGGGTATCGGTTATTTGTGCGACTCGCAGGGACATTGCTTAGCGTTCCAGTAATTTGAAGTTGTTTTCGTAAGAGCTCGGATTAATGACAAATTTTATAACAGGGTTCAGGTCAAATTACA
>JBLHOA010000102.1:0-10518 GCA_047622345.1 Gammaproteobacteria bacterium | reverse complement strand
ACAGTACGGCGAACACCGTGGCAATACCGCGGTTAAGGTTGAAGACCTTACCGAGATTTTTGAACCGGAAAACTCGGAAATCAAAAACGCAATTGCAAAACATAAGTAGTAGTCAGGAGACTGGTATGAGTAACGAAACAGAACAGGCCGTAGATGGAAGTGCATCAGCAGATGAAGCCGCGGCGAGCGATCAGAATAAGCAGCCAGGCGAGGACTTTCAACAGGTGGCCGCGAAGCCGCTGAGCCCTGGTGAGCAGAAAAATACCGGTGATGTCAAACTCGACGTTATCCTTGATATTCGGGTTACCATCGCCATGGAAATAGGACGCACACAGCTCAGTATCCGGAATTTACTGCAGTTAAATCAGGGCTCGGTAATCGAGCTCGATCGCCTCGCTGGAGAACCGATGGACGTGCTCGTGAATGGCACCCTGGTCGCTCATGGCGAGGTTGTCGTGGTGAATGAAAAGTTTGGTATTCGATTGACTGATGTCATCAGCCCTTCAGACCGAATCAAGAATTTACGCTAGTGCGCTGTCTTATCCCTTTTTTATTGTTGCTCCCGGATTCAGCATTTGCGCTCGCGGAAGAAAAAGTAAGCGCCATGGTTAATCCGCTTTCCAGCGCGTATTTAATCAAGTTCACGGCCGGGTTGTTAGTCGTGGTGTTGTTGATTTTATTACTTGCCTGGCTGGTTAAAAAATTCAATATCAATCCTCAGCAACAGGGCCCGATCAAGGTTATCGCCGGCTTGTCCTTAGGTACTCGCGATCGGCTGGTTCTGGTACAGCTAGGTCATGAGCAGTTGCTTCTCGCCTTGAGCCCCGGTCGAATTGAAAAAATACACCAGCTTGCCGAGCCATTAGTGGTCGACGAGATGAGCGCTTCGTCGTCCAGCTTTGCAGAAAAGTTTAACCAGCTGCTAAGTGACAGGAAAAAGCAATGAAGTATCTGCTCGGTATTGCTTTATTGTTGCTGCTGCCCGAAGTGCAGGCGCAATCGATGGGAATACCCGCGATTACCTTGAATGACGGTAGCGCCGAGGGGGCGACCTATTCGGTAACATTGGAAATTCTGGCCCTGATGACGGTGTTGACACTGTTGCCGGCCTTTTTGCTGATGATGACTTCCTTCACCCGCATTATCATCGTCCTGTCAATTTTGCGTCAGGCCCTTGGTACCGCGCAGACGCCATCTAACCAGATCATACTGGGTCTGGCACTATTTATGACCCTGTTCATCATGACGCCGGTTTTTGATCAGGCTTATCAGCTAGCAGTTCAGCCCTATCTGGATGGCTCACTGACTGCCTTTGCAGCGCTCGAACTCGCCACCGAGCCATTCAAAACTTTCATGCTGGCGCAAACCCGCGAGTCTGATATCCGTATGTTTGCCGATATTGCCGGGGTCAGCGAAATTGAATCGCCCGAGCAAACCCCATTGTCTTTGTTGTTGCCGGCCTTTGTCACCAGCGAGCTAAAGACTGCATTCCAAATAGGATTTTTGATCTTCATTCCCTTCGTGGTTATCGATCTTGTTGTCGCCAGCGTTTTGATGTCGATGGGTATGATGATGTTGTCGCCGATGATCATTTCGCTACCGTTCAAATTAATGTTGTTTGTGCTGGTAGACGGATGGTCGCTGATTATGGGCACGCTGGCGGCCAGCTTTATGGTGGTCACTTAAAATGTCACCCGATACGATTATCGATCTGTCGCAACAGGCACTGTATGTGATCGCCATGATCGCAGCGCCGATGCTGCTTTCTGCACTGGCAATTGGTTTGATCGTAGGAATGTTTCAGGCGGCCACTTCGATCAACGAACAAACGCTCAGCTTTATCCCGAAGCTGATGGTGTTAATGCTGTCAATATTAGTTGCTGGACCCTGGATGTTGAATTTGCTGGTGAGCTATACCCGGCGACTTTATCTCGATATCCCCGGGCTTATCGGTTAGGTGGCATAGATGGAATTTGGATTTGCTCAGGCCACTGCATTTGTCGGCTCGCTGTTATGGCCAATGCTGCGTATCAGCGCGATGATCCTGACCATGCCGGTTATAGGAACCCGATTAGTCTCAGCCCGCATAAAAGTCATGCTCAGCTTCGTTCTGTCGGCGGCAGTAATACCACTTTTACCCGAGTTACCCCAGGTCGAAGCTCTTTCCCTGGACGGCTTGTTGATTTCTATACAGCAGGTCTTAATCGGAGCATCGATAGGTTTTACCCTGCAGCTGGTTTTCGGTGCACTGATGATTGCCGGTGAATCTATAGCGATGAGTATGGGTCTTGGTTTTGCCTCTATGGTGGACCCGACAAACGGGGTCAATGTCCCGGTTGTTGCGCAGTTTTTTATTATTATCGGGACTTTGACCTTTCTGGCTGTTGGGGGGCATTTAATGCTGATCCAGATCATTATGACCAGCTTCGAAAGCCTGCCCATATCGACAGCAGGAGTGGACAGAGTTCATTACTGGTCGATTGTCAGCTGGGGTAGCCAAATGTTTATCGGCGCAGTGCTGCTCGCCATACCGGCACTTATTTCGATGTTGGTTATTACCCTTTCCATGGGCGTGATGACCCGTGCGGCACCGCAGTTGAATATATTTTCGGTGGGTTTTCCGGTAACCATGTTTATGGGGTTTGTTATTTTGATATTGGTCATTCCCGGGTTTATTCCACGTATTAATGAAATGATGCTTGAAGCCATGCAGGTCAGCATGGCCATCGCCAGGCCTTAATATCTACGATGGCTGAAGAAAGCGAAAGCGGTCAGGAAAAAACGGAAGAACCAACCGCAAAAAAACTGGCGGATGCGAAGAAAAAGGGACAGGTGCCGCGCTCGAAGGAATTAAACAGCATGACGATCATGGTGTTCGGCGCACTGGGATTGATTTTTATGGGTAAGTACATGATTACCAATATAACCATATTCATGCGCGAGGGCTTCAGCCTGAGCAGGGCGGATGTATTTTCCAAGACCGCTATATTTGAAAACTTCCAAATGATCATCAATCAGGCCGTAGTCGCAATCGGACCTTTTCTGTTACTGATGACGGTGATCGCGCTTTTCACGCCGCTGGCCATCGGCGGCTGGTCCTTTAGCGTCGAATCGATGGCATTCAAAGGCAATCGGATCAGCCCGTTAAGCGGGTTGAAGCGAATATTTTCCTCCAACGGATTGATGGAGCTGGTTAAGGCAATCGCCAAATTTATTCTGGTTTCGGTGGTTGCGGTCAGTTACCTGTGGAGCAAATCAGAGCAATTTATTGCGCTGGGTTCGCAACCCCTTTGGGTCGCTGTCAATAATGCGGCTTGGTTGACGGCACTCAGTTTTCTGGTGGTTTCGGCCACTTTGATATTGATTGCTGCCATCGATGTTCCTTTCCAGATCTGGGAGCATTCGAAAAAACTCAAAATGACGCTACAGGAAGTACGCGATGAAATGAAAGATACCGAGGGCAAGCCCGAGGTCAAGTCGAAGATTCGCCAGCTACAACAGGAAATGGCGCAGCGCCGGATGATGGACGCTGTTCCTGAGGCCGACGTTATTATCACTAACCCGACTCACTATGCGGTTGCCTTGAAGTATAAGCACGAAGCAATGGCGGCTCCCTTAGTGGTGGCGATGGGTAAGGATTTGATCGCCTTGAAGATCAGAGAAGTTGCCAGCGCCCACGACATAGAAATTTTCGAGGCGCCCCCGTTGGCGCGCGCGCTTTATGCCCATTCAACGCTTGATCGCGAAATTCCGGCACAGTTGTATTTTGCCGTAGCCCAGGTTTTGGCTTTTGTCTTTCAGCTGAAATCAGCACAGCAGCTGGGCGGGGATCTTCCCGATCGCCCCGACCCTTATTTGCCAACCGACGAGGAAGTGTAAATGGCAACCGTTACTCTGGTTACGCAACTAAAATCGTTTAAAGCTCAAGGCCTGGGCGCGCCTATTATTGTCATTATGATGCTGGCAATGGTGGTCATCCCGCTGCCACCGCTGGCATTGGATCTACTGTTTACCTTTAACATTACTCTGGGACTGGTGGTTTTACTGGTTTCGGTTTATGCCCTGCGACCGCTTGATTTCACCGTTTTCCCGACCATTTTGCTAATCGCTACCTTGTTGCGGCTGGCGCTTAATATCGCGTCTACCCGGGTGGTTCTGCTGGAAGGCCATACCGGCACTGCCGCCGCCGGTAAAGTCATCGAAGCTTTTGGCGACTTTGTCATCGGTGGCAATTATGCCGTTGGCCTGGTGGTCTTTGCGATTCTTGTCATCATTAATTTTGTCGTTGTTACCAAGGGTGCAGGGCGCGTCTCCGAGGTCAGTGCGAGATTTACTCTCGACGCCATGCCGGGTAAGCAGATGGCCATCGATGCCGACTTGAATTCGGGGCTTTGCAGCCAGGATGAGGCGCGTCTGCGACGTACCGAAATCTCGCAGGAAGCGGACTTTTACGGGTCTATGGACGGTGCCAGTAAATTCGTTCGTGGTGATGCCATCGCCGGTATATTGATCCTCTTTATTAATATCATCGGTGGTCTCTCCATCGGGGTTTTTCAGCACGAGCTCGACGCCGGCATCGCTATGCGTAACTACACCCTGTTGACCATCGGTGACGGGCTGGTAGCGCAGATTCCATCGTTAGTTCTGTCGATTGCCACCGCCATTATTGTCACCCGGGCCTCCAGTTCGGAGTCGATGTCGAGCCAGGTATTCAGTCAAATGTTCGTAAATCCGCGGGCACTAGTCGTCGCAGCCACGATTATTGCACTGCTGGGTTTGATTCCGGGAATGCCCAATGTTGCATTTCTGACCGTTGCCGCAATTGCCGGTGGTATGGCCTATGTGATGCATCAAAAGAGCCTGCAATTCGAGCTGGTCGAAGCCGAGCCCGCTGAAGTTGAGCCTACCTTAGAGCAAAAGGATCTCAGTTGGGATGACGTACAGAGCGTCGACATTATCGGCCTGGAGGTGGGTTACGGGCTGATTCCGCTGGTCGATGCGCGCCAGGGCGGGGAATTAATGACGCGCATAAAAGGCATCCGTAAGAAGCTGTCGCAGGAACTGGGGTTTCTGATTCAGCCGGTTCACATCCGTGACAACCTTGATCTGGAGCCCAATATTTACCGCCTGAGCCTGCTTGGGGTCCCCATGGGCGAAGCCGAAGTGTTTCCGGGACGGGACCTCGCCATCAACCCGGGTACGGTCTACGGCGAGCTCAATGGCAATAAAACCAAAGACCCGGCGTTCGGGCTAGAAGCGGTGTGGATAGAACCGACTCAACGTGATCATGCGCAAACCATGGGCTATACCGTGGTTGACGCATCGACGGTGATCGCCACTCATTTAAGTCAGCTACTGCAGGACAATGCGCACGAATTAATCGGTCACGAAGAAGTTCAACAGTTGTTGGACGTCTTGAAGGAGAGTTCACCGAAGCTGGTCGAAGGGCTCACGCCTAAGCCTCTCGAACTCAGCACCATCGTCAAAGTGTTTCAGAATTTGCTGCAGGACCGTATTCCAGTGCGCGACTTGCGCACGATCGCCGAAACATTGGCAGAACACGGCAGCAATAGTCAAGATGCCGGCATTTTAAGCGCTCAAGTTCGTATAAGTCTGGGCCGTCAAATCGTGCAATCGATCTTCGGAATGGTGCCAGAGCTCACTGTTATGACCATTCACCCATCGTTGGAACAGATATTGCTTCAATCTGTACAGGGCCATGGTGAAAACGTCATGGCATTCGAACCGGGATTGGCACAAATGGTACATAGCTCATTGAAAAAAGCGTCAGATAAACAACAGGCACGCGGAGAACCTTCGGTGCTACTGGTGTCGCAAAACCTGCGGGCATTTCTTGCGCGCATGGTGCGACACGCCATTCCCGAACTCCGGGTGTTGAGCTACGACGAAGTTCCGGATGATAAACAACTGCGCGTTGTCGCCAATATCGGCATGCCCGGGCAGGCAGCTGACGGAGATGTGAGGACAGGTAATGAGAATTAAAAGAACATTTGCAGCAACCATGCGCGAGGCGCTTGCTCAGGTCAAACTGGAGCAAGGTGCCGACGCGGTTATCCTCGGCAACAAAAAAGTGCCCGGCGGCGTGGAAATTTTATCTGCCATCGATTTTGACGAGGAGCAGCTATTTGCCGCGGAAGCGATGCAGTTTCGTCAGGCTGCACAGGCAAGCGCGCAGCCGGTTAAACTCCCGCTCGAAGTTGCTGACGATAATTGGGTTGGGTCATTGATTGACGATCGACTGAATGGTCGCAAAGAACCGACATTTGGCAGGGTAACGGCAAAGGCAAAGGCTAAAGTAACGGAGGTCGCAACGGCGAGACAGCCGCATTGGTTTGAGCAGGAATTGAATAAGGTGCAACGCTCAATCGCAGTGGAAAAAGCAAAGCCTGTCGCTAAAAGGCCGAAGCCGGTAAGCGTTAAAAAACAAGTTCAGGTGGTTAAGGCTAAAAGCAAACCGAAAGCGGCTGTTCCGGTACAAGCCAGCCCGATAACCGATAAAGTCGTTATCGACGAGGTCAAACTGGAATTGCAGAACTTGCGCAACTTGATGGAAAGCCAGCTCTCGGTGTTGCAATGGGATCGATTCAGCCAGAAGCACCCGGTGCGAACGGTATTACTGAATTTGATGGCTGAGCTGGGCCTCGGCAGCGATGTCTGTAATAGCGTTCTGGCCCATATTACGCAACTGAATGAAGACCCGCATAAGGTTTGGCAACATGCCCTCGGCATCATCGCAAGTTGCATGCCCAAAAGTCGGGAAGATCTGATGGCCGGCGGCGGCCGAATCGCATTAGTCGGGTCAACCGGAGTCGGTAAGACGACGACTATCGCCAAAATTGCGGCTCGGTTTTCGCATATTCACGGGAAAAGATCGGTCGCGATGATCAGTACCGACCAGTTCAGAATCGGGGCACAGGAGCAATTACAGCAATACGCGCGGCTGTTAGAGATTCCATTATTGACGGCGTCCAACAGCACGGAGCTTCGCGACTGCATCAATATGCTTTCTGACAAGAAGCTGGTTTTAATCGATACCGCCGGTGCCAGTCAGGCTGATATACGGCTTAGCGAGCGGTTTCATCGAATGCAGGGTGTGGCTCCGGAAATTAAGCCCTACCTGGTTATGTCGGCCAACACTCAGTTGGCGGCGCTCAACCAAACTGTACTGAATTTCAAGAAAGTGAAACTGGCCGGGGCCATTGTCACCAAAGTCGACGAGGCCGCCAGTCTTGGTGGCATTTTGACAACTTCGATCCGTCACCAGTTGGCCTTGAGCTATTGCGGTACTGGACAGAAAGTGCCGCAGGATCTGGAACCGGCAAAAAGTCACCGCTTGATCAGCCGTGCAGTGTCGTTGATGCAGCAATTCAGCGAGCAGCAGGACCAGGAAGTACTGGCCATTCGATATAAAAATATTATTAACCAAATTCAGGCATAGGTGTGGCAATGGATCAAGCTCAAGGCATAAGACAAATGAAAGCTCAGCAACCGGTTAGAGTAATCGCGGTTACCAGTGGTAAGGGCGGGGTTGGTAAGAGCAATGTTACGGTCAATCTCGGGGTTGCGCTGGCACAAAGCGGTGATCGTGTGATGATCATGGATGCTGATATAGGGCTAGCCAATATCGACGTTTTGCTGGGCCTTAACCCGACGTTGAACTTATCGCATGTCATCAATGGTGAATGTACACTCGAAGAAACTATCATCGAAGGTCCGGCTGGAATCATGATCATCCCCGCATCGTCAGGGGTTGCCGCGATGTCCGATTTAACCCCGGCGGAAAATGCCGGCGTGATCAGGTCCTTTTCTGAATTGACCATACCCGTCGATACTTTGCTGATCGACACAGCCGCCGGACTCTCGGATAGCGTAGTCAGTTTTACCCGCGCCGCACGCGAAGTCATTATTGTTGTCTGTGATGAACCGGCATCGATTACCGATGCCTACGCCATGATCAAGGTGATGAACCGGGACTACGATGTGCAACGGTTTCATGTTTTATCCAACCAGACACAGAGCGTTCAGCAGGGACGTGATCTCTACAACAAACTGGCCCGGGTTTCACAGAAGTATCTCGATGTAACCCTCAGCTTTATGGGTTCAGTGCCTTACGATGACTGCCTTAAAAAAGCAGTGCAGAAACAAAAGACAGTTCTTCAGGCCTTCCCACGCAGCCCGTCTTCGATGGCATTCCGTCAAATCGCGAAGAAGGCACAAAACTGGCCTGCTCCGAAAGACGTCGAAGGCCATCTGGAATTTTTCATTGAACGTCTGGTGAACTACAGTGCGCAGGGCATGAGCCTATGAATGGTCACGCCATGTATGCCGAGGTTGAAAGCCAGGGTCTGGGAGCGAATGACCAGATTATCCGGTATTGTCCTCTGGTCAAACGAATCGCCTACCACTTGTTAAACCGACTACCCCCTTCGGTGCAGATAGATGATTTGATTCAGGCGGGAATGGTCGGGCTGCTCGAAGCGTCGAGAAATTTTGATGCGGATAAAGGCGCCAGTTTTGAGACCTTCGCCGGTATAAGAATTAGAGGCTCGATGATCGACGAAATTCGTCGCTCAGACTGGACGCCGCGCTCAGTTCATCGTAAATATCGTTCGGTCGCCGATGCCATTCGTAAAATCGAAAATGAAACCGGGCAGGACGCGCGAGATTCTGATGTGGCTTTGCAGCTCGGTATCAGTCTTAGTGAATACCACCAGATATTGATTGATTCTTCGTCTTCACGAATTTATAGCATCGAATCTCTGGAAGAACAGAATCAGGACACCGAGGTACCGAGTTCATCGGAAAAAACACCAGACGAGTCATTGAGCCGAAATGACTATCAGACCCAGTTAAAAGAAAGTATCAGCGAGCTTCCCGACAAAGAACAGCTCGTGATGTCGCTTTATTATGATGATGAAATGAACTTTCGTGAGATAGGTGAAATTCTGGATGTTACCGAATCACGCATCTGCCAGTTACACGGGCGAGCGCTGCTTCGGATCAAATCGCGCATGTCCGACTGGAATATAAATGAGTAGTTGCATAAAGCGGCTGTTGATTAATATTCAACTTCAACTATATTATGGGTTCTTCTCCGGCAATATCTTGCCAGTATCAATTCGACAGGAAGTTAAATGCTTACGCTAGACGCGCTTAAAGCATTGTTCTGCCGATATTCTGGAGTGATAACTAAACAGGTTGTGATTTCCAGAATTTGGCGGAGGTTGTTTTAGTGGATGAAGATATGAACATTCTCATTGTTGATGATTTTTCAACAATGCGACACATGATCGGCAATATGCTGCGAGAGATAGGCTTTAGCAATATCAGCGAAGCGGAAAGCGGCGAGGAAGCGCTGCCTATCTTAAGACTGGATAAGTTTGATTTCATCGTTACCGACTGGAATATGCCAGGTATGTGCGGATTTACCTTTATGAATAAACTTAAGGGTGATGAAAGTCTATGCCGGATTCCGGTTTTGATGGTCACCGCAGAAGACGATGCCGAGCAGATTAACAGAGCCACCGATGCCGGCGTCGATGGTTATGTGGTCAAACCTTTCAATGCTACTATCTTGCGCGATAGAATTGAAAACATCGTTGTAAGTGTTCGACTTTAAGTCCTGAGCCGGCAGTCAGCTGACCCGGGCAGGGTAAACCGGTCATTGCAATTCCTCACTGTTAACGATTACAGCGCAGGATTTAACTTATAAACGCGCTGGCCGATAACTTTATTATGCAACCTGTAAAACCTGAAGTGAAAAGGAATCTAGTGAGCTGAGATAATTCATGTCTGAGCCTCTAATCAAATCTATTTATCAACCCGCCACGGTGAAAGACCGCTTGAAAAAACCCGGGGATGATCGACGTCAAAAGCAGCAAAAAAATAAACAAAACGAAAAGAAACCCGATCCGAAAAGAATTATTGATACCTATGTTTGATCGTTAACTGTGGATGTTATTGATCAACAGGGTTAATAATCCGCTCGCGATCGGTACTGATCCATAAAGTCTTTGTGTTTGCCTGATAACCGATAGGCGAAGGTCAGAATTTCTGCAATGACCACGTAGAGCGCCTCGGGAACCTGGTCCCCCAGATCAAGACTTTCCAGCAGTAAGGACAATTCATTGTCCTGGTGTATCGGAATTTCGGCTTCGCTGGCCAGTTTTAAAATTTGATCGGCAATCGCATTATGACCCCTGGCGCTGACCGTTGGTGCCCGTTTGCCATCGTATTCGAGGGCAATCGCAAAGCGAGGTTTGTTGGGCGAGTTGCTCATGCTTTTAAGTCGATCAGCGCATCGTGGTTCGGGACTGACTGGTCACTATTGTCTCGCGCAAACTTGCCTCGAAAGCTGTGAATTTCCAGGGGTTGAAATCCGGCGCTTTGCAACTGTTGCCTGAATTCGGGAATCGCATTTTCTATC
Source organism: Gammaproteobacteria bacterium (assembly GCA_047622345.1). Lineage (GTDB taxonomy): Bacteria > Pseudomonadota > Gammaproteobacteria. The sequence continues at coordinate 71 of JBLHOA010000102.1, read as the reverse complement.
TTATCCCTGGTATCGCTCTGTTCACTGTAAAAACTGGCGGATAAGCTGAAATTCTCGAGCAACAAATGGCA
>JBLHOA010000101.1:0-10685 GCA_047622345.1 Gammaproteobacteria bacterium | reverse complement strand
GTGGTTGGGATGCACAGGGCGTGCCTGCCAGGGAAAAACTCGATCAGCTCGGGTTATAAGTAACCATGTCCATCGAAGTGACCATCTTCGGCTTCGGCGATGAACGCCCGCCAGCCTTTCAAAACGGCGATCGGCTCGAACTCGACCTTGAATTGCCCGCCACCCCGATGGCAGTGTTACTGCGATCCGGGTTCGACGACCAGGAAGGACTGGCGCTGTTGATTAATGATCGCATTGTGCACGCGCAAGATTGGCAGCATGCGATAGTCGGGCCGGGTGATCAGGTCAAAGTATTGTCGGCAATTGAGGGCGGGTAGAGTAGCTATCAGAGGGGTTCAGGTTTTTTAGAAAGGAATAATTTATTTGAAAAAAGAAATCATCAATCTCGACGCTGTAGTCGACCGAAGCGAAGTTCCGACACTTAAATTCGATGCCTAAATGATGGGGTCGATTTTTGGCAGCAAGGACTTGTGGCCTTCCTGGGTAGCGGATATGGATTTTCAGGCGGCGCAGGAAATTCAGCATGCCTTAAGTCGGCGGGTCGAACATGGAGTTTACGGCTACGAAGCTAGCAGCAATGCGTTGCCGGTAGCAGTTTCCGCCTGGTATGCCAGGCAACACGATTGGCAACTAAACTCCGCTCATATCCTTTTTAGTCCAAGAACCCTGGCCTCGATTTCTGCATTGATCACGCTGTTTTCAGAACAGGGAGAAGGCGTGATTGGGCAACCGCTGGTTTTTTTATGATTATAAAATGATAATAAACGCGAACAAAAGACGGTTGGTAAAAAACCCCGCTCATTTTTGAGGATGGGGAATATCGAATGGACTTTGACCAACTCGAAATGGTCGCCCCCGAAGCAAACAATAATTTACTGATTCTGTGTTACCCGCATAACCCTATCGGGCGAGTGTGGTCGAAAGAGGATCTTGCAAAACTTAGCGAGACTTGCATTCGGAATAATGTATTTATTATTACCGATGAGATTCATGGCGACATCACTTATCGATGCAAATACAGACCATTAGCAAGTCTGTCACGGGGGGGCGCCAGAAACTGTGCTACTTGTATTTCTCCTGTCAAGCCATTCAATCTGGCTGGAGTGGCTAATTCGATGACTGTTATAGACGATGACGAAAAACGGTCTAAATGCGAAGCCTGGTTTAATCGACTGGAAGTAAACAAGAACAATGTATTTACCACTGCGGCGATGTTGGCTGCTTATACCAAAGCTGAGCCCTGGCTTGATCAGGTTATTCAATATTTAGAACAGAATATTGCGACGCTCAGAACATTCCTGCAGCAAAAACTCCCTTCGGTAAAGCTGGTGGAACCAGAGGGAAGCTATTTACTTTGGCTGGACTTCAGGGAGCTGTGGCTGGATGTAAAGCATCTCGATAATTTTCTTGTCCAGGAAGCGAGAATCGCGGGCAACCCCGGACAATGGTTTGGGTGCGAAGGTGCTGGATCTGCACGAATTAACATAGGCTGTCCGGGCGGTATTTTAATTCAGGCCCTGGATAATCTTGTGCAAGCGGTTAGTCGAAGGGTAAAGAGTAATGCCTGATCGAAGCTAAGCTTGTAAATATTCACTTTCCATTACCGCGGGTCTTGCCCTGACATCGGAGAATTTGAATATAGACTGGGAGTGCCTACCGAACCAGATGGAAATGATAATATCCGGTCACTTCCGGTGTAACTGAATATTTAAGTTTTCAGAATTTGACTGGAAACGAATAATAGACACCCAGGTATGGTAGCCGATAGCATCCACCGAAATCTGGTGGTCCTGGCCTCCAAGGCCGGAAAAGCAAAAACTGCCATTGCTGTCGGTAACGCCGAAGCGAAACGACGATTACTGGTATTTTTCCTGTGCATAGTTCGATTCCAGAGCTACCCGGGCCTGGACAATTGGCGCATCAAACTCATCACTTATCCAGCCCGACAAATAAAATTGGCCCTTGTCAAACACCAGGATTAGATTGCGGTAGTCGCCGGGGTTTAGCCTGATGCACACGATATTGAAATTCTAGTCACCGCTGGTTGTCTCCTGGAGTTCACCGACAGGAAACTGCTTAAGTTCGAAAAAGCCCGATGAGTCACTTGCGAGTTTTCGTGCTGGATAAGCGATGCCGACGTTCTGCACCAGAATTTCGAATTGGGAGACAGGCGTGCCATCGGTTCCAACCATCATACCGGTCACTGTAGCCAGTTCGATGGATTCGAGGATGATCGTTTCGGCGATCATATTTTCGAATACTGGAAAGGGATCCAGCAAACTACCCAGAAAATTACTTGTGGCGAGCACCTCGAGGCGGTATTTAATGTTCGGGGGGACTGTATCGAACAGGAAATCACCTCTGTGATCGGTGGTCATGTGATAAAATTCCTGTTGCCATGCCGAGGGGTCTTTCGGGCTGATTTCGATGGGTATTCCTTCAATGCTCTGTCCGAACCGGTCAATCACCCTGCCATTCACCGGGACTCCAACCAAAGCAAAGGCATAGGTATTTTAAGTGCTTTATATCCTTGAATTTCAATCCAGAAAATATTGCACCCCTATCTATTGCCGATATAGCCTAGCGTAAAATCCCCTGCGGACAAAGGCTCGGAGATATAAAACCCCTGCCCGTAGTCACAGCCTGTTGCTTTTAAAATATCCAGTTGCTGCTCAGTTTCTATGCCTTCGGCAATAACTTGCATACCTAGCGAATGAGCCATTGCTATGATCGCGGTACACAAGGCTCGATCGTCAGCACTAGTGACCAGATTATTGACAAACACCTGATCAATTTTCAGGTAATCAATATCAAATTTACGTAGATACGATAGAGAAGAGTAGCCGGTGCCAAAATCATCCAGTGAAACCTGCATGCCGGTTTTTCTAAGCTGCTGAAGTATATCGACTACCTCGATGTCTGATGCCATTAACAAACTTTCGGTGATTTCAATACAAATAATATGACCGGAATCTTCGATCTGCTGTTGAAATTTTATAATATTTTTTCCCTGCTGAAATTGAATTGCGGATACATTGACACTGACTTGCATCGTTGAATCGTAATTTTCAGCCCAATCCTTTGCCTGCTTAGTTACTTGATCAAAAACCATATTACCGATGTCATGGATCAACCCCGATTCTTCCGCCACTGGAATGAATATCTCGGGCTCAACCAGGCCAATTTTTTCATGAGTCCATCGCAGTAAGGCTTCTGCTTTGTGTGTTTTTCCATCGCTCAAGCTTACGATGGGCTGATACAAAAAGTGGAAGTGATTATTTTCAATGGCCAGTCGCATGTCACTAACCAGGTGCATGTGGTCAATGGCAGTTTGCTGCATGCTTTGAGTAAAATATTGGTATTGGTTTCGGCCCAGTTTTTTAGCTGCGTACATCGCCTGGTCCGCATTTTTTAACAGGCCAACCATGTCACTCCCATCATCGGGAAACAAGGTTATACCTATGCTGGCGGTAATATGTACCGGCCTGCTATCAAGTAGGTAAGGGATGGCTATCTCGTTTGTAATCTTCTGAGCAAGTCGGTCCATCGCGGATTGATTTTCAAAATCAGAAATCAGCACGACAAATTCGTCACCACCCAGCCGCGCTAAAGTATCAGAATTGCGCAGGGCTTTTTCAATCCTGTTTGCGACCTTAATGAGTAATTCATCTCCCTTGTCGTGTCCAAGGGTGTCATTGATATCTTTAAAGCCATCAAGATCTATCAGTAAAAATGCAAACTCCTGGCCAATACGTCTTCCCTTTTTGATGTGCTGGGCAACCCGATCATGGAGCAAGCTACGGTTAGGCAGCTCGGTTAGAAAATCATAGTTGGCTTGATGCCATATTTTTTCTTCATTCTTTTTACGTTCAGTTATATCCTGAATCATCACCAGATACTGCCGGGTATTAGAGGTCTCTAATAAACCAATGTTACAAACTTCGGCATGGGTCCAGATAGTGCTGCCGTCAGGTTTGGAATACCTTTTGTCTAAGCTGTAGTGATCAATCTCACCCGCCTTGAATTTCTTAAGTAGCCCCAGCTCCTCTTTTAAGTCATCGGGATGCACCAGTGACTGCCACCCCAATTTTAATATTTCGCATTGCTGTCGGCCTAAAATATTACTGTAGGCCTTATTGAATTCGATGGTCTCGGATGTTTCATAATCAGCCAGTGCAAATCCAATCGGCGCAGACTTAAACATTTGACGAAATCGTTGCTCAATAGCACCTTTTTCCTGTTCTATTTGTATTTGATAAGAAACATCAAAAACTATTCCACGCAACCACTTGGCTTGGCCATTCTCCTTTTCAACCGATACGATATCGCGGATCCAAACGATACGATTTTTTTTATTCAGAAAACGATAGGTGTTCTCATAGCGCTCGGAACCCTGGCCGCGGTTATTCTCAATGCTTGCCAGTAATACGCTTCGATCTTCGGGATGAATTCGGCTAACCCAGAATCCGGGCTTCATAAATTCCGCCTGGGTATAGCCCAGTATCTTTTCTACGGCCTTGCTGACATAGGTCATATCCAGAGTGCTGACATCGGATTCCCAGACGATACCGTCGATGGTGTTGACAATATCCAAAAATCGATCTTCGGCCTGTTTTCGATCGGTAATGTCAGTGACGACTGCGCCTAATCCTTCGATTTCACGCTCGGAATTTAAAATCGGGAATTTTATGGTGAGCAAGGTGTGCATCAGACCATCTGATATCAGCCGTGCCTGTTCTTCCCAGCGCCCGATTTTGCCGGTTTGTAATACCTCCAGATCCTGAGCCCGGGTGTTTGCAGCTAGTTCAGAGTCATGGGCATCGGCTGGAAACTTTCCCACTAGATCTTCATTTTTTACGTCAAAGATTTTTTCGAACTGGCGATTTATTCTTAAGTAGCGACCTTCTCTGTCTTTAAGATAGATTTCAATTGGAGCATTGTTAAGAATGGCATCCATTTGATGCCGGTAGGCCAGGAGTTCACGATTGTCGGACTTTTGACCCTCAAGCTCATGCTTAAGTGATGCTATTCTGGATCGAAGTGTTTGTAACTCTTGTTCGGACTCTATAGACATCTACTGCACATCACACTGTTATTGAGCGTGGGTAACGACACGGAAAGTAGCTTTTCGTATGACTAGTCCGCCATTAATCGAATTACAGTATCATACTCAGTTTAGATAACCTTTAAAAAAACCGGGTATATGTAGTAGTTATACTTAACGAAGAGGTGTTAATTTGCGTTATTTAATAAATTCGCCGCTTTAGTTTTCAATCGACGGCGATATTCGACCCGATTCTGATATAAGTATTTATCAACTGCCACTAAATCCTGCGCGGTTAATTGCGTGATTGCCTGCCGCAGCTGAGCGAAATGCTGGCCCGGTAATTGGTAAAAGTCGATAGCGACCAAAGTGGTGGGGGATCATAGCCAGAAATGTATTGCAGTCACGCCAAAGTTGGCTGGCCGACGTATAATCCAGTAGCGTAAACCATAAAGGGTTGGTATTGAATGATGACAGGCAAAGAAAATTTAAGTGAAGCGGGAGCGAAGGCGCAGCAGAGTTTTATCGATATGAGCCAGAGCAAGAATGCCCATTTTGACTGTCTCGCCGCGCTCGAAAATAAATACCAATCAGGTGGTGCTCCCAGTCTTGTGGAAAACCTGGAGCTACAGCGTTTGCTCGCGGCGCACGACAAAAATGTGCTCGCATTTAAAACCGCGATATTGGCGGTCACGGATGACGCGGAAAAACAGATTCTTTACCAGCTAATGTCTTAACTTTCCCGGGAATACAAAAGGCGCTGGTCGCTGGTCGCTACTGGCGCTGAATGATATGACTCCATTTGGGTAGCAACAATGTCGCCGCAAATATTGCCAGCGCAGCAATGGCCAGTATGCTAAATAATTTTTCAAAGCCCCAGTTTTTGTGCACCCAGCTGATCAAGGGCACGGTCGAGGCCATTACTGAAAATGTGACGATGTAACGCAGCGCGTAGACACGGCTACGCCATTCACTTCGCGCCATACGGCCGATGAGTACATCGTTGATCGGAATCTGGCCGAAGACAACGAACATAAAGGCAAACGCCACCAGCAATGCGGCAATACCCTGGAGGTGAGTCATCAGCAGAAAGAGCATCGCCTGGGCTAACGCTACTACCGCAAATATGATTCGAATCGAATGGCGGTCGACCAGGTAACCGATCAGCAGTTGTGCGATTGCCGCCAGCGAAAACACCAGAAACGTATACCAGCCAATCAAAGTCGCGTTGCCAGCAATATCGACCAGCCGTTCGGAAAAAATTTTGGGTAGTGCGAAGGTGGTGCTTTGAAATATCAGCCCACCTATGGCCGTAGTAAACAGGATAATCGCAAAAATGTGTCGAAAGGTCGCCGCTGAGATCGACGGTGTCGGCGCGGCCTTAGTCGCACTAACGGGTTCAGCCTGCTGATGCTTTTCGTTACGCAGGAAAACCAGGAAAGCGATTCCGATTGCGATGGCAATAATGCCCGGGAGGAAAAAAGCACTGCGCCAGCCTGCGCTGTCGACGAGAAACCCGGTGAGCAAGGCGGCGCTGGCCACCCCCATATTGCCGAAGATGCCGTTTATCGCCAGCGGAATACCAGTTTTATCGCGCCCCTGTACGACCATTGCGAGCCCCACCGGATGATAGATTGCGGCAAAAATGCCAACCAGGGTCAAACCCAGGGCGATTTGTAGCGGGCTGCTGGCAAATCCGGTCAATATCGAGCTAACGCCGATGCCAATGAAGAAGATCGCGATCATGCCTTCGCGGCTCCACTTGTCGGCTATCCAGCCGGCCAACAACGCACACACTCCGAAGGCAACAAAGCCCGGCGTGGCATAGGGAATCAATGCAGCGTAGCTCATTCCCCATTCCTGATTCAATTGAAACGCGGCGACCGAGGCAAATATCAACATGAATAAATGGTCGAGAAAATGACCGATATTCAGGTAAAGAAACTTAACTTGATCGCGTTGCATCGATGCAGCCTCGAGTGGTTGGGCAAAGGTAAAATACTGATGTTAGGTAACAGTCACTATGCCCTGTGAAGTGGTGATATCGACGGAGCAAATCGCGGCCCTCGATAATGCTACCCGTTTATTTCGACTTCGGGAAGAAAACCACCGGCCTGCATATTCCACAGCCGTGCGTAATGGCCGTTTAGTTGCAGTAACTTCTGATGGCTACCATCTTCGACAATGCTGCCTTCATCGAAAACCAGAATACGGTCCATATCGGAAATGGTCGAAAGCCGATGTGCAACGACTACCACGGTGCGACCTTTCATCAGGTTTTCCAGTCCAGCCTGAATTTTTTTTTCGGTGACCGAGTCGAGCGATGAAGTCGCTTCGTCAAGAATTAGTATCGGAGCGTTCTTCAATATTGCGCGTGCAATGGCGACGCGCTGTCGCTGGCCACCCGATAACTTGACCCCGCGTTCACCGACCAGCGAATTGTATTTCTTCTCAGTTTGTAAAATGAATTCGTGGGCATGCGCTTTTTTGGCCGCCTCGATCACTTCGGCGTCGCTCGCGTCGAGGCGACCGTAGCGAATGTTCTCCATTAACGAACGGTGGAACAACTGCGGATCCTGCGGGATCATCGACACGCTTTCGCGCAGGCTGTCCTGGGTAACATCCTGGATATTCTGCCCGTCGATTGTGATTTCGCCGCTTTGCGGTTCGAACAATCGTAGAATCACGTTGACGAAGGTCGACTTGCCCGACCCGGAAAAGCCGACCAGCCCAACCTGCTGTTTTGCCGGGATGGTCACGCTCAAATTTTTGAATACCCCCAGGCCTTCGGGGTAGGTAAAGCTGACCTTGTTGAAATCGATGACTCCCTGTTTTACATCAAGGGCTGGCGCATCGGGTTTATCAATAATTTCATGCGGCTGAATGAAAATGGCAACGCCATCGCTGATATTGCCCAGGTATTCGAAGAATTCGAGAAAGCTACGACTTAAGCCACGGGCGGCCTCAATCAGTAAAATGGCCAGACCGGCAACCATCGAAAACTCACCGACGGTGAGGTTGCCATCGGACCAGATTTTGAGGGCATAGGCGACGATGCCGATCATCAATACGAAGGCCGCGCTGAACTGGAACCAGCGCAGTTTTTCCATGTACCAGTAGGTGCGCAGCGCGTGATTCACTTCGTGGTTTAAATAGTCGGTGAGATAGTCTTCTTCGTAGTGACGCCTTGCGAACATTTTTGCATTCATCACATTCGTTACCGAATCGACAATTTTGCCGGTGACCAGCGAACGCGCCTCAGCGAAGTCCTGCGCGTATACGCGACAGCGTTTGGCGAGCAGGTAGGACACATAAACATAAATGGCGAGCCACAGGCTTAGCACCAATGCGAGATCGCCATTCGCGTTGAACAGGATGATCAATGCCACCGCCGATTTGATGATCAAGGGGTAAAAGTCGAAGGTAATTGTCCACAGCGCGTGCATGCTGCTCATCGATACTTCGGCGATACGATTTGCCAGCGACCCAGCGAAATGCGAAATGAAATAACGATGCGAATGGTGTTGTAGGTAGCTGAATAATGATTTTCGAATTTCACGCCGAAGGTCCGGTCCGGTCAACACCAGCATTGCACCACTGGCGCGGCTGAACAGGACGATACCGAGGTTTAGCGCGGCAAATAAAATAAGCCCATCCTGGGTAGACTCGAAAATATCGGACCCGCTTTGCTGCGCCTGGGTTACCGCATCGATAATTTCCTTGATCGCGTAGGGTAATAAAATGGTACAGGCCGCCTGCGCGGCTTCGAAAATAAAAATCGCCGCCAGCGTATAGCGTGACTTCATATAAAAATATAAGGCAAATCGCCAGGTGGATTGAGAAAGTGGCGGGGCATCCTGTGCAATGTTGATTGTCGTTTCCATGCGCGCAGTGTAACGAGATCGTGTTGTATTGGGGAATTTAATTAATGCAGAACTGGAGGATAAATATTTGCAGGACCGCTAGAGAAAATGAAAACCAGGTTATTCGGTCGTGGAATATCTTATGACTGGTTTGGTAGTAGCGGAATTTGCAGTCAGCTCTGATACGCCGTAGTTATTCAGGGACATAGTTGAGAGGATAAGAGCTTAGCTGACTGTGATTTTAAGCTGCTATTGCGTGTTCCCAGTCACATTTAACGTTTTTAGTTGGCCTCCGCATTAACTCAACCATTTAATAATGGTGTTTATGTTGCTAACTTATGATAGTTTGACAGGTTCAAAAATAAAATTTACGGATAAATTAAATGATTAATAACCCTGTTGCAAAAGCTGCATTAATGTCTACTGCATTACTATTTTCCGCCTCTGCCTCCGCGATTGGTCAGGAAGGTGATTCGCGTATTCAGGCTAACGGCTCGTTTATTTTGGCAAATACCGGTGATGATACTATATTTGCATCGATACAGCTTCAAACCTATGCGAGCGACACGCTGGCCTATGGATTTGTTTATTCGATAACTGAGTCGGGTGGTTTTTCTACGGTCTCGCTTGGCGGATCGGCGAAAGCAATTTTTCCAAGCGAAAGTGAAGCGGTCCCCTATGTGGGTGCTCAGGGACTTTTTCTAGCAAGTGATACTTTCGACGAATTAGTCTTTGGTGTGTCTGCAGGTGCTGATTTTTATTTCGCAGAAAATGCTGGCTATAACTTTGATGTTACCCAGGGTTTGACCTCAGACTTTTATGAAGACACGACCTTTTCATTCGGTTTGTTTTACGAATTCTAGATCGGGAAATCTTTTATCAAAAAGCTAGCATACAAGTTGCTTAGATAGCGCTTGTATGCCGGGCTGCCACGAATTATCTATCGTGTAATTTCAAAAAATTTCTTTATTTTACCTTTGTGTTTTACGACAAGGTATCGATTGCTGCCGTCGCTGATATAATCCAGGCTACCCCCGCTTTTCATTCCGCGCTTAATATGGACCTCGGCCATGTTAATTCCACGCTCGGTATCCCATAGGCTGATATGATTCCCGGTCAGACCGACCAGGAAACGCCAGTTTTCAACAAACATGCAATCCTGCAACTTTCGCACCCCTTTTTCCCAGGAATGCTTACGATCCTGTAACGAAGTATCAAACAGCAATACCTCTTTTTTATCGGCGAGATCTATCACGTGTAATCTTGATCCATAGGTTCTGGAGCCAATCCCGGTGATTTTCAAATACCCGCCCGCAACACCGAGTGATTCACTCGGATCTATGTCATGGCAGGTGAATGATTCGAAGCTTCCGCCATGTTCGGGTTTGGACGAAAAGACGTTAAAGTCCGAAATTTCATTGTAGATCCGTATCGACTTGTAATTGCCGACCGGTTCATCTGTTTCCGATAAAGTGAAGGTCATAGTTCGGGGTTTGGCAAAATCAATAATTTCCAGACCGAGTTTGGCGCCAGCCTCATCGATTGCCCGTTGTATTGAATTTACGATGGCTGCATTTTTAGTCAGTCCGTCGGAAGGAGGTTTTCCCGGTACGCCCATGGGTATGCTGGAATAGGCCTCAACATTAGCCTGGCTGTCGACAAAGCGGATATCGGCGGTGGCAACTGCGCTAAAGGTGTTTCCCCAGTTTTCGACGACATCGGCGCTAAGATAAACTCGAATTATGCCGTCCAGGGCATACTTCTCGGTATTTTCAACA
>JBLHOA010000100.1:0-10709 GCA_047622345.1 Gammaproteobacteria bacterium | reverse complement strand
TAGATTGTTACGGTTTTTACCCTGCCAGGTCTGCTTCAGATTTTCATAACACCAACCAACACTGGTGGCGATATTGCTATCCATCATCGCCGTACATCGATTGGCGTCGGATAACTCCATGCGCTGCCTGGTGAGAAATTCATCGATGAAGGAATGATAGTCCGTGTTGCCCCGGATCAGCATGATAAAAGAAGCCAGGCAATCGGCAACATTGTCGACCGGGCAGATCACCTTCATTTCTTCACCGAGAACTTCGCGCGCGGAATCGATGGCGTCGTTCATATGCCATGCCCAGGACTTGTCAATAATGTGTGATTCGCTGCGATGCTGATACATGCCGTTGCGAATGCCACGCCAGACATTGCCCAGTTGATCAGGGTGTTTATAGGCTTTCAAGGTCACCGTATTGCCTCGCCACTTGGCGATTACTTCGCTGACAATTTCACTCAATGGGGAGGCGGGAGAAACATGCAGCTTCTCATTTTGATTCAGAATTTCGCCAAGTATGGTGCTGCCGGTTCGCGGTAGCCCCGCCAGATAGAAGAATTTTTTGGTTGTCACGTTGTCTTGTTGCAGCGTCTAAAAGGAACTTCGAGGATATCATCGCGTCATATATTAGTCACCCGCAGCAACCAACTTAGGTTAGAATCGGCTTTTGATTTTCCCGACCCTTTTGCAATGAAACAGTTACTCGATTTTCTACCCATCGTCTTATTTTTTATCGTTTATAAATTTTTTCTCGATCTACCCGATGAACTTATTTTAGCGGTTAACGATCTCATGCCAATGATGCGATTAACCCCCGGCGAAGCCAGCGATGCGATTTACCTGGCCACATTAACCGCGATTGTCGCCACTTTGATTCAGGTCACCCTGTCGGCAATTATTGTCAAACGCGTAGAAAAAATGCCATTAATTACGCTTGTGCTGTTAGTTGTTTTTGGCGGATTGACGATTGCTTTCAAAAGCCCATTATTTATCCAGTGGAAACCGACCGCAATCAACTGGTTGTTCGGGCTGGTGTTCCTGGCGAGCCATTTCATCGGTCAGAAACCGCTGGTACAGCGCATGATGTCGCAGGCCATCAATATCGAAGACCCGCGAGTCTGGGCCCAGCTCAATCTGGCCTGGGTGGGTTTCTTTGCCGTTTCCGGTCTGGCCAACATTATTGTTGCCCCCGAAATTGACCCCTTCGGCTTTCAATTCAGCGAAGATACCTGGGTTGATTTCAAATTATTCGGTTTAATGGGGATGACCTTTGCCTTTATAATCGCGCAAGCCATATTTCTGGCCAAATACATCCCGAGTTCTGACAAGGAGACCAGTTAATGTATTACAGCATTGTCGGCACCGACCGACCCGACAGTTTACCCGGCCGCCTGGCTGCCCGTCCGGCACACGTTGCCCGCCTGAATGCATTAAAAGACCAGGGGAAGCTATTGGTTGCGGGTCCTAATCCCGGAATTGATAGCGCCGATCCCGGTGATGCCGGCTTTACCGGCAGTATTATTATTGCGGAGTTTGATTCGCTGGAAGATGCGCAGGCCTGGGCGGATGCAGACCCCTATATTGAAGCTGGCGTTTACGACAGCGTGGTAGTGAAACCGTTTAACCGGGTTCTTCCTTAAGGAAGGCGTTTCAGGCTTTAATCAGAGCTTTAAGCCACAGCCGGGTTTATCTAGAGAAACTTGCTCGGGCTTTCCAGTTGATCGCTGAGTTCACGCAGTAACAAGTCTTCAAATTCGATGCGTTCGGCCATCGCTTCACCGGTTGCCGATAAATCTTTATACAGCGCTTCCAGACTTTCCGCGTCATCGGCACCATCGTACTTATCATTGAAGTCGACAAAGAAATCAGTGGTGCGTGAAATAGTCGGGTAAATTTTATCGGCAATCTTTTTAATATTGCCGCGACGCTCCTTACCATCGATGATACGTTCATAAATTTCAAAATGCCCAAGCGCAGTATAGTCGACCAGATTTTGACTAAATGACTTCAGACGTTCGATGACAATGTCGGCTGCCATGTTGGCTGATTCCAGTTCGGCCAGCTCGCACATCGAAACCAGTACATCCTGACGTTCCTTGAGCAAGTCATTGATGGTTTGGGATTGCCGGCTACGCCGATTATGTTCATTGGAAATTTTCTCGGCAATTTTTGCAATTGTATCTATTTGCGAATCGGTCACAGCTTACCCCAAACTTAAACCGCCGAAATGGCGATCAAAACGAAACCCCTATTATGAAGATGAATGATGCATCGGTAAACCATCATTATTTGGATTAATCGGTAAAATGTTTGCTAGACTACATCGTTTAACGCAGAGCATCGGCACGTGAAACCTGGCCTTGAAGATAAAATGTCCCACCTGGAAATGCTGTATTCGGAGCAGGAGCACACCGTGCAAACCCTGAATGAGGTTGTAGCCCAACAGGATATCGAAATTGCGCGGTTGAATACCAGTATCGAACAGATCAAGATTCAATTGCAGGCGCTGAGGAGCGAACTGAGCCCCGATATGAGTAGTGATAACGAAGCCCCACCCCATTACTAATTATTAAGCGCTGGCACTCTTGAGCACGACCTCCGATATCGACAGGATTCTATCAACCCAGTCCGCTGTCGATGTCACCCGCAACGACTATGGCGTCGAGATAACCAATACCCAGGGATTAAAATTCAGCCATAGTTTTATGAATGGCCCCTACCCCCGACGCGCGCGCCAAAGCAACCAGGCACTATTAAAGGCCTGTCAAAATAAACAGCGTAATATTCACTCGATTCTGGACTTGACCGGCGGTTGGGGAGTGGACAGCTTTATTCTGGCCCATCACGGACAGCAGGTTCATATGATCGAGCAGAACCCATTGTTGTGGGCGATTGTTGCGCAGTCATTGAGTGTCTTACAGGAAAACTCGCCTGCCCTGGCGGCGAGGCTGAGCAGCGAGCTTTGCGATGGGCTTAGCTATCTGCGAACGGGGTCTGCTGAACAAGCCTATGACTGCATCTACATTGACCCCATGTTTCCCGCGCATAAATCGAGCGCCAAGCCCGGCAAGGAGCTACAAATTCTGCAGTCGTTAACCGACAACAGCGATATCGAAGCCTGTTTTCAGCTCGCATTAGAAAAAGCAGTGAAACGCGTAGTGGTGAAACGACCCGCCAAAGCGAGCAGTCTCGACGGGAAAAAACCAGACATTATTTATCGCGAAAAAACCATTCGCTTCGACGTTTATCTTAGCCGCTGATTAGTCGCGGAAATTGTTGAATTGCAGTGGTATTTCAAGATTCGACTCACGCAGTAACGCCATCACCTGTTGCAGATCATCGCGCTTTTTTCCGGTGATGCGAAGCTGATCTCCTTGAATCGCCGCCTGCACTTTGAGTTTTTTCTCCTTAATGATTTTGACCATTTTTCGCGCCAGATCGGTCTCCAGACCTTCGCGCACCGAAACGGGTTGACGGGCGCGTTTATTCATTTCTACGACATCACCAAACTCCAGGCACTCGACGTCAATGTTTCGTTTCGCCATTTTTTCTTTCAAAATGGGAATCATTTGTTTGAGTTGAAAGTCAGACTCGGCCTGCAAAGTCAGGTCATTCCCCGACTGCTCGATTATTGAATTTGACCCTTTAAAATCATAACGGGTGCCAATTTCACGATTAGCCTGATCGACGGCATTTTTGAGTTCGTGATGATCGACTTCTGAAACAACATCGAAGGAAGGCATAATCGAATTCTCGCTTAGGGGTTGATGGTTAGCAGACTGAAGTTCTGATCGAAATTATAATCCGGAATGGTCAGATTTTGAAACTGCGAATCGCCAACCAATGCGCGGCCGGCAAAGTCGTAGCTTGCGCTACTGCAACTCTCCTGCACCCGCTTCGCTTTGAGAATTAACGGGCAACCCAGATGAGTGCCAAGCGCGTAGCTGACAAAGTATTGCAACTGGATTGAACGATGCCGATTACGCGCGGCGGCGGGTTGGCGGCTGTCTTCGGATAATGCATCCTGCAAACCCTCCTGTGCCTGAACAAGTCCGGCAACTGTGGACTTCGATCGTTTAATCACCAGAATAGATAGGTTGTCCTGTCGCAGAATGACGGGTTCATCGTCTGCCAGATTGGTGAGCATAAACTGGTAAGACGACTCTACGCCGGCCGGTCGCATGTCGATACTGAAATCGACAACGACATACATTATCGCAAACAGGCCAGTGTAGGCTAAAACCCGAAATGCCCTTTCCAGTGTTTCCCGACTAAACAATGCTGTCCTGGATTACAGGCAGGATGCACCCGTACCGCAGGGCGCGCCTTCGGCGATCCAGTTGACGAATTTGTCGTAGTTCCTGCGATCGAAATCGCCCAGCGTTTTGGTCAGGTTATAGCCGAAGTTCTGTGCTTGCGAGCCACCATAATGGTGGACTCTGGACGGCTTCTTCAGGATTAAACTATCTTCAATGACTTCCATATTCACCCTCGCCAATACCTGCTCGTAAAACCCCAATTGTGGAGAAGTAGCGGCGGGGGGTGTACCAAAGGGCTGATTCTCTGTCCACCATACCGGGATACCAGCAACAATACCGTCACCCGGGGCCCCACTCTCCCCGTGACAGGCAGCAGCACAGGTACCCAATTCGGCGGAAATATCGCTGTAAAACGTTAAATCTCTCGGTGCCGTGGCCAAACTACTGTCTACCTTAATCGTCAACTGGTCAATTTGCTGGCTGGAATTTTCTGATGAAGTAGCGGTTAACTGGACCACATAATCACCGTCGGTATCGGCGCTGAAACTGCTGCGCATGGTATTCGGGCTTGAGAGCGCAGCGTCTTCCCCACCAGGTGGAGACGATATCAAAGACCACTCGTAGGAATCGGCAAACAATGTTGCCTGCGCGTTCAGTGTAATCGCCGCATCTGCCTGGGTCACACGATCGGGGCCAGCGCGTGCCACAATACGCCCGGGCAGAATAATATTGCCGCTGCTATCGGTGCGCCGCGCGGTAAATCCGGTCGGATTGCTGACATAAGGCGCGATAAAACTGGCGAGTAATTCACCTTTTTCAGGGTCACCCCAGAAGTTGTCATAATTCAACAAGCCAAGTGGCATCTTGCCTTCGTCGAAGACCAGGCGTTCAATTTCATCGGCGTGCGAAATGAACTTTTTCCAGGTACTGAAATCCAGATCCTTACCATTGAGCGCATTCACGTCGGACCCGAGCTGGGTGCCACGCTTACCGTGGCAGACAAAGCAATTGGGGCCGACTACCTTGGTAAATAGTTCGCCGGCGCCAACCGGGGGACCGCCAACCTTAGGCCGCCATCCGACAGGGACATAGCTGTCACTGAATTTCGAACCAACCGTCGACAAGGCATTATTACCGCCGGTGTCACCATACCAGCCGAGCATCATTTCGCGACCGAAGTCACCGCTCCATTCGCCGGAATTCCCCTGCGCGGCGACACCGCCACCGAAGGCGGCACAACCGGCGTGCGTATCGCTACCGGGATAGGTGCAGAAAATCGCCAGATTGAGCTTGCGCAAACCTTCTTCATAGTCGGCTCGGCTGTGGCCTGGTTTTTCGGAAAATTCAAAAGTATCAACCTCGAAGGCCTGCATACGCGCCTTGGTGTCACCAATTTGGTTGGCGGGGTCTTCGGCGTGCATCGCGACAAAATCGCCATTGCGATCCAGCGGGCGTAATTTCCCGCCGTGGCAGCTTATACAGGGTTGCGGCATGGCCTTGGCACCACGCGCATCGAGGTCGATGCGTAAACGCCGCGGATGATCGGCACCGGGGGTGCTGTAATCGGCCCTAAAGGTGTAAAATTTCGCCATTGGTTCGGTAGCGCAAGTATCACCGAAATCGGCCCGCCCCAGACCAAACTCGATCGCATTGTGTCCGAAGTTATGTTGCAGATCGGCTTCGATAGCCCCTTCCAGATTGACCGGTCCGTAGGCAAATCCATCGATAATTTTGACCGCAAAGTTGCGTACGAAAAATACGGTCATCTGACCGCCGCAGACACTGGGGTTGGCATAGCTGCGCATGTACATATCACGGCCATAACCAAGGTCTTTCGAATCGCGGAAAATAACGTGCACGTCCGGGTTTTCCAGCCCATGCAAAGACTGATACTTCTGTGCGGTATCGCGGGCGTTACCGGGGTCGACGGCGCGATAATAAGCTTCGGCGAAACCGGTTTCATCGATTTCGGATTCGGAAAATTTCAAGGTTTCGGTGGCGCCTGCAGCAGCCTTGTTCACCGATGCAACAACATTAGGCGTGCCACTGTCGTCGAGCAGATATAGAAAACCGTCAGCCGCCGTATTCAGCGCGAAAGTTGCACCGCTGGCATCCTGCAGGTCGATAGCAAAACAACGATTTCCACTGGCACAGGTAGGGTCGGAGTCCTGCCCGCCCGAACTCACCCAGCTGCCGCTGAGCATCGAGGTACTGCCATCGCTGCGCGTCACCAGCACACTGAAACTATCGGTGACACCAGCTGCGGCGGTCGCGACGACCAACGTATAGCGTCCGGCCGCCAGGTCACCCTGCCGATTAAAAAAGGTCAGGTACTTGTTTGGCGACGATAATTTTAACGATGCATCGAAGCCTTGATATTCATCGCCGCTGCCACCACAGGCGCTTAACAGTGCGGTGGCTAATAGGACTATCAGTTTGTTATTCAAGCCTGAAATTATCCGATACATGATCAAAATCTCCCGAGCAGGCTGGCTCTGAGCAAAGTACGTTCGTAGCCTATGTCGCTATCAACACTCGAAGTCGTATCAACAATTCGAGCCGATACGTCCATCGACAGACTCTGGGTTAGAATTTTATTGTAGCCCAGTGTAATGACTATGGTTTCGGCATCGAGTCGATAGGCGAATTGATTGGTGGTTATCCCGCCGAAGACGTCATCGGGTTCGATCGCTTCGGCCGCATTAATGATCGCGAGCGTGGGCGAAGCACTGGAAACGACATCGCCGGTAATATAAGTCAGGGTGGTATAGATCAAATCAGTTTTTGATAAATTGGTATCGAAGTTGACGAATAACCGGTTCTCGGAAGTATCGTAGGCCTCGCTTTTCGAATCCTGTGTCTTGAAAACCCAACCCGCCGTCATGTTAATCGTATTGGTAACCCATTTGTTTAAATCGGCCGACAAGGATAATACCGTTGCATCGCGCATTTCGGTATCGTATTCGACGCCACCGATTTTGATACCGAGACTGTAGATTGGCGAAGTAAAACCCGAAGACAGGGCGAAGCGGTACCTGGTATTGATATTGAAATCGATATTGTTTAGCCCATCGAAGGTACTGAACGAATTATAGGTAGCACTCGCGCCATAATTCCAGATCGAAAAGCTGTCGAGAGGCCTGCCGCCACGGGCGTTCAGGGTAACGCTGAAAATCGCATCGTCGCGGATATCGACGTCGTTTTGCGCCAGTCGCACATTACTGTCATTAATGGCGGCCAGGTCGTAGCTATAGCGGAACAGAGGTCGTTCTGGTTTTCTGGGGGCCTTCTTTTTGGCCTTTGGTAATGGGGGCGCAACCTCGACCAGCTGTTCTTCTTCCTTTTTCAGCTCTGCTTTAATTTCGGTAATTTGCGATAGCTTTACCTGGCTGATTTCCGCCATTTCTGTCGGCGTGATTGCCGGTAACAAATCCGGTTCTCTGGGCGCAGCACTTAAGGGTTTAAGCTCACCGCGTTCGACTCTTACCTGTCGAACCTCTTTTTCGTAGCGATCAATATGCGTAGAAGCTTCCTTGTAGGCCGCCCGCGAATCGGTCAGGCTGGCTGGCTGGAAAGCAGGTATGGTCAACACCGACCCTACTTTTAGGCGATTTATGTTGTTATCGAGAAAGGCATCAGGATTTGCTTTATAGATGGCCATCATGGTTTGCGCCATGGTAATGCCACGAGGTCGAAATCGCTGCGATATCTGCCACAGACTTTCATCACGCAGCACCGGCCCGTATTGACTCGCCTGCGACACAGCGCCTGAACTGCTGGCACTGGTTTCGCTTTGCGCCAGTTGCAAACCGGCGAAGCTCTGAGAAGCGACGGCCGATTGGGCCTCTACCAGCGGAGCGACCAACAGGAGCATCAGCCCCACCGTTATATATGACCTTTTCATCATCTATTTTTTTATTGTTTAACTAGCCAGGCCTTAAGTTTAAATCGACCGATTTTAAGTTTAAATCGACCGATTTTTCACTGCCCCAGTTTGACGCCACAGCCCGTAACCACCGAATATCATCAACATAAACAGTAACCACGGCGCAATTCGCCCTCCCCCTTCTTCTACCACCGGCACCACGGGTTCGGTCAATGCAACCGCGATCGTCCCCGGATCGGCAATACTACCATTTTCGCTGCCGTCGGTGTCGTTCGGACCACCATCCTGAATAGTCAGCTGCAGGCAATTGTCGAGATAATTCAAACCACTGCGATAGGCGCTACTACCCGGCGATGGGCAGGCACCCGGCTCACCCGAGGCCGAGGCAATCAAATTATTGTTATCTTCCATGAAATCATTCCAGCCGGTTGATGCGTGGTATTTACGATACCTGGCATCGCGGGGGATACCTCCCTGCAATGGTATAACTACACTCGCTGAGTTACCGTGGATCAACCCGCTGATAGTGAAGTCATAAATTCCGCCGTAATGGCCGAGACTGTCCGCGGGATAAATCGAAGCCCCACCATTGCTACCACCGAAACTGGCGATTTCATCATCGGTAATCAAGGCACCGAAGGTATCCGTACCATTGTTGGCCGCCTGTGCGGTATTACCGATCGACAGTGTTAAACCGGCTTCGGTTTCAAGAACAAAACTAGTGCTGAAATCTTCAACCTGATCAGGAATAAAATTAGACGCACCCATATTTCCGTCCTGCGCGTCGAGATAATTGGGAACACCGTCACCGTCACTATCGCCGAGGCCTTCTGCGGGATCATTGTCAGGCACGGTATCACCATCGGTATCACCAGCCGTTAAGGCTGCTATCGCGGTTGCTGCATCTCCTGCAATTACGCTTAGTATGCGACTGACCCGTGTAGAAATCGGCGGCGAGCCATTGTCGGTTACGGTGACATCGACCAGATAATTACCCACCGGTAGTGTGGGGGTGGTAAAACTGGCAACAGTCGGTAACGTTGTATACAACGCGGCATCACTTGCCGACCACTCATAACTCAAAATCTGCCCGGCATTCAAGTCAGTCGCGAGGGCATCGATAGTTACCGCCCCATCGGCAGCATATACCGAACTCAATATCAGAGCACCTTGAGTAAATTGCAACTTAGCGATGGGCGCAACATTGCCTTCGACTATGGTTACGGTATGGGTCTTCTTCACTCCTATGGCTGCATTGCTCGCCGAATTCAGGGTGAACACTATGGTTTCATTGGCGTCCGCGCCGTCACCGGCGGTTAGATTGAAACTGATAGTCTGCGGCGTCGTATCGTTGAATACTACAGCCCCCGAAGCTGGGGTCGGCGTGCTGTAGTCGGCCGCGGTCGCGGTTCCGGAAATTGCGTAGGTGACGGTCACCGGATAACTGGGCGCTTCTCCGTTTAAGCTCAGCTTCACATTAACTGTGCCGCCTTCTACTCCCTGCTGGTCAGCGGAAAAATTAATCAACGGTCGCACGTTAAACAACTGATTACTGGTATTCAAAGCCACCGAGGTCGAATTGGAGGCAGTCCACACAATGGTATGGCTGCCGGGTCGATACGGCCCGTAATTGCTGGCGGTAACCGAAGTCGCCGACGGGTGCACTGACTTTGGTGCCGGTGGCGCTATCGTATAAGGCGTCTTGTATCCGGTCGCATCGATGGTGAGATCGCCAAAACGCGGGTTCGACATGGCATCGTGTTCCTGCAGATTGGTAAGGCCATCACCATCGGCGTCGCCGGCGGCATCAGACGCATTAAACTGGTCGAAGAAATTATCTATTTCCCATTGATCGAGCATGCCGTCGTTATCATCGTCGAGGTCACAATCGTCACCACCGATCAAATCATTCGGGTCGGTATCGAAACCAGGGGTCCCGTCGCCATCGACGGTGTCGAGATTGGTCGCACTGAAATCATTCGGGCAAAAATCATTGTAATCGGCGAAGCCGTCACCGTCGCCGTCGGGGGGGCTGATTCTAATCGTAAATGATTCGCTCGATGCCGGATTCGGCAGGCCGTGGTCAGCGCCACCGTCATCGGCGCTGATCGTAATCGGGTAATCGATGTCGACCGCAGGGGGTGCCTGCGCTCCGGCCGGAACAATCCAGGTAATCACCCCGGTCGATGACATGGTCATTCCCGGTTGAGTACCGCTGACGATATTCCACACGATGTTGGTGCCGTTATTGACTGTATCCGGGTCGTTATCTTCGGGCGTAATAATCAAGGTCGAGCCTTCAACCCCGGTTTGTATGCCGAGCGCGGTTATCACCGGAGGGTCGTTACGCGGGGTAATGGCAGGTGTGATTTCAATCGTGTCGGTCAAACCGCGGGCGGTAACCGATACGAAAAAACTATCGGCTCCATTTGCGTTCATAGTGGGGATAAAACTTATTGCCTTGAGGACGCCACTGGTACCACTCGCCGTTACTGACGCCAGACCTTTAACGGCAGGACTGGAAATTGCCCAGGCTAAATCTCCAACACCTAGATCATCGCTATCGATTGCACTCA
>JBLHOA010000099.1:0-10952 GCA_047622345.1 Gammaproteobacteria bacterium | reverse complement strand
AGCTCATCGCCATTGCCGCCGCCGTCGGCGGTTAATTCAACCAATGTTCTGAAGCTTTCTATCACCTTTTTTCGAT
This sequence comes from Gammaproteobacteria bacterium, assembly GCA_047622345.1. Lineage (GTDB taxonomy): Bacteria > Pseudomonadota > Gammaproteobacteria. The sequence goes on along the minus strand of JBLHOA010000099.1, from coordinate 10,876 downwards.
CGATATCGAATGTCACACTGGGTTCGAGTTCTATGGTCTTGATGATTTCGGGCTGGTTGCTCAGATCGGCGATGGTCCGACCGATGTCTATTCCTCGTTCAGCGCAGGCATAAAGGAAAATGGCGAGCAAGACAATAAGCAGCCGGGCGATCATGGTTGACTAGCCAGCTTGTCGTAAAGCCTGGCGAGGGCAAACCGGGCACCCAGGCGTAGTGAGATAATTTTTTCTCTCTGGCTTTCAATCGTATCGAAGGCGAGTTGATTGATATTCTGGTGCTGGCGGGAAACCAATGCTTCAACGCGCTTTTTCATCACCGAAATTTTAGCCTGCTGAGCATCGATCCGCTGCTGGAAGCCGGAAAAGCTTTTCCGCGTCGACTCGGTAATTGTGCTGAGTGACTGCGCTTTGTCTGTTGAGATCGCCAGCGCTCGATCAAGTTCGATCAGTTGCTTCTTTGCGCGCCAGTGTCGAACCGGGTAATCGGTCGACTGGTTCCAGTGTAAAATACCGCTTAAAAAGCGATGCATATCCTGCTGATATACGGTATTTCGCTGTTCACCGATAACCGATATCGAACCGGCAATTCGATCCAGCCGCTCGAGTTGTTCTTTTTCTTCCGGGCTAGCCAATGCCCTGTGATCCTCAGTGCTCTCAATCTGTTGCAGGCTTTGGGCAAAACTATCCCTCGAACTACGCAGAGTATCCAGTTTTTCAAAACTGGTTGATTGCTGTAGAAGAGGTAACTTCTGTTGGAAGTTTTTGCGCCGTTCCTGCAGCATTAAATCCAACGCGGGGAGGTTAAGGTCCCAATAAAGCAGTGACTGGTTGATGTCGAGTAATTGCTGTAAGTGTTTAATTTGTCGATGAAATTCGGCCGAAGCCAATAGTGACAGTAGTTGTACAGTAACCGCTGAATGGGGCGGCAGGCGGTCGAAACTTCCCCGCTGGCTAATCAGCTTGTGTTCGTACAATGCCGCAATCAGATTATTTTTGCCAACCGCCAAGGCAGCAGAATCGAGTATTCCCAACTGCGCATCAAAATGATGGGCAGCACTTTCGTAATGACTGATGGCTAGTTTATCCTGACCCTTATCGACATAATATTCAGGGATCGCCAATAGCGCTTCGTCGGTGGCTGCATCAACCGCATTTTTACGAATCAATTCCCGCCACAGAAGCAGAGCTTTGTCGAAGTTTTCTAACTTGTACCAGGCCCAGCCGGTCGCCAGTAGCGCCTGGCTACTCACAGGGCTAAGCAGGCGCACGCGTGAAAGAGTTTCAATTGCCGCTTCAGTTTGACCCATGCGCAACTGTTTCAACCCTAAAGCCAGATTTGACTGGTCTCGTATAGCCAGATCTTCCTCGTCGGCCGGGTCCATATCACCTAAACGCATCAGCATTGACTGGCCCTGTGAGTAATCGCCTTCTTCCAATTGGGTTACCGCAAGATTGTAATCAGCATATTTCCGCCAGCGCGAGTCTTTACTTATTTGCGCACTGCTATCCTCGGCCTGCTGATATTGGCGGCTGCCGAGATAAAGGCTGGATAACATATAGTTTCGCTCAGCTTCCAAATGGGGCGGAAGTGTATCGTTGATCTTTGATAGTAAATCGCGGGCCAGGTCGTCATTTCTCTGGTCATAATTTAATCGGGCCAGGTTGAACCAGATACGATTTTGAATGGAATCGGATAAATCAGAGCTTAATAACTGAGCAAATATCTGTCGCGAATCATCGTATAAGCCATAGCGATAGAAAAGATCGGCAAGCAATAGCCGAGACTCGTTTCTCTGTATCTGGTTATGGGGCTTTTCCAGGGCTACCATTAATCGAGTTATGGCTTCGAACTCGTGGTTTTGAAAATACTGAAAAAGTGCATTTCCGTAATAAATATTCTCTACCCGGGCAGTCTTGGCCTCGGCGGCTTCAATACTGCCTTGTCGGGACTCAGCGGCTTTAATACTGCCGCTAGCCAGAAAGATAGCAATGATAAGTAAATAACAGATGTGGGGGCGGAATAGCATTTGATCGCGGAGGCAGGAAAATTATTCCCAGATGCGCGCATCAAAAAGGGGTTGTTCTTTGCTGGCGTCATCGCTGATCATAAATTCGACAAACTGTGGCTCGGTTGTTTTTTCAATGACCACTGTTTTTCCGCGTCTATAGTCACGCCCCTTGGGTCCTACACCGGTAAATATGGCGATAATTTCATGTTCCCCGGAAGGGAGATTACCGATATATAAGCGTTGTACCCCACCGCGTTTAAGTGCAGACAGTTCACGTTCGGTATAAAGGTGATTGGCAATGTTTTTGTCATTAATTTTAATTTGTACCGAATCGAGTTTAAATAATTGCCCGGCATTTAAAGAGAGAAAAATACTGAACTGGGTATTGGCTGGAAAAAGTAAGTCTTCTTCGAGAATGAATAGATCACGATTCAGCGAAAGGACTTCTTTCTTCAGTGCCTCGATGCTTGCGTCGAGGGCTTCGCTATCCGTTTCCTGGCTTGTTGCGACGGCTGCAAAGTTTGCCAATAGAATGAACATTATGGTTTGTAGTATCGATTTCATATGGATTGAGTAACAGATTATCCTTCGCTAGAAGGCGGTTCCAGACCTGACGAATAATGCAGCTTACCGTTACTATCGATCACGATTGCATCAAACCCCGCCAGGCTTTCGATTAATACCATGCCCTTTTGCACGCCGAGCACGAAAATAGTAGTCGATAACGCATCCGTTGTCATTGCATCAGGCCCGGTTACCGTCGCGCTCCAGGTCGATCGGGTTGAGCGCCCAGTATTTGGGTCAATTATATGATGAATACGTTCACCATTTTCGATAAAAAAGCGTTGATAGTCGCCCGACGTCGAAATTGCACTATCGCTGAGGGGTAACACTAATGCGACTTCGCTCGAACTACGCGGATGCTGTATACCGATCATCCAGGGGCGTCCCCCTTTGTTGCCAATAATTCGCGAATCACCACCGGCACTGATCATTACCTGGTCAATTCCACATTGTCTAGCGACCTGTATTCCCCGGTCAACGGCATAACCCTTGGCGATGCCGCCTAAATCGATACTGACGTTGGCTTTACGAAACGACAGGGACCGGTTTTTCAACAGGATATGGCGATAATTAATCGCTGGCAATGCTCGGGCTATATCAGCGCCATCGGGCTGGATTCGCTTACGGTAATCGTAGTTTCGACCAATGCTGGCGTAGGTGATATCAAAGGCGCCATTTGAAATTTCAGAGAAATAGATCGAACGCTCGATCAGATGCGCCATGTCCTCGCTGATGCTGACCGGGCTGATCGCCGCGTTGTTGTTGATAAATGATAATTCGCTTTGCGAGATATACGGGCTCATAAGCTGATCGATGCGACGAAATTCGCTAAAAATCGATTCGCTGCAACGCGCTGCCTGTTCGCTATCGGAGTGCCATAATTCCACCGAGACCCGGGTTCCCATGATGTCGCGCTGCTGTTGGCTCCAGTCTGCCTGTAAATCCTGGGGTTGCAGTAGGACAAAGATAAAAAGCAACGGAACTAGCGAGAAGCCACAGCGGTTGCGGTCTGGTTGCCGACACATCTGCTTTATTTAATATCGAACTTAAAAGGAATCAAAGGCGATGTAATTGGATAAGTTGGTACCCAGGCCGTGGTTAGGAAAAATATCGGTATAGTCGCTAAGATTAAAAGGTGCCGGCCCACTGACTGACATGTAATTTAGCAGTAGCATATTGACTAGTATATTAACGTTATTGGCCGCCGGGGTGGCCGAGGTAACTACCGAACCACCAGCATCCATTCGTCCGATCTGCCGATTTCCGATGAGGCCAGGTGAACCAAAAGGGTTGTATACGAGAAAAAACGAACAGGCGGTCGAAGAATTATCACCGGTCCATTGGCCTTTACCCTGTCCACCAAGTATGAGCGTTTCAGGATCATTATTATCTATAGTAAGGGAGTCGTCGGGCATGCCATTGCTGGCGACAGAGCCATCGCTATAGACGTAAATCATTAATGGTTGAGCCTTACGCCGCGCGTAGTCGAGACAGGCACCAATGCAGCGCCCAGCGCGTAAATCTCTATTTTCTCCGGTGATGCGATCACCTGTGTGATAATCGTAGCCACCCATAGTAATGCAGCCCCCGGCGGCATAACCCTCGATCACCATCTTCATCACTGATGCCGTTTTACGAAACTCATTGCTGGTCAGTTCGTTGGCGGTGAATATTTGGTTGATCTCAATATCTTCGAGCGGGTCTACTGGAATTCCGGCAAAGCGGTCGGCAATGTCGGCAGCTTTCAGATAGCCGCAACGGACTAAATCTTTGATGATTGCATCATTGGTCAGTTTGGTCTGGATGTCACCAACTTGCATTTTTCGATGGCTCAGCCGCGCGATTGACTCCATCACCGCGGTGACATCGGCTGGGTCGGATAAAATAGCGGTTAAATCACCAACATCGACCATGCCGATAACATCACTGGGTCGGTCGACCTTGGTTGGTCTTACTTCCGGGTTTATGAGAGCAGCGGGTGCCATCGAGTTTCCACCCGACTCACTGCTACGCGAACCGATTAAATCGACCACGGTACCAGTGCCGCCGGCCCGGGCGATGCCGTATAGCGGGTTATGGGGATTGTTGCCGGTGTCATTGTCCGAACGCGATGGAATGACACAGCCGTCAATGTTTCCGCTGGCCACCGTGAGGGGAGCCTTTTCCCTGATCCCTCTGAGCAGGGCGCTGTCGGCATGAAAGGCCAGCTTGAGTTCAGTGTTGGTAAAATCGCCGTTACTGGGGTTGTTTAAGGTGAAGCCAGTATCGTTCAGCCCCGGAACCATATCGCCGGGAATGCCCAATTTACTGTAGCCCGCCGTCGAAAGGAAATCCAGCTGTCCGCCACCTTGCCCGACCAACACATTCGACCCGGCCAGGTTGGCGCCACCGGCGAGATCAAAACAAATAAAGGGAATCATCGTGTTAGGGATGCCACCGGGAGAACAGTTCGGCATACTTGCCGCCAATGCTTGCAGGTCGGGGGCGATAGCAGCCCGGGCTACATTCGGGTTGGCAAATAAATTAAACATGCCACCGGTGAGGATAGTCGCCGACCCGGTCATGAAACCCTGGCGGATAAATTCACGTCGGGTAACCGGGCGTCCGTGATCTTCGAACTTCAAAGGATCATCGGGATGCTGATAATTAGTTTTTTTCTTGGCCATATTTCGTCCTTATTGAACCAGGGTTACCGCGCTGGCCACGGTTGCCGCGCAAACCGCCTTGACTATCTGGACGGTTCGATCAGGGCTGTTGTCACCCGAATTAACCAGCTGCGTAATCAGGCTTTCGTAGGTATTCGTAGGCAATCCCGGGTCGAGAACCTGAGTTCCCATAGCGGAAAGCGCTTCACGCATCCTGTCTTCGATGGGTTGGGTTGTAAGGTTATCGGGTGAGCCTGTTGAAACAAAATTGCTAGTCGCGATTAACATTGGCGTGACAATCAGGGCGCGTTCTGGCGCGCTGTCAAACGCAAGGTCCGACCCAATCGTATAATCGAAATTCGGGAAGTAACGATTACTATCGGCCGGGGCTAAAAGCCTGTCCACTTCGACCATTTCGCTGCAGGAAGCCAGGGCAAGTTGCGCTATCGCCATTTGATGCGACGGTAGAAAGGCATCAATTGCTTCCACCGTGGGGAGCTGTTGAAAGTATTTCTGGTAGATGATACCTGAGGGCGTGCCTAAGGTTGTCGTGGCTTCATAATCAACTGGAACTGTCGTAATCGACGATATGCTGGCATAAATTTCTTCAAAAGTGCGAATGCCGATATCCGAAGATATGTTTTCTGCTGGATCATCCGGATAAGCCGCCGCCGCCGGCTTGGGATCGTCGAAGTCAAAAGTCGCGCCATTGAGGTCTTCGAAGGTCAGGAAAAACTCGTCGCTTTCTGCACTTTTTTCGAGCGCAATAATTGTGCCTATCGGGGACAGCAATTGACCGAATTGCGGATCGTATTCACCTGTATTGACGGTTACATCTAAGTTGGCGAAGGCCTGACCTGCGTGGGCTTCTTTGCCATTAATGCCGATGCGAAGTCCTTTGATGTTGATTGCAACGGGCTCCCAGTCGCGGTCCAGATTAATGAATCTGGGTTCGCTGAACAGATAGCTGAAGCTGTCAAAGCGCGACACGGTAAACATAATGTAACTATCATCGATGCCGATGCGGTGCCCGATGTAGAATAGGAGAAAATACTTTTCACCAACACCCAGTTCAAAATTTTGCACTATCTGCGCGGGGGTCAAAACGCGATTATGTAGCGCCGCCATCCTGATCACGCCGCGCCAATTGCGATTTCCCGAGGTTTCATCGGCAAGCAAAAAGACAAATCCGTCATCCCAGACATTGTTAATCGTAGTGCTGCCGGGGATAGGGTCAGTCACATCAACCAAAGTCCCGTTGACGTAAATTTCCCGCCCGTTGAAGGGATCGTAGTTGACCACCACGTGTTGCAGGTTGGATTGCAGAATCTCTTCATCGTTGTCTCCGGTGGACAGAATCGGTTCGCCATTTGGCTCGGCCGGTGTTGCTACAACGCGATTATAAAAGTCATAGTCATATAAATTCTGGCCCAGGGTGAAATTACGCTGGGTATCAGTCCCTGAATAACTGATTATGTTGCTGCCTTCCTGGGTAACATTGGCGGGCACCACCCAGGCTTCGATTGCATATTGTCCGGTCGACTGGATGAAGGTATGAATTTTCTCGCTGCTGGGTGTATCAGCCTGAGCACGGCCTCCGCTAAAGTTTAAACCAAAGTTCCCTTCCCAGGTAACGCTACCAATGATCGATAAATCGATAGCGGGGTCGATACCACTGGTATCGAAGGCTGTATTCCCGGTGATGGTTTTAAACTCCCAGAGCGCGAACTGGTTGCTCTCGTGACGACTGCCGCCAGAAGCGACAATACCATCGCTTAAGTTCAATGCTTTGCTGGTGATCAGGTCGGAGTTGATTTCGGTTAATTCGATGCCATCGGCGAATAGCTTGATCGCATCATCCATATCCTGTGAATCGCTTGCGCAATCAGACCAGCAATTGTGCGATTCACCGTTGCGCAGCGGGTCATCGCTTAATTTGACGACAAATCGCGAATCGGTGGGTGAATCGATGTTCATTTTAGGTTTTGCCGCCTCAAATGCGCTCACCGCCGAGGTATTGGCAAAAAACGGTGCCTGCGGTTGCGCCGCTGTTTCGGTATGGCAATCCTGACAGTAGAGGGTTAACAGCGGATGAAGCGTATCTTCGAAACTACGTCCGTTGATGCCGGCAGTGTTTGCAAATTCCGGAAAGGATTTGGTATCACCTGGTTCCTTATGCTCAGGAGCGCTAAGCTGAATCAATCTGGCCGAGGTGACATTTGATGCATTTGCCCAGTTAATAACCATCTGCTCGATGTTATCGGCGCAGGCATTGAATGATGTCAGCCAGCAATGATGCCCACCTGCGACACGGGTAACTACAATCGATTTTTCCGGGTTCTGTAAGTCGACATAAGATACGGCTTTTGAATAAGCTGCATTAACATCGTTCTGCTCGACAAAGGTCGGTGACTGACCCGCGCCATGACACTGGCCACAGCGATCTTCTTTGCGCAGAAATTCCCAGAAATTTTGCTGGAAGGACTGAATATCAGCTGTTTTTGCCGCGGGGCCGGTATAATTTCCGCCGGTATCCAGGTTGGGATTGGCCACCGTTGGGGTACCACTTTCGCAAGAGGCAATTAATGACAGCGCGAATATTACTAAAAGAAGGGCTTTTGATCGCATGGGGTTAAATAACATCTCAGTTAATCCCCCTTACAAAAGGCAGCGGTATCGGTAAAAACTCCCTGCAAATCATAATTATCGCCTGCGGTGAAGTTTGCAACAAAGCTGTCGCGTGCAATGCGGTCGGAAGCGAATATATCTGGGTCGCGAAGGCAGATTGATTTAAATACCTTGTCGACCTGACATTGGGCAAACGCCTGACTGTTGGCAAGTTCCATACCCAGCGTCTTTGCGCCTTCGCCTATTGCATTTAATTTGCCATCGAAGTTTTCTTCGGGGTAGCCACCATTCCAGCCCAGCTGCCAGTTGCGGCCGTTGCGCCAGTAGTTGACCCAGCTATCGTCGTCGGTTTGATAACCGAACTCAAAATTATTTGCATTGATCAAGTGCTTTTCCGAAACGATATTATCGGTAAAAACAAGACTGCCGGTGGCTTTGTCACCGGTATAGGCCCATTCGTAAAAGGCAAAGGCGCCGGCCATGCCATCCATGCCAGCATGGCAACCGATGCAGGAGTTGAGAAATATGCGGCTGTCTCCGCCGGGACTTCGTGATACATCCTGCCGGATTCGATCCGGAGTTCGCGAGACATCTTTAAGCGGTTCCAGGTCGGTACACAATTGGTTCATCAAAGTAAAACGCAGCATCGCCCGGTTGGTCCCGTCGGAGAAAAATGCCATCGCTCCCGCGCGGCTGGTCATTACCCCGGCAGTAGCAGCGCTATCCAGTCCGGTTACAGTGCTTTGAAAGTCTCTCACTAGCACTAAAGGGTCGGCCAGGTTACCGGTTACCGGTCCTAGCGCCTCGAGTTGCTCGTAGTGATCATTGTTAACGTTTGCGTAGTCATCGATAGTAAGACTTGCGCTATTTCCACGATAAATAACATCGTCGTAAAGAATTTTTCTAAAATCGTCTCGATCGCGAACTATGCCGATAACAGTGGCGCTGAAATCATTCAGAGGAGTAAATACGGTTTGTTCTTCGTTGGTCCAGGGGGCAACAAAATTTTTCAGTGTTACGTTGTAAAACGCGGGATTTTGTATCGCCAGTTCTGCCGCCAACTTGGCTCCGTTACTACCACTGCCTAACAATGTTTCCATCGCATTAATGGTCGCGTTATCCGCGGGTACGCCGGTTAAGCGATCGTGAATTCGTTTTGCCTGCCGGCGCTGAGTTTCATCGGCTGTCGCCGGTTGTACCGGCAAAACCGTTACCAGTATCAACAATACTAGCTTAAATAGGGTGTGGGATTTCATCATCCTTTCAAGCGCTGATGCGTTTACTCCTGATTTGTTTAGTCCGTCTAAAAGGAATCTAGCACAGGCTTGTAACACCAAGAAGGTTTTAAAACCGGTAATAATTCACAAAAAGAGAATTTACTTCTGGGCTATGTTGGATTGCTGCTAAGCTCTGGTTTGTGTACTCCGACAAGGATAACAATTTTACCTTGCTGTTCGCCTGAATAGCGTTACTAACCCAGATTAAATCGTGATTAGATACTAAAGAACTGAGTTTACAACTCGCATTGTTATCTTAAATTAAAGCTGCTGCAATTAATTGGACTAAATGAAGCAAATTACCCAACCTCATAATTACTTCCCAGCCTTGTCGAGATACCTGTCTCGTCAAATCGGCGGATTATTGCTGCTGTTGTCGATTTTATCCATACAAGCTTGCGGTGGTGGCTCCGGTGACGGTATAGACCCGGGTGTATTCCAGATTCCTATCGCTTACCTTAAGCGGCCAATACCCACAGATGACATGGCTCAAACGATACATACCGATTTGCGTGACCCTTTGCAATTCACTAAGGGTGGCGACGTTTTTTTGCGTACCAATTCCACAGTGAATGCCATCGTTACCAACCTGACCAGGGAGCTGACCGCGGGACGTGGTGATGTCAAAGGGCTCACTGCTTCATTCGATGCGACTCGACTGCTGTTTTCAGCGCGCTTATTCGACCCCGACCCGGAAGACGACCTTCTGCCGAGCTGGAATATCTACGAATATGAAATCAGTAGCGGTACTACGCGAAGGTTAATCACCGATGAATTGACCGCCGAAACAGGCAATGACATTTCTCCAATATACCTGCCGGATGGCCGCATAGTTTTCACTTCCGACCGGCAACGAGGGGCAAAAAAAATGCGCCTCAACGAAGGGAAGCCCGCATATGCCGCCTTAATTGAAAATGGAGATCAGTTGGCTCTTGTATTGCATATTATGAATGCCGATGGCACCGGCATCCGGCAGATTTCATTTAATAAAAGCCACGATTTAAACCCGATGTTGTTAACCGGTAACAATGCCGGTCAAATTTTGTTCACGCGTTGGGACCATGCCGAAAGCGACCGGCAAATGCAGCTCTATAAAATTAATCCCGACGGTAGTGATCTCGAGCTAGTCTATGGCCGACATAGCCATGCAACCGGAACCGATGACAGTGATATTCAATTCGTCAATATGCGCGAAATGGATAATGGCGATTTGCTGGTCATTGCCCGACCGTATACCGGTACGTTTGACGGTGGCGACATCATGGTTATCGACACCGAGCGATTTGCCGATAACGATAAACCGGTATGGAGTTTGTCCGGATTGACTGGCCCGGCGCAGTCGACTGTGACTTCAAGTGAAGTGACTACCGATGGTTCTATTTCGGCTGATGGCCGATTTAGTTCGGTATTCCCCATTAAAGATGGCAGCGGCCGGTTTCTGGTAAGCAAATCCTCTTGCCAGATTAGTGTTGAAGTTGATGGTGAAAGAGAAACCCGCCCCTGCATAGGCCCCTGGATTGACGATGAGACGGCCGAGGAAATTTCTCCGAACTATGGCGTCTGGCTGTACGATCCTGCCGCAGATACGGCCAAAATAGTTGTGCTTGCTGAGTCCGGAAAAGGGATAACCGACGCGATAACTATTCAGCCGCAGGATCTGCCGCCTATCATTTTTGACAAGGGCCCGGGGGAAATCAATACACTCTGGGAAACCGCCGGGGTCGGCGTAGTCAATATTCGCAGCGTTTACGACCT
>JBLHOA010000098.1:0-11085 GCA_047622345.1 Gammaproteobacteria bacterium | reverse complement strand
TGCTGCCCGCGGCAAGCGCGAGAATAACCGCAGTACTCAACACGATTCGAGTTGACGATTCGGCGGCCGTCATTTTGCGTGTGATAACGTCCCGGAATGCATCGGACAGGGCTACGATCAGAGGCAACAATACGGCCCAGTGCATCGCCGAGCCGCCCGGACGGATAATGATTATGACCCCGACAAATCCGGTCACCACCGCCGCAATGCGGTGCCAGCCGACCACCTCTTTGAGCATGAACCGGGCCAGCAGCGTCATGAACAAAGGCCCTGCAAATGCGATCGCAACCACCTCCGCGAGCGGCAGAAACTTGAGCGCGAAAACAAAGGAAAAAGAACCGACCACATATAATAGTCCGCGGCACAGGTGCAGGCCCCAATGGTTGAACGCGAGCAAAGCTTCACCGCGAAATCGCATCAATCCGGCTACCAGAAAGCTGATCACAATCGCCTGAAAGAACAATATTTCGCCGACCGGATACAGCGGCACCAGCCACTTGGTTACGGCGTCATTTGACGCCAGAAAAAAACCGGCCATCAGCATGCAAGCGATGCCGCGCAGTACGGATAGTTTTTTCATCGCCAGTAGCGGCAATCAAGCCAAATGGGGGAATAGGGCAACCCGACTATTCCCATCGGAAGATGCGCGCGCCGATCACCAGTAATACGATGCTCGACAGGCCGAGGATGAGTAGATGGTCAGAAATCTGCGCAAGACCAGCACCGTCGATCATAATTTCTCGCGCGGCGTCGGTAATGTGAGTCAAGGGCAACAACTGGGCAAACGTCTGCATCCAGGGGTGCGCCCCTTCGAGCGAAAACCATACGCCCGATAAAAACATCATCGGCCAGCTGAGCAGATTGAGCACGCCGTTGGCGACTTCTTCGCTCGATATGCGCGCCGCCACCACCAGCCCGCAGCAAATCAGGTTGATGCAGCCCAGGGTGAACACCAACAACAGATTCAGGTAGGAACCGTGCATGCGAAAATCGACGAAAAAATCCATGCCAATAAATATGGCAATATTGACCACCAGCAGCAACCACAGGCGCGACAGAATCTGCGCGCTGAGAAACTCGACCGCGCTCACCGGGGTCGCGCGCAAGCGTTTGAGCACACCCATTTTCCGATAGCGCACGATGACATAGCCGATGCCGAACAGCGCACCCCACATCAAGTTCATCGCGATTACCCCGGGAATGACCCAGTCGATATATCGGACTTCGTCCCCGGCAACCAGATTCTGTTTCAACTTTTCATCCGAATTAGCGAAAGCGGCAATCAATAGTTTGGCGACGATATAACCGTTCGGTGAAGTCTGATTTATCCAGTAGCGATTACTGATCGAGTCAAACATTAAGTCGATCTGATGCCGTTCAATTTTAAACAGATTGCTTTCAAGACGATCGAATTCGATGAATTTTATAAAGCGGGTTTGCTCAAACTGCTTCGCCGCGGCCGAGCCCTCGGCGTTTGCCAACAAACCGACTTTGAATTTCTCCGGATTGTCGTCGGTAAACGCGTACGCGAAAACGAAGATGATCAGCACCGGCAGCAGCACGCTCCAGGCGAGCGCCGACTGGTCGCGAAAAAATTCAGTATTGCGCGCAACAAACAACGCATAAATTCGATTCCACATCAGCTGCGCAACTCCTTACCGGTCAGTTCGAGGAACAGATCTTCGAGATCGCGCGCACGGATGCGCATGCGATGTAACGGAATTTTGAAGGCGAGTAATTTTTCTATGGTTTGATTAACATCGCTGGTGAGGATATGCGCATTGCCGTTACGGAAGGTCGCATCAAATTCTTTTTCAGCCAGGTCATTTGGCATATCGTCGGCATGAATCTGCAACACGACATCGTTAAAATGTTTGGCCAGCAATGCGTCGGGGGCATCGTGGGCAATGATGCGGCCATGGTCCATGATCGCGATTTCATCGCAGAGTTCATAAGCTTCTTCCATGTAATGCGTGGTCAACAGTATCGTCGCACCCTCCGCCTTGACGCGCTGAACCTGTGCCCACAGGTTGCGCCGCGACTGTGGATCGAGGCCGGTGGTCGGTTCATCGAGAAATAAAATTTTCGGCTGGTTGATCAAGGCAATCGCGAGCAGCAGGCGCTGTTTCTGGCCCCCGGATAATTTGCGCGTATCCCGATGTAAGAACTCTTTCAGCGCATAGTTTTCCACCAGTTCGTCGATGCTCGTGGTCTTGGGGTAAAAGCGACTGAACTGCAGCAGAATTTCGCGTACGGTGACAAATTCCTGCAAGGCCGTATTCTGAAACATAATTCCGGCCTCGTTTCTGAACTGCCGCCCCAGCGGTTCTCCATGATAGAGAATGGTTCCGGTATCCGGGGTTTTGATACCTTCCATCAATTCGATGGTGGTCGTTTTTCCGGCGCCGTTGGGGCCGAGCAAACCAAAGCAACTACCCTGCTTTATTTCAAAACTGACATCGTTGACCGCAGTCAAAGCGCCGAAACGCTTGACCAGATGAGAGACTTGCAGGATTGTCGGCATTTCAACCTCGATGAACGAAGCGCAGAGTATAGACAGGCTGTCGGTTGAACACTAGACGCGCTTAACAATACCTCTATAATCCCGCCATGGATGATGAAACCGGTTAGCAGCAGTTTGAGCAGCCCGACTTCGAAGGTTTCGACCAGCGCTAGCACGCCAAAACCGACCCAAACGATGCCAACTGCATTTTACAGCATTGGTATCGTTATCAGCACAGCGACCACCTGGCCCGGGATTATCGGGCTCAGGTGGGTCAGAACATTCCCGCCACCAGTGGAAAACTAACTAACATGCCGCAAGATTTCGACCAGCTCGATCAACTCCCAGGTGGATTTTTCGATTGCACTACAGCGACAATTCGCTCGGTGTTTCCACGCCCGACGCTGATCCACCTGCGCGGAAAAGGTCCGCGTCTGTTGTTTATCTCGATTCTGCTCCACGGTAACGAATCGACCGGGCTGGATGTGATGCAACAGATACTCGCAACTTACCCCGAACTCGACCAACTGCCCTGTTCAATTATGCTGTTTGTCGGCAATGTGTTCGCGGCCGAGTCCGACTGCCGCTTTCTGGACGATCAAATCGATTTCAACCGCTGCTGGCCAGGCACCGAGCTCGGCGAAAGTGCAACCAGCCGGATGATGCAGCAGGTGTTTGATATCGCGACGGCGCAAGCGCTATTCGTCGCCATCGATATCCATAACAACACCGGCAAAAATCCGCATTACGCCTGTATTACCGACGTAACCGATGAAAATCGCAGTCTGGCAGCCCGCTTTAACCGGGTGGCATTGGTATTTGATAAAGTAGGTGTTTCCACACGGGCCTTCAACGGTATCTGTCCGGCGATAACCCTGGAATGCGGGAAACCCGGTGAAGCCTCGGGCATTAGACATTGCCGCCGATTTATCGAAGAAATACTGGTTCTAGACGAATTGCCCGCTGAAAGACCGCCACGCGACCGGCAACACCTGGTCGAATCACACGCCACATTGAATATTCCCGACAACGTGAGTTTTGAATTTGATCCCGACGCGGACAGCGACCTCAGATTCGAATCAAATTTTGAAATCCATAATTTCACCCCACTCGATCCCGAACAGGTATTCGCTTACAGTCGCATCGCGCGCCCGCTGGCGATTACCGACCAGAACGGCCACGATGTCACCGATGAATTGGTACGAATCGAACAGGGGAAGGTATATTTAAACAACACGCTAATGCCGGCGATGATTACCCAGGATAAAAAAATTGTCCGCCAGGACTGCCTCTGCTATTTGCTGCAAGATTATCTCGAACACTCCAACCACGATAATTTGTAGCGGTTCCTGGTCAGTAACGCTCTGAACAATTCATTCACGGATCACCAAAAGCAGGGACTATGAGGCGGGCTCTGAATTGCCAGAGGACAGGAAATCTACAAATGTGATTTTAGCTTTCCCATCAGTTTCAACGGCTTATCAGCCGCTGAAAATGTCGGCATTTCCTAACTCAATTCACCACGCGCCGGGTAACCTTTTTCCATGGCAAACTTCAAGGCGCCGATTACTTCACGAAAATGGGGCCGAGCGAACGGCATGGTGCTGATCTGGCTCCAGTACAAACTGCCATCATTGCGGATGATAAACAATCCAGGTTCGGAAAATTCAGCGGGCTCTTCAATACCGATCGAGGTCAAGCCGCGTCCAGCTGATCGATGCAAACCCCAATCCCTCGCCTGTTCGACACTGACACCATAGCCCAGGGTCAGGTTTTTCAAGTCCCAGTCCTTTTGCGTCTGTTCGGCTCTTTCACGGGTATCGCTACTTAGCGGGAGTATAGAAACACCGATTTCAGCAAAATCACCGGATAACTTGTCGAGTTCAGCGATATATTTACTGCAAATCGGGCAATGCAAACCGCGATAAAAAACAACCATGGTGAAGTTTTCAGGTTTTTGTGCTGCCAGCGACCAGTTACCTTCCAGGGTATCGACGTCGAGCGCCGGAACTGCTTGTCGGGGTTTCAATACATTCATTCAATTTACTCGGGGATTGCGATAAAGGGACGACAGTATAAATGAGAAATCGTTTTTTCCGGGAATCTATTTACCTAACTCTGTACCCGGAGGCCAACGCACCATAGAATAGCTCGCCAATGAACTATGAAAATAAAACTGTCGCGATTGTCGGCGCGGGCATTGTCGGCTGCAGCTGCGCGCTGTGGATGCAAAAGAAGGGGTTTAAGGTGGTCTTGATCGATCCGGAGGAACCGGGTTCAGGAACCTCCTCCGGTAACGCCTGCACGATAGCCGACTACGGCTGTATCCCGGTGAACAATCCAGCTTTGATCAAACGCCTGCCATCGCTATTATTTTCAGCGAATAGCCCGCTATCGTTGAAACCGGGCTACGTGCTAACGCATTTACCGTGGATGATCAGTTTTCTGCGTAATTGCAGCCCGCCTAAAGTCGCCCACATTACCCGCGCACTCGGCGAGTTACTCGCCAAAACCTACGCCGGCCTGGACCCACTGCTGGAGATGGCCGATGCCCGCGATCTGCTCAAGCAGCAGGGTTGCCTGCATGTCTATGAAAAAGAAGCCGAGTTTCAGGCCGCGGCCATCACCAATCAGATCCGGCGCGAGCATGGCGCCAGTTTCGAAGCAGTGAACAGTGGCGAAATCGCCGAACTCGAACCCCATTTGAAACCGATATTTACCGGTGGCTATTTGTTCGATAAAGCCAGCCAGGTACTCAACCCGAAAACCTTGGTGAATCGCTATTTTGAGTGCCTGATGCGCAATCAGGGTGAATACATTCCGGCGAAAGCCGTCGAGGTAAAGCAGGACAACGATTCGATCAATCTGTTACTCGACAATGGTGGCAATTTGCTCGTCGACCGGGTGGTCATCGCCGCGGGCGCATTTTCCAGAGACATCAAGGGCAGCGGTGCACAGCTGCTGCCGCTCGATACCGAACGTGGATACCACGTTCAATACCGCGATCTGCAGCATTTGCTTAACCGACCGGTGAGCTGGAACGAAGCCGGGTTTTACGCTACACCGATGAACGAGGGTCTGCGCCTGGCGGGAACCGTGGAAATTGCCGGCTACGGTAAAAGCAAAAACCCGAGAAATTTAAATTATCTGCACCGCAAGGGCGCCGAAATGCTCGACCTGCCGGTAGCCGCCGATAGCGACTGGCTTGGTTTTCGCCCCAGTTTTCCCGACGCCCTGCCGGTGATCGGTTACAGCCCGATGTCGGAACAGATATTATTGGCCTTTGGGCATCAGCACCTCGGTTTGACGCTGGCGGGAATCACCGGCAAACTTATCGCCGAACTGGCCAATGAGGAATCATCAGGCCACAACTTAACGCCATTCAGCCCAGGGCGATTTCTATGAACACAAAGGGATTTAACAATGCGATTTGATCAAAAAAGAGTAGTCATTACGGGGGGCGTGGGTGGTATCGGGCAAACACTGGTGCGCCTTTTTACCAATGAAGGCGCCGATGTTATGTTTTCCGATCGCAGTGAGGAAGATTGCAACGACCTTTATCAGGCGATGAAACGGGATGGTCTCGACACCAGGTATCTCGCGGGCGACCTACGCAACAAGCTGTATTGTGAAACTTTGATCAAAACCGCCGTCAGTCAGCTTGGCGGTATCGACATATTACTCAATAATGCCGGCATTATCCCTCGCGGCACTATTCTCGAAACCACCGACGAAATGTGGTTCAGCGCGCTGGACGTGAATTTGACCGCCGTATTCTACCTTAGCCGGGCGGCCATTCCGTATATGCAGAAAGTCGGTGGCGGCGCCATCGTCAACACCTCGTCCACCTGGGGAATTTACCCCGGACCCGGGCATCTTGCCTATTGCACGAGTAAGGGTGCATTGGCGGCGATGACCCGATGCATGGGGCGCGATCATGCCCCCGATAATATTCGCGTGAATGCCGTCTGCCCGAATGAAGTCAATACGCCGATGCTGCGCAGTGGCTTCAGCCGGCGCGGCATCGACCCCGATAACGCAATCGCCGAACTGGGCAAGTCCGTGCCTTTGGGGCATGTTGCCGAGCCCGAGGAAATTGCCGATGTGATCGCCTTCCTGGCCTCGCAAGACGCCCGTTATATTTGCGGTGAAACCATCGAAGTCAGCGGCGCTAAGCCCGTGTACGGATAAAGTAAATGGGCATGCTGGACGGTAAAACCGCGCTCATCACCGGGGGCGGCCAGGGCATCGGCCTTGGCATAAGCAGGGCCATGCTGGAGGCTGGTGCAAGGATTTTAATCGCCCAGCGCAGTCCGTTACCCGACGAACTTATCCGCTCTGATAAAGCCTTCTGGGTTGAGGCCGATCTCGCCGACACTCAAAGCTTCGCAAAAATCGCAACCGCAGTCGAACCACTCGGCGACCAGCTAGATATTCTGGTCAACAATGCAGGGGTCATGTTCGAAAAAAGCCTCGATACGATGACCCTCGAAGAATGGCAGGCAATGCTCGCCGTTAACCTCACCGCGCCGGTTTTTCTAAGCAAGGCGCTGTTGCCGAAAATGCGCAAAAACGGGGGCAGCATTATTAACATTGGCTCGATCGAAGGGCTCGCCGCCAACCCGGAACACGCCGCCTATTGTTCCAGCAAAGCGGCCATTCACGGGCTCAGCAAAGCCATGGCCGTAGACCTCGGAGTCGACCGGATTCGGGTGAATGCAATCGCACCAGGCTGGATACGCTCTAGCTTGAGCGATGACTATATCAACGCGCAGCAAGACCCCGAGTCGGCCTGGGAAGGCCTTTATAAAATGCACCCGATCGGGCGTATCGGCGAACCCGCCGATGTCGGTAAGCTCGCCGTTTTTCTCGGCGGGGACGACTCAGAGTTTATTACCGGCCAGGTGATTGTTATCGATGGCGGCCGCACCAGCAAACTACCTTTGCCGTTTTAATCTATCCTCTGAACCATTCATTCCCGGCGGTCCGACGTATCGGGCAAGCCCGGGACAGCAGGAGTAGGCGCCCCGAGGCAGGCTCTGATTTGTCAAAGGACGGAAATGCAAGTTTCGCCTACGCCTACTGTTGGTGCAGGAGCATAAACCTGCGACCCACAGGGATGTGGGGAATGCAGGTTTCGCCTAAAGCGCCTACTGTTGGTGCAGGAGCATAAACCTGCCTGACCCCTGGCCCATGCCTTTTAGAACCCGTTTGTAAATTAAATCCACCTGATAGAGAATGGCGCTTCGATTTTTGCAGGCCGAAGGCCCAAAGTCGAAACGGAATAATAAATCTTTAATAGTTACATCCTGGAGGATTAAATGAAATTATCATTCAAGTCAGTGGCGCTTACAACTGCCACCAGCCTGTTAATTCTGGCTAGCAGCAACAGTTACGCCGCCTGTAGCAACGATACCTGGAACAAAGTCATGAGCCGCGGAAAAATGGTCGTCGGCGTGAAAGCCGATTACAAGCCATGGGGCTTTCGTGATACCAGCGGTGCCATCGTCGGTATGGAAGCGGATATGGCCCGCGCAGCAGCCGAAGCGATGGGCGTTGACTACGAACTGGTCGCCGTACAGTCGTCGAACCGCATGCAGTTTCTCGAAAACGGCAAAATCGATCTGATGATCGCAACCATGTCGGACCGCCTCGACCGCCGCAAGCTTGTCGGCATCGTCCAACCCAACTACTACACTTCGGGCACCAATGTGATGTCACCCAAGGGCGTTAAAATCACCAAGTGGGAAGACTTGCGAGGAAGACCCGTGTGCGGCAAACAGGGTGCTTTTTACAACAAGGTCGTGAGTGATCGCTATGGCGCAAAAATTATCGCCTTTACCGGTAATGCCGAGGCAAAGCAGGCCCTGCGCGACAAGAAATGTATCGCCTGGGTTTATGACGATTCCTCGATCATGTCGGATCTGTCTTCGGGTAATTACAATTCTTACGAAATGCCACTGAGCAGCGAAGACGACAACCCCTGGGGTCTGGCCGTTCCGCTCGCCGAAAAGGACTGCATCTTCGGGAATTTCATGTCGGGTTTAAGCTTCAACATGCACCAGTCCGGGCAGTTAATCGAGCTGGAAAAGAAATGGGGCATCCAGGCCACGAAATACCTGCAGGACCAGAACAAGCGTTTTGCCGACTGGATCCAATAAGTCACCGAAGCGTTAATATTGCCGTCGGTGTACGCTGGCCGACGGCAGTTTTTTGCTGATATTCGATGAACTCGTTTCAACAATATTTTTACGATCTCGCGCAAACCACGCCGAAGTGGAATTTTATTTTTTTCTACGATCCGGTACAGGGCGAGCGCGTGCTCAGTGGCCTGTGGGTGACCATCCAGCTAGCCGTGGTCTGCGTTATTCTGAGCGTTATTATCGGCATCGCCGGAGCCTGGTTGCAGGGGGTTCGCTCGGCTTTCACGCGGGCCGTCGTGCAGGGTTATATTCAGTTTTTCAGAAACACCCCGCCGTTAATCCAACTGCTGTTTTTCTACTTTGCGCTGGGTCAGTTTACACCGACCTATTCGCCCGATGGCTGGCTCGAAGTGCCAATCATTTCGAATGTCGGCTGGGCGATTATTTCGCTGTCTTTTTTCGCCGGGGCCTTCAACATTGAAATTTTTCGCGCCGGGGTCGAAGCGGTGCCCGAATCGACTCAGGAAGCCGCCGAAGCGCTCGGCATGAATCGCGCACAAATATTCCTTTACGTCATATTCCCGCTGTCGTTTCGGGTTAGTCTGCCAGCGCTTAATAATAATCTGGTGAATCTGGTCAAAACCACGACCCAGGCGCTGGCGATCGCGGTCCCCGAACTGCTCTATCAAATGATCAGTATTTATAACGATTATTCGACCGCACAAAACGCCAGCATGCTGATCCTGTTTATCGCCTATTTTCTGCTCGTCGGCGTTCTGGTACTGGGCATGTCGAGCTGGGAACGTAATCTGCGCATTCCGGGGTTCGGCCAATGAGGCTGTTCAAGCCGGTTCCGGGGCTATCGCCCGGTCAAACTGAAACCGATCTGGCGGTGATCAAGCCCTTTCGTTATAGCGCCGCGGGTTCCAGTGCGGACTTGCAATTCAGCCGCTGGCTCGGCAGTCTGCCAACCCACAGTATTGTCTGGGTAGCGCTTTTAATCCTGCTGTGGCCGATCGTCGCGGCGGCCCAATCGGGGTTTAGCACCAGCGACGCTTTCGCCGCACTGTGGCGCTGGTTGCCATTTCTGGTCGGCCAGGGCTTTATGCTCAACGTCGTGGTGAGTTTTCTAACCATGTTGGTCGGTACTATTGCGGGCGTAATGCTCGGGCTCGGGCAAATTTCTCCGATTAAATCGATAAGAGCGCCAAGCTGGTTTCTCACCCAGTTATTTCGAAATTCACCCTGGTTGGTGATCCTGTTCATCGTCATGCTGGCACTGCCTTTCGAAATCCGCATCGGCGACAGCATTATTCCGATCCCCGACTGGCTCAAAGCCGTGTTCGGTTTAGCCTTGCCGATCATGGCCAATATTTCTGAAATCGTCCGGGGCGCGGTGCAATCGGTTCCAACCGGGCAATGGGAAGCCGCGGAATCGCTCGGCTACAATCGACAGCAAACCTTGTGGAGTATTATCCTGCCTCAGTGTTTCAAACGCATGATTCCGCCCTGGATGAACTGGTACGCTATTTTGACCATGGCCACCCCGCTGATTTCGCTACTCGGTGTCGAAGAAATTGTCACCCTGTCCCGGCAGGCGATGGAAGCCGAAGATAATCACCCGGAATTACTGGTACCGTTTTTCGGGTTTTCGCTGCTCATATTTTTTGTTTATTGTTATCCGATCGCTCGCTTAACTTTGCGCATGGAAAAACAATTTTCGGTAAAAGGTTAGGTGAGGTAACTATGACTGCTGGTAACTGGACCCCCGATCAACCCTTGATTTCGATCAGCGAACTGCACAAATCATTCGGTGATGTCGAGGTCCTCAAGGGCATTACCCTCGACGTGATGAAAGGCCAGGTGATTTGCATCATCGGTCCTTCGGGGTCGGGGAAATCAACCTTGATTCGCTGCATAAATGCCCTCAACAGCATCAATTCAGGTTCGATCAAAGTCGAAGGAATAGAAGTCCACGACGCGCAACTCGACAAGCTTGCACTGCGCAAAAAAGTCGGCATGGTGTTCCAGCAGTACAATCTTTTCCCGCACAAAACCGCGTTGGAAAACATCATGATGGCGCCGGTTAAGGTACTCAAACAATCGCCGCAGCTGGCCGAGGAAAACGCGCGCAAACTGATCAAACGGGTAAACCTGACGGGCAAGGAAGACGCCTACCCGGGTGAATTATCGGGTGGCCAGCAACAACGCGTGGCCATTGCCCGTTCGCTGGCGATGAACCCCGACGTCATCCTCTTCGATGAAGTGACCGCAGCGCTTGACCCCGAAACCGTTAACGAAGTACTACTCGCGATCAAAGACCTGGCCCGCGATGGTATGACCTGTATTCTGGTGACCCACGAAATGGGTTTTGCGCGCGAAGTGGCCGACCATATTTATTTTACCGACCGCGGCGTCATCGTCGAACACGGTCCGCCT
>JBLHOA010000097.1:0-11144 GCA_047622345.1 Gammaproteobacteria bacterium | reverse complement strand
TCGCAGTGATACTGCGCGCAGCGTTCAATGTCGTGATCCAGCAGAAATATGTTCAAGGTTAGTCCTGCGCTTTCCGGTTAATTGGTATCAATTTATACGGAGAGTTTCTACCCCTGGATCACCAGCCGGACCGAAAAATCTATCAATTCACTATCCAGGGGTTAATCCCGCCCGGCGGATGCCACGAGCATGTAATTGACCAGCAGGTTGCTGGTAAGTGAGAATCGTTTATTGAACGGGTTGATGCTAACCCCGCTTTTGGCTTTTATGGCAAGCCCATCTCTCGCGAGTAAGGCGCCAAGTTCGGTGGGCTTTACGAATTTAGACCATTTGTGGGTGCCGCGGGGTAGCCATTGCAGCAGGTATTCTGCGCCGATAATGGCGAAAAGCCAGGACATCGGGTTGCGGTTGATGGTGGCGATAAAGGTAACGCCATCGGGTTTTAACAGTTGTGTGCAACTGCCGATAAAAGTGGGTAACTCAAGTACGTGTTCAACCACTTCCATATTTAGCACTACATCGAAACGTCGTTTCTGCACGACCAGATTTTCTGCGGTGCCTTCCAGGTATTCGATGTTTAATTGCTGACCGAGACTGTGCTGTTTTGCAACCGCAAGGCCTTTGCCGACGATATCAATTCCAGTTACCGTTGCGCCAAGCCTGGCCATCGATTCGGCCAGAATGCCACCTCCACAGCCGATGTCGACCATCGACAGTCCTTGCAGCGGGTTATCAACCTTTTCATCGCGCCCGAAGTGCCGGCAGATATGTTGTTTAAGATAGGCCTCGCGCACTCGATTTAATCGGTGTAGCGGCCAGAACTTTCCGCCTTCGTCCCACCACTCGTTTGCCAGGCGCGCGTAGTAGGCAGCTTCCGCGGGGTCTATAGTTGAATTCTGCGTCATCGCTTAGCTCCGCATAATCGCCGGGTAAATGAAACGTTCATCGCGCCAGATGAATGATCAGCATCGAGCTGCTTGAAGCCAGCGTCAGGATGGTGCGCATGTGTCGATAATAGTCAGCTATAGTCGAAAACAGCCCTCGGTCGCGTTCCAGCAGGACCTGACCGAAAAGCAGGACGGCGGCGCATAGCGCCCAGTAGGCCGACGCGAAAGTCCAAAGTAGAAACGCGATAAGAAAGTAAACATTGCTGAGCACCAGAACCACCCGGCGGTCTGACCCGAATGCCATTCCCCACCAGCTTCCACTGAGAAAGCAGATGATGCCGAAGGCATAGGTTTCGGCGATAAAGATCGCAATGTCGGCGTAACTGCTATCGGCGGCGACGAGCATTGCGGGGACGACGAATGGTATTAGCCCGGCATAGCCCAACGTTCTGATGATAAAGCTTGCGGACATTTCGAATGACTACTGCTGCAGGGACTGCACAATGTCACGCTCGAGTTCACTCGAAAGCGGCTTTACCCCGGAGCGGTAGTGTCTGACTGCATTACCATCACGATCGATCAGGTACTTGTTGAAATTCCAGCTCGGCGCACTGCCGGTATTCTGCGCCAGTTGTTTGAACAACGGGTTGGCGTCGCTACCACGAACGGCGCCGGGTGCAACCATGGTAAAAGTAACGCCGTAATTGATGTAACAGACTTCGGCGGTTTTGGCTTCATTGCTGGCTTCCTGAAAAAAGTCGTTGGAAGGAAAGCCGACAATCTCCAAACCCTGGTCGCGATACTTCTGGTAGAGCGCTTCGAGGCCTTTGAACTGCGGGGTAAAACCACAGTTACTGGCCGTATTCACCACCAGTAGCACTTTATTCTGAAAGCTATCGCAGAAATTAACGGTATCGGATGAGCGCAGTTTAGCGGTTTCAAAATCAAGCAGGGGGGCGCAAGTAGCGGCGACTGCGCCGCTGAAAAGGGCGACCCCGAGGGTGATGACTGCAACAATCGATTTCATATTAAATACCTTTGTCGTGGTTACCAGGGAATGATTTCGCCATCCCAGGCGCAGAAGTTTCCGGATTGGCCAGGGCCCAGCCGGGATAGCAGTTTAACAAAATGCTTTGCGGTGTAAGCAGGATTAAATAAATTCTGCGGGGCAACATTCGCCTGAAAGGGTTTCGACAGAGGCGTGTCGTTGGTGCCCGGGTGCAGGGCTGTCACGCAACCTTTCGGATGGCTGTGCTTCCATTCAATGCTGATCGTTTTCAGCGCCATGTTGAGCGCGGCCTTGGAAATTCGATAGCTGTACCAGCCCCCGAGCCGGTTGTCTTCGATACTTCCGACGCGAGCGGAAACGGTGGCCAGTTTCGGTGCCTTGCTAGCTTTCAAAGCTTTGCCAAAGTGCTTCGCCAACAGTAATGTCGGCAGCGTGTTGATTTTGATATTTTCGATCAGGAAATCAGAGTCGATCGACTTGATACTCTTTTCCGGCCCGCCACGGTCACCGTGTAAATAGCCGACACAATTGATGACCCAGTCGATGCGCTCGAAGCCATCGGCCAAACGTTTAAAACTCGCCTCATTGCGAACGTCGAGTTGATGCCATTGAAGTCGGTCGTGTTGCAACGCGATTTCAGCTCGATGAAAAGTAGCATGCACGCCGGTTAACGGAAATTCATTCAATAATTCGTTGACCAATGCCTGCCCGATAGCACCACTGCCACCCAGCACCAGGATTTGGGTCGGCGCGCTATCCACCTCGCTATCCATTTGGCGGACTAATAATAAAATTATTCATGCCTGTTATACGTAGCACTGAATGATTTGGATTGAAAAGATATTTCAGAGGGGGCGTTAAGCCGGTTTGAATGGTCTGGCTTTATCAGGAAAAAAGGCGGTGACGGCACCGGGCATTGGAAAATGAAGCGGCGGAGGGTGTCAGAAACACTTCCCCCGCCGCCTTTTCACCTCGCGCCTTGATGATGATCGAAGTGGTCGGCAAGTCGACCTCTGAAATTATTCGGCGCCTGCGCCGGATTCCAGAACTGCTGACCCTGCACACCACCAACGGCGCCTGGGATCTGGTTGCCGAAATACAGGTACCCAGCCTGGCCGAGCTCGACCGTGTGATACGCGAAGTGCGTGTCACCGACGGCATCCTGAATAGTGAAACCAGCCTGCTGCTCAGCTCGGTTTAGCCGGCGTTAGTCTCTTGTTAAACCTGGATTTGAAGGTTACAGACTTTCCAGAAACAGGAGCAAATTCGATCGCTCCAGGCCTGTTAGCGATTCATAGGCGCTGCGGCTGTTGATTGCTTTTCCGCCCTGCCATCGAATCGCTTCATCGATTGTGCGTGCGCGGCCATCGTGCAGGTAACCGATTCGATTCACGTTATCCGGCCTCACATCGCCCGAATAAAAATAAAGCGGCAGACCTTCATAGGTAATCTGCAGCTATCGGTCTCATGCGTGGGACGGTTGATTAGCCACCCCATGCTTTTCACGCTAGTATCCGGCGCACAATTAATGTTTGATAAGCGAAGTTTTCTATTTGATGCAACCCGGTCAACCCCATTCCAGCACTGCAGACTACGACGTCATTATCGTCGGCGCAGGGTTCTCCGGGATCTATGCGCTGCATCGACTGCGCGCGCTCGGCTTTTCTGTGGTTGTGCTGGAAGCGGCATCCGCTGCCGGCGGAACCTGGTTCTGGAATCGCTACCCCGGAGCACGCTGCGATATTCAGAGCATGGTGTATTCCTACTCCTTTGATGCGCGGCTTGAGCAAGACTGGCAGTGGAGCGAACGGTTTGCGCGGCAACCGGAAATTCTGCAATACATAAACCATGTGGTAGAGCGTTTTGACCTGACCCCGGACATGCAATTCAACACCCGCGTCGAGCAGGCGCATTACGACGAGCAGGAGCATCACTGGTTACTGGTCGATGGCAATGCACAGCAGTATCGGGCCCGGTTTTGTATCTTCGCTACCGGCTGTCTCTCGGTACCGCGCCTGCCCGCCATCGATGGTATCGATCAATTCAAAGGTAATGTCTACCACACCGGCGAATGGCCGCACGCTGCGGTAGATTTCAGCGGTCAGCAGGTTGCTGTTATCGGCACGGGTTCGAGCGGGATTCAGTCAATCCCGGTGATAGCAAAACAGGCCGAACATGTTACCGTTTTCCAGCGTACGCCGAATTTCAGCACCCCGGCCTGGCAGGTGCCGTTGAGCGCCGACGAAGAACAACAATGGAAAGACAACTACCCGGCCATTCGCGAAATCGCACGCCAGTCGCAGTCGGGTGATATTTACGAAGAAGCTTCAGATTCGATATTCGATCATTCCGACGAAGTGCAGCAAGCCGAACTGAACCGGCGCTGGGGGCAGGGTGCATTTAATCTGCAGGCGGCCTTTGCCGATCTGGTCACCGATGAAAAAGCCAATCAGATTGCGGCCGGTTTTGTCCACGATAAAATTCGCGGGCGCGTAGACGACCAGAACATTGCCGAATTGCTTTGCCCTCGCGATCACCCGTTTGGCACCAAGCGGCTGTGCGTCGATACCGACTATTACGAAACCTATAATCGCGATAACGTCACTCTGGTTGATATCAGCGATACACCGGTTTCGGCGATTACAGAGCGCGGCCTCAAATTCGAAAATGTCGAATACCAGTTTGATGCAATCGTCTTCGCCACTGGATTCGACGCGATGACCGGTGCTTTAAAGCAGGTCGATATACGCGGCAAGGACGGCCAAACTCTGCGTGAAAAATGGGCGCATGGCCCGATTACCTATCTCGGGTTGGGCGTTTCCGGGTTTCCCAACCTGTTCACCATTACCGGGCCGGGCAGCCCTTCGGTGCTGACCAATATGATGGTCGCCATCGAACAGCACGTCGACTGGGTTGTCGACTGTCTGTGCTATCTGCGTGCGTCTGAAATATCCAGCATCGAGGCATCGCTCGAAGCCGAATCAATGTGGGTGCAGCAGGTCGAGGCAGTTGCTCGGAAAACCTTATATCCGCAGGCAGGTTCCTGGTACATGGGTGCCAATATCCCCGGCAAGCCCCGTGTATTCATGCCCTACATCGGTGGCATGGCGAGCTATCGTGATATTTGCGATGCCATTGTCGACAAGGGCTACCAGGGGTTTATTCTCAGCCAGGAATAATTTATATCTTTTGCCGCGGATGATGGCAGCGGAAACTGTGATCGATGCCCAGGTTTGAAATTGTGGGAAAGTCGGATGCGCAGATATCCGTGGCAAACGGACAACGCGGATGAAACTCGCAGCCGGTCGGGCGATTGAAAAGGCTGGGCACTTCGCCTTCTAATTCCAGCCGGTCGATTTTGGCGTCCGGGTCGGGTTCCGGGTTGGCCGATAGCAAGGCCAGCGTATAAGGGTGGCTCGGATGATCGAAGATGGTGCTGGTCGGGCCTTGTTCGAGAATGCGCCCGAAGTACATGATGCCCATGCGGTCGGTGATGTGGCGCACTACATTCAAGTTATGCGTAATCACCAGAATACTGATGCCGAGCTCCGCCTGCAGTCGACCCATCAAATTCAGAATTTCACCCTGTACCGAAACGTCGAGCCCCGCGGTGGGTTCGTCGGCGATGATCAGTTTCGGGTCTAGCGCCAGCGCGCGGGCAACGCCGACGCGTCGTGCCTGTCCTCCGCTGAGCTGGTGCGGATAACGGCTGGCGATATCCTTGTTCAGCCCGACCATGTCGAGCAGTCGATTGACTTCAGCACCGAGGTCGCGGTCGCCCATGCCATGGATTTTGAAGGGTTCGGCGAGCAAGGAAC
Source organism: Gammaproteobacteria bacterium (assembly GCA_047622345.1). GTDB lineage: Bacteria > Pseudomonadota > Gammaproteobacteria. The sequence goes on along the minus strand of JBLHOA010000097.1, from coordinate 5,430 downwards.
GTATCGTCATGCGTGGGCTCAAACTGCCGACCGGGTCCTGGAACATGGCGCCGACATTACGCCGGAACTTCTGCTGCTCGTCGGCCGGCATGCCAAGCAATTCTTTACCCTGATAACGGATACTGCCGCGTTGAGGCTTTACCAGGCCGATAATCGAACGTGCCAGCGTGGTCTTGCCCGAACCGCTTTCCCCGACCAGCCCGTAGGTTTCACCTTCACCGATTTGTAAAGAAACGCCATTCACCGCGCTCACAAACGGATCATCGATGCCGTTAAACATCGCATCCAGCGTTGATCGAGTGCGAAAACGCACCTGCACATCTTCAAGCTCCAGTAAGGCGGTCATCTCGAACCTGCCCCTTCGGTGAGATGACAGCGCGCCCAGTGCTTACTTTCAAATTCAAAATCGACTGGCGCTGTGCTTGCGCATTTGTCGATACTAAGGTCGCATCGGTCGTTAAAAATGCAACCCGCCGGGAGCTTGGCCAGGTCGGGAATTTCGCCGGGAATAGTCGGCAAAGAACGAGTAGCCTCGGCAATGCGTGCCGGGTCGCATTCGAGCAGCTTGCGCGTGTAGGGGTGCGCCGGTCGGTGAAAAATATCACGTACGGTTCCGCGTTCGACCACTTCGCCGCCGTACATCACCACAACAAAATCGCAGAGTTCGGCGATGACGCCAAGATGATGCGAAATAAACAATATCGAAAGGCCCATGCTTCGCTGTAAATCTCGCAGGCGGTGAATGATCTGCACTTCGAGTGTTGCATCGAGTGCGGTGGTCGGCTCATCGGCAATCAATAGCGCCGGTTCGGCCTGAAGTGCCATCGCAATCGCAATACGCTGACGCATGCCGCCGGAAAACTGATGCGGATAATTATCCATTCTCGATTCGGGGTCTGGAATGCCAACGCGCCTGAGCATTTCGATCGAGCGCAGTTTCTTCTGCGCCTTGCTGATCGGGTCCCGGTACTGAATATCGATCATTTGCGTTCCAATCGAAAGCACCGGATTAAGCGCCGTCATCGGGTCCTGGAAAACCATCGAAATTCGGGTGCCGCGAATATCGCGAAACTCGCGAGGCGACTTTTTCAGCAAGTCCGACCCTTCAAACTCGATGGTGCCGGAAGTGGTCGTGGCATTGTGAGCCAGCAGGCCGATAATACTGTTAATCATTGTCGATTTGCCGCAACCACTTTCGCCGACGACGCCGACTATCGACCCGTTCGGAACGGTTAAATCAACGTTACGCAGGGCCCTGAGCGGCCCGCGTTCGGTGGCGAACTCGACATTCAGATTGCGGATTTCGAGCAGATTATCCGAACTCATTAAACATCCTTGCGCAGCTTGGGGTCGAAAACGTCGCGCAAACTCTCGCCGAGGAAGGTAAACCCAAGCGTAGTCAGAATAACCGGAATACCCCCGGCGATTACCGGCCAGGGTGTGTTGTAGATGTAGGAATAACCATCGTTCAGAATCGTACCCCAGCTGGGTGTCGGTGGACGCACGCCCATGCCGAGAAAGCTTAAGCCCGCCTCGATGGTTATCACAAATGGAATATCCATACTCGCCAGAATCAACAGCGGCCCGATCACATTAGGCAGTATGTGCATGCCGATAATACGGAAAAAGCCGGCGCCGAGCGCGCGTTCGGCGAGAATGAATTCAGCGTCGCGCAGGGCCAGCGTTTGCGAACGTACCATGCGGCCGTAAATGGGGATCTGGGTGACGATGACGACGATCATTACGGTAGTCAGGCTGGGGCCGAACAGGGTAACTACCGCCAGGGCGAACATCACCGTGGGAAAGGAGCGCACCGAGTCGAACAGCAGCATCAGCGAGTTATCCAGCCAGCGCGGGCCGTAACCGGCAATCAGGCCGAGGGTGAGCCCGATTATCAATGCCAGCCCGATCGAAATCAGCGAAACCTTCAGTGCAATTTGTCCACCCACCAGCACGCGCGAATAAATATCGCGGCCGAGCTGGTCGGTGCCCAGATAATGCTCGGCCGATGGCGGTTGTAGCTTGGATCGAATATCGATCTTGTTGGCTTCGTACGGAGCCCAGAAGTCGGCGCCGATGGCGCTGACCAGAACAAACACTACCAGCACCAGGCCCATTGCCCCGAGCGGCTCGCGAATCACCCGTTTGAGCCCGCGCCAGACCTGTTGCCAGGTACCCGGGGTTTGCGATGCTGCGGGTTGTGGAATAGGCTCCATCAGCCGTCGTTTCGCAGGCGCGGATCAACCAGCGCGTTGATTAAGTCGGCGATCGTGGTGCTGATCACAAACAGGACAGTAGTCACCAGCACCGAACCCATCACTACCGGATAGTTACGGCTGGTCACCGCATCATAAATCAGCCGCCCGATGCCGGGCCGGGCAAACACAATTTCGGTAAAAACCGCACTCGATAACAAAATACCTATACCCATGCCAAGCAGGGTAATGGTGGGCAAAATGGCCAGCCGCAATACGTATTTGAAGACAATGGTTCTTTCGGGCAAGCCGAAGGCGCGCGCCGTGCGCACATGATTTTCGCCCATCACTTCGAGCATCGATGCGCGCACCAGGCGAGCCAGATAACCGACCCAGCCGAGGCCGACCGCAAATGCCGGCAAAATCAAATGTCTGATATAACTTGAGAAGGTTTCACCATCGCCGGCGCCGATCGCTGGCAGCCATTTCAGGGTGACCGCAAACAGCAACACCGCGTAGAGGGCGACGACAAAGGTCGGAATGGCGATGCAACTCACCGATAGAATACCGGCCAACCGGTCGATAATACTGTTGCGGTAAATGGCCGACAGACAACCGAGCGGAATGCCGACCAGCATCGCCCAGCCGATGCCGGCGAGAACCAGGTAAATAGTGTGCGGGAGTTGTTCGAAAACGATGGTATTAACCGACTTTCGTTTGAATACGTCTTCGCCCAGATCACCGGTGGCAACGCGGCCGATAAACTTGACGATTTGCACCGGCAGCGCATCGTTAAGCCCCATTTTTTCACGAATCTGTGCCTGCAATTCGGGGCTCGCGCGTGGCCCGAGTATGGTTTTTACCGGGTCGCCGGGTACCAGGTGGATCATCGTGTAAAGCAGCGACACCGCTACCACAACGATTAAAACGCCGAGCAGAATTCGTTTGCAAAAGTACAACCACATAGGCTTTCCAGCTAAATCCTTGAGCTTTACATTTAGCTTGTCGGGTAAATTAAGGAGCGATAAATTCGGGCAATGTCAGCGGAACTCCTGGACGGTTTTTCTGCTGCATTGCCATTGCTTGCGATCCGTATACTAAATTGCATTTTCATGATATACAACGTTTCATCGCGTAAAGATATAAGTGAAAAGCGTAATAATCCTGCGCCTTAATATAAGTTAAAGTGAGCGCGTGGCAGCAGGAGCATAATTCTACAACCGGAGAACAACATGATTGACAGTCCTATCAGCCGTCGAGGCTTTCTGGGTGGATCTGCTGCCGTCGCACTTGCTAGCTTGTCCCCAAAAATCACCTATGCCGCCACCGGCAATAAACTCACTATTCGTGCGCCCGGCGACATCTCTAATATCGACCCCGGCTTCTGGCAGAACACCGCCGACCTGTGGGTAATGGACGCGATTTTTCCGCGCTTGATCAACTTCAAAGCAGGGTCGAAGTGGGAATGGGAATTGTATTCGGCAGAATCGATCAGCCAGCGCGATGCTAAAACAATCGATTTCAAATTAAAGCCCGGTTCGATGTGGACCAATGGCTATGGTGAACTGACTGCCGAAGACGTGAAGTACTCGTTCGAACGTTATCTGAATAAAGACCTGGCTGCACAAACTGCCGATAACTGGGCCTTACTCGACAATGTCGAAGTGCACGATAAGTACAGCGGGACTATCCATCTGAAAGAACCTTTCGCGCCAATCTGGTGGTTTGTGCTGCCCTATGCAACCGGTAGCATTGTGTGCAAGAAGGCCGTCGAACAAGCCGAAGGGAAAAAGTTTACCCTTGAGCCCACGGCGATGGGTGGGGCTTACTACATCAAGGAACACGTAGCCGGACAGCGCATCGTACTCGAAGCAAACAAGGGTTTCGCCGGTCCCAAAGCTCAATTCAAAACCGTTGAAATTCTACCCATCACCGATTCAAAAGCCGCCGAAAATGCGGTACAGGCCGGGCAGCTCGATTTCACCCGCATCAGCCTCAGCGTGGTGCCGGAGTTTCAGAAAAGAATGCCGGATGGTTTGAAGATGGACCTTAAGTACGCGCCCGACAACGTATGGATGGGGATGAATAAGGCCAGCCCGCGCTTGTCTGATATCCGCGTGCGCCAGGCCATTCTGAAGGCGATCGATGTCGACGCGATTATAGAAGGGGCTTATTTCGGTGTTGCCGAACGTGCGCACGGGCCGGTTTCCAAAGGCTTGCTCGGCTATCGTGACGCGGCACCTGCCGGGCGTGACTTGGCCGGTGCTAAAAAGCTCCTTAAAGCCGCCGGTGTATCCAATCTCACCATAACGCTCGATACGCTAGCCGATACCGACTTTATGACCGCCGCACAAATTGTGCAGTCGAATCTGGCCGACATCGGGGTTAATCTCGAAATCGAATCGCATGAAGGCGGTTCATTTTGGAGCCTGGTTGAAACCAAGGGCAAAGAAGGTCTGGATATGCAGTTCCAGCGCTGGCTCGCGCCACCCGACCTGAGTTGGACTACGCAGTGGCTATTGTCGACGCAGGCGGGAATCTGGAACTGGCAATGGTTCGAGAGCAAGGAATTTGACGATCTGCACTTCGCAGCGCTGGGTGAAACCGACAATGGCAAGCGCGCCACAATGCTGATGGACCTGCAGCAGATGCTCGACGACAGCGCCTGTTATTTGTGGATTACGCAACCACCTCGTCCGATGGTTTGGCAGGACGACGTTATTCCGGCGATGAAGCCGAATGGTGATCCGCGACTGGAGTTATTCCGCAAGGCTTGATTACGGTTTGCTTCCCTCCCCTTAACGGGGAGGAATTTTCAATTCATTGAGCTGTCGCCAGGAATCCACATATGACCGTCCGCTTGCAGCTCACCCACGACTGCCTGCAACAGGCTAAACTCGACCAGCAGGTCGATAACGGTGCTTTTCTGCCCGATGAAACCGCCGTTGAAGCAAAGCATAGTTTGGCAATCGCCCTCGATGTTGCCGCTTTCCCGATGCGCTCGAATCACAGCGATATCACCATTAACGGCAAGGCAGTCGATCTATTCCCTGCAGTCAGCCTGCGGCTCACCAGCCATGATGGCGACCTGATTCCGCTCGAGCGCGGCCTGCTGCGCGACCCGGACGGAAACAGTTACTGGGATATCAGCCTGTCACCCGGCCGCGTCTGGTCCGAGGCCACTGACGATGGCTGGTCGCGCGCAGCACTGCCATTTCAGCTTTCCAATATTTTC
>JBLHOA010000096.1:0-11147 GCA_047622345.1 Gammaproteobacteria bacterium | reverse complement strand
AAAAGGCTGGCTAGTAATAGGAGCCAGAGGTGATTAAAGGGTTTTGCAGCAGACATATTTGTTTACGATTTAGGGTTAAAAGTTTGAACTGTAGCCGGGAATCGAGTTTGCAATTCGGGTGTCTATATCCTCTCCGGCCTGGCTAAGGCCCTTAAGCGTCAATTCAAAAAACACGGCATTTTCGGTCTCGGCGAAATCCTGCGCTTCATCACCGGTTTGACTGGCCAGTATTTTAAGTCCCCAACAACAGGATTCATAGCTTAACCCGAATAAATTTTCGACGGGCTTATCAAATAATAATGATTGATGGTACTTGGCAACCATCGACCACCTTTCATTGATAGGATAGACCATGGAAACCAGCGCTTGTTCAAGTTCTGCGTCGGTAAAATAATAGGCGAAATTGGTTGCAAAACCCCGGCGCGCGTAATTAATAGAAATGTCACGCTGCTGGACCTGGTTATTGGCGGCGGAATAAACAATGCTACTGGTGATTTTGGTGTTGACGTTCGGCCACAGGTCGAGTTCGGCGATCATGTCAGACCTGGGTTCAGTGTCAACGGCACCGTCCAGGCTTACCCGGCGGTCTTCGGCGTAATGTATCTGTCCGAGCTTGGCGTGCATCAGTTGGCCGCCGTCTTCGGAGCGAAATAAACGACTACTGATGCCCAGAGTTACCTGGTTAGCATCTCCAATCCGGTCGCTACCATTAAATCGATTGTTCTTGAACAGGTTGTTGTAACTACTGGAAAGAACCGAGGTATCAAAATCCGGAATTTGATCCTGCTCTTCAAAAGGCGTGTGCAAAAAATACAATCGAGGTTCCAGCGTTTGGATCCATCCTTTGTCTTCACCGATGGTGCGGTCGAAAATTAATCCGTTATCCAGGCTGAAGGTTGGAATACTTCGCGTGATTGAATCATCCCCGATGTTGTCTTCAAGTTGATAGTCAGTGAGCGATAATTGCAGTGCAGGCTTGATAAAGTACCAACTGTCCCGCGATTGCCAGCTGAGCTGCGGTACCAGGTGGCTGCGTTTTCCGACAACGCTATCGACGCGTTCGAAGTCAACCCATTCGGCCCGAAAATCAAAAGTCAGCGAATCGTATAGTGGCAGTGTCTGACGTTGCAGAGAGATTGCAGGCAGGCTCTGATACGGACGGTCTTCGACCAGAGTGCTGGTATCCAGAGTTTGATAATTTTGCCAATGAATCTTCCCTGACCAATTTCCGAACGAACTATTTACTGTGACATGGCGCTCGAGATGGCTGGTATCGTTATATTGTGGTGCTATACCACTAAATTCATCGAAAAAATCGTTGTCTGAAACCTCAGCCACGAGTAAATCGATACTGCTGGTCAGGCCGAAGCGGCTGCGGTGTTGCCACTGTTGAAACCAGCGGCCGGTTTTGGTTTCTTTATCGTCCAGATAGGAAAGATCGACCTGACCATTATTGCGATCAAATAAATATCGATTTTCGGTGGTCAGCTGTAAGCCTCGTTTTTCATAACTAGCTGGAGTAATAGTCGCGTCATAGTTGGGGGCGATATTCCAGTAAACCGGCAAAGTGAAATTAACCCCGAGTGAGTCAGAGTAACCCAGCCCGGGTGATAGAATTCCCGACATGCGGCGGTCGTCGACCGGAAATAGAAAATAGGGTAGATAAAAAATTGGGAAATCTTTGAAATACAAGGTGGTATGTTTTGCACTTCCACGACCGCTTTCATCATCAATTTCAAGTTCGCTGGCCTGCAAATACCAGTCGAGATTTTGAGGGTCACAGGAGGAGTAGGTCAGGCCACTGAACCGGCTTCGGGATTCATCGAGTTTCTCGATGCGGGATGCCTGCCCGCTTAGATGACGTGATGGCAGAGTGAAATCAGCGTTTTCAAACAGGGCAGTATTGTTACGATTATCGACGCTGGCCAGTTCGCTGGACAGGCGATAGTCGGCGCTCTCAAAGCGCACATTACCAACCGCTTTGATTTGATCGGTAATTTTGTCTAAGTTGACCTCGTCCGCCCGGATGCTTTGCTGCGTGCGCAAAACCATTACGCCGCCCTTCAGCAAAACCTGATCGCCATTGTTGCTAATGAGTGTCTGCGCTTCCAGCTTTGATTGGCCTTCGGATAAATCGTCGGGTTTCAGATATTCGAAGTCAGGGGTTCGGCATAAACCCCATTCGGCAGAGTTAGCCCGGTCTGGGGTGAGCAGCAGGGCAGGGAGCAGACCGACAATGGGTAATAAGGATATGCGTCGCAAGAGAAACTGGAAAATCAAAAGATTTTGTCACATAAAGCCGTTAACAGCGAGAGCCAAAGTGTATTCCTCGCAGGTTAACTCCAACTGAACTGATGTAACCTCTGAACAATTCATTCCCGGCGGTCCGACGTTTCGGTCTAGCCCGGGACACCATGGAGTAGGCGCCCTGAGGCGGGCTCTGAATGGTCAGAGGACGGAAAAGCAAAAAATGTGATCCACAGGGATGTGGCCTAGCCTAAGGGAAACTCCGAATTAATCAGAGTTTCCGTAGGTAAATTTCCTGATGGGGATCGACACAGGACTTATCGGCGCAAACTCTATCTGGTGTGGTTACAGGTCGGAGGCCTTAAAAACACTGGTTTCCGGATGAAAGGCAAACCAGGCGAACCAGAAGCCCTGTATGCCGGCTAGCTGTTTACCGGAGGTGTCGAAAACAGTGACAGCCCTGTTACGACTATCCCAGTTAAACACCAGTTCACGCCCGTTGACGGTGTCAGTAAAAGTTGGTCGGCCTGCCTGCTCCATTTCAACGAAAGGGTAGGCCTTGTAAACCCCTTCAACCTCTATACCCATCACCAGTTCTTTAGGGTGGTAGTTGTCCGGAGCCTGATTGTTGACCGCAAAATAAGTCGACCGCGAGGTTTCATAGCCCGAGTAGGGGTCTCGCTGATAGTCACGGGAAAATCCGGTGTCGTCAGACATGACCAGGGTATTCGGGTGTTTATTGAGCCAGTCGCGCCAGCTGGTATGGCTGATAGGGATGGCACGCAATTTTTGTCCGACGCGTTTGCCCGCTATCGACTGTTGCATAATTTGCGACCACAGGGATTCGGTTTGGCGATCGTAAAGCAGCACATCGCTGTTATAGAGCAACCCGGACACGCCGAATTCGGTGACTTGTCCATTGATGCTGGCATCGAAAGCGACCGCCGTTCCACACAGTGGGCAATAGGTTATAGCAAACGACTGGTTATCGATTTTATCGTTCACGATCTCATGCCAGTTGAGAATACCGATCGGGTAGGCCCGCGATTGTCCGTTAATGGTGATGCCAACAATGCGGTCGCCGTCGGACAGATAATCGGCCTGGCCCGGCTTAATTAATTTAGGGTTTGAAAGCGCGGGTATGCCGTCGCGTGGTGGACCACCATGCATAATTTCGGCGCTGGGTAAGGTCGCATTGCTCAGGTCAAAACCATTGGTTTGTCCTGCGGCGTTTGAAAATTGATAGCTCGCGGAACCGACCAGTATTACGACCAGTATCAGTATCCGTGTTTTTCGCTTCGGTATAAATTGCATGTCTTTATCCGATAAATTCGATAGTGCTTTGAGCACGATTATTCTGAAAAATTCATTATTTTTTCGGGTAGTTTGATTTCCCGCGGGTTTCTTGACTCAGCTCTTTAATCTATTTAGGCTGCACCGAGAAATTCAACAAATATAAAGTTAAGGAGTTTAACGATGAAATGTAGAGCAGCCGTAGCCTGGGAGCCGAAAAAGCCCCTGCAAATCGAGGAAGTAGAAGTCGCTGGCCCACGCGAAGGCGAAGTGTTGTTAAAGGTGCATGCGAGCGGAGTCTGCCATACCGATGCTTTTACATTATCCGGCGAAGATCCGGAGGGCGAATTCCCCGCCATCCTCGGTCATGAAGGGGGTTGTGAAGTCGTTGAATGTGGTCCCGGTGTTAAAACGCTGAAGCAGGGCGATCATGTCATTCCGCTTTACATTCCCGAGTGCGGTGAGTCTAGCTGCCCCCATTGCAATAACACCAAATCTAACCTGTGCCAGTCGATTGCCGGTACCATCTGGACGGGCTTTATGCCCGATGGAACGCGTCGATTTTCGCAAAACGGTAAAGAAATTTACCATTACATGGGGTGCTCTACCTTTTCCGAATACACCGTAGTACCCGAAATTGCGCTGGCCAAGATCAACCCGGCCGCGCCGCTCGAAATGGCCTGTTTGCTGGGTTGTGGCGTCACCACAGGAATTGGCGCAGTACTCAATACGGCTAAAGTTGAAGCCGGGTCGAGCGTCGCCGTGTTTGGTCTGGGAACGGTCGGATTATCGGTCATCCAGGGTGCGGTAATGGCGAAAGCCGAGCGTATAATTGCGATCGATATTAATCCGGGTAAATGGGAAATGGCAAAAGCACTCGGCGCCACTGATTTCGTCAACCCGAAAGACGTCGGCGGATCGATACCTGAATTTATCCAGGAAATGACCGGGGGTGGAGTCGATTATTCTTTCGATTGTACCGGTAACGTAAACGTCATGCGCGATGCACTCGAATGTACCGCGATGGGCTGGGGTGTATCGACAATAATTGGGGTTGCCGCCGCGGGCGAAGAAATCAAAACACGGCCCTTTAATCTGGTCGTCGGGCGCCGATGGATCGGAACCGCTTTTGGCGGGGTTAAAGGGCGTACCGAGCTACCCGGACTGGTCGAACAATACATGGGTGGTAATATCGAGCTCGATAGCCTGGTTACCCATAGAATGCCTCTGGAAGACATCAATAAAGCCTTTGATTTAATGCATGAAGGTAAAAGTATTAAATCTATAATCACTTTCGATTAGCCATTTTGAAAGAAATAGAAAGCATTAAGGAAAGCGGTGGATATTTAAATCGCTACACGCATCAATCGAGTGTGTGTCATTGTGAAATGACCTTTTCGGTTTATCTGCCTCCGCAGGCCGCAAGCGGCAGTGTGCCCGCACTGTACTGGCTGTCGGGGCTTACCTGCAACGACGACAATGCACGATCGAAAGGGGGGATGCAGCGATTTGCCGCCCAACATGGCATTGCTATCGTTTTCCCTGATACCAGCCCGCGCGGCGAAGATGTTGCCGATGAGCCCGACCGATATGACCTCGGCCAGGCGGCGGGTTTTTATGTCAATGCGACTGAACCCCCCTGGGCACCGCACTTTCAAATGTATGACTATGTCACTCAGGAGTTACCCGCCTTAATCGAATCTACGTTGCCGATAATTGCCGGGGTGAAGTCGATCTCCGGTCATTCTATGGGTGGACATGGCGCGCTGATTTGCGCGTTGAAAAACCCTGGGGCTTATCGTTCGGTATCGGCATTTGCACCGATTGCCAACCCGGTGATGTGTGACTGGGGTAAAGGCTGTTTTTTGGCCTATCTGGGTGACGATCGTTCGAGCTGGGAGGCCTTTGATGCCACCTGTCTGGTCAAAAATGGTGCTCGTGTAAACGACATATTGATCGAGCAGGGGGAGGCCGATGAGTTTTTGCACGAAGGGCAGCTGTTACCTGAAAACTTCAGCCAGGCCTGCGAGCAAGCCGGGCAGGCCTGTACTATCCGTATGCAGCCAGGCTACGATCATAGTTATCACTTCATTTCCTCCTTCATCGATAGCCATTTTGAATATCACGCCAGCTTTTTAAAATAATCGGTCAGCCGATCCGGTTTAACTCGATTGCTGACTGACTGCGAGGCTTAATAGCACATGGGAAGCGCATTTCGGGCGCGTGTACGGGGCGACTGGCCTGTTTCCACCACAGCGGGTTACTCGGTTGATGGATCAGCAGGTTGTGACCCCGATAGGTTTTTTGCTGCATAAACCCCCAGTCTTTTGCCTTCGGCCCATGGATGAACAGACTCCAGCACTCGCGGTTGGGCTCAAGGTTGATGCGATGAAATATCGAGCCATCAATAAAATTGGATCGGCCGGCCTTAACCTGTCGCTTAACCAGGCGGTTGTCGTTGTTTGCCGGGCTCATTCGGGTTTCCTCGTAGCTGCCCCATAGCACTACCGACAAAGCATGGTTCCAGGGGTGGTTGTGTAACCCCCGACCCGGGTCGCTGGCGACAAATCGATGCAAGTACACTCGATAGCCAAACGGCAGGCGCATTAAGTGATAACGCTCGAGGTATGGTTTGTCATCAGGGCCATTAATAACCCGGCAGCGGCAATAGGCGGATAACTTAAATAAAGCCAGATTTAACCACGACATAGCATTCTCCTGAAATTTGATCGTGCTATCATAGCGAGCATGGTGGCTCATAGAGTGAGCTACATATTTAAAGAGAAAAATAATGGATCGAACCGAACGATTTCATTTAATCGATCAAATGCTCTGTAATCGAAAAGTGGTTACCCGCAGTCAATTCCTGGATGCCCTGGAAGTATCCCCCGCTACCTTTAAACGCGACCTCGAATACCTCCGTGATCGACTTGCCGCACCGATCATCTGGGATCCGGAACGCCGTGGATATTGCTATCAGATCGAGGCAGGTCAACCTCAATTTCAACTACCGGGGCTTTGGTTTAATACGAGCGAGATTCAGGCTCTGTTGAGCATGGATGCGCTGCTGGAAAATTTGCAACCGGGGGTGCTGTCGAGCCACATTGAACCGCTGCGTTCGCGCATTCGTATGATGCTCGATGAGGGAGATCATAGCGTCGATGAAATATCGCGTCGTATCCGCATTATGCCGTTGGCGGCGAAGCCTTATCGAAGCGAATTTTTTCAAACGCTTTGCCAGGCATTGCTAGCCCGGAAATCGGTGGATTTAACCTATTATAGCCGCCAGTCCGACAGTAGCAGTGAGCGCCGGGTTTCGCCGCAACGTCTCATCTACTATCGCGATAACTGGTATCTCGATGGTTGGTGTCACCTGCGTAACGGGCTGCGCAGTTTTTCCATCGATGCCATTCAGGCGCTGCGAACGACGACCGAAATTGCGATTGAAGTTGATGAAGCCGATTTAAACCTGGAACTGGAAAGCGGATACGGCATTTTTTCAGGAGCGGCTACGAATCGGGTGGTATTGCGCTTTCAGCCGGAAATTGCGCGCTGGGTTTCCCGTGAAACCTGGCATCCCGATCAGCAAAGCCATTACGACGCCGCAGGCGGGTATGTTTTAGAGGTTCCCTATAGCCAGGACACCGAGCTGTTAATGGATATTTTGAAATATGGCGCTGAAGTCGAAGTACTGGAACCGGAGGGGTTGCGAAATAAGATTAGCGAACGCATTGACCAGATGAGGGATCTTTACCGGTAGAAAAAACACCGGGTAGCTACCATTGCGCTCTGGTCTATTTCCAGCGCAGGCCAGGCGCTACCATAATGACACTTCAATATTGTCCAGTAGCCGGGTCGAGCCGAGTTCCGCCGTTAACAGAATAACCAGGTTTCGATCACCCGGTTCGGCTTCGAGCAATGTTTCACTATCGCAGATACAACAGTAATCGACTTTAAACCCGGATTGTTCTAGCGCCTGTTTGGCCTCGGATTCAATTCGTTTGAAGTCACGTTCGCCATTGTTAATTCTGCCCGCCGCCTGCCGCAGTAGCTGATAAATTAATGCCGCCTGCTGCTTTTGCTGGTCGTCGAGATATTGATTTCGCGAGCTTGTCGCCAACCCCGATGGTTCGCGGGTAGTTTCCTGCCCGATTATCTGAACATCCAGGTTCAGGTCGCTGACCATTTTTCTGATCACGCGATACTGCTGAAAATCCTTTTTCCCAAAAATAGAAACATCCGGTTTTACGATATTGAACAATTTTAAAACAATGGTGGCGACACCGGTAAAATGCCCGGGCCGATGAGCCCCTTCGTAGTGGTCGGTTAAATCGGTCACCTGCACATGGCTGATTTTATCCAGACCTTCGGGATACAATTCGGCGGCACTGGGCAGATAAACCAGGTCGCAGCCGATTTCTTCTAATAATTTGAGATCGGCGTCGAGGGTTCGCGGGTAATGATTAAAATCTTCGTTGGCGCCGAATTGCATCGGGTTGACAAAAATACTGCAAATGCTGCGGTCGCTTAAGGACTGACCTTTTTCGATTAGCGATAGATGGCCCTGGTGAAGATTTCCCATGGTCGGTATTAAGGCAATCGATTGTGCATGGTCCTTCCAGTGTTGTACATACTGGCGCAGTTCGGTAACCGAGGTGGCTTGATACATTAGCTGAAACTATGCGCAATTTCGGGAAACTGGCCGCGCTTCACTTCGCTGACATAGCGACTGATTGCGGCCTGTATACTGTTCTGACCTTGCATGAAATTTTTCGAAAATTTCGGTTTTTTGCCTTCGGTAATATTAAGAATGTCCTGTAAAACAAGGATTTGGCCATCGACATCGGGTCCGGCTCCAATACCGATCACCGGTATTTCCAGTATCGCAGTGATTTCCGCAGCCAATGAAGCGGGGACACACTCCAGTAGTAGTATATCGGCACCGGCCTGTTGCAGCTCCTGCGCAGTGCTGATCATTTCATCGGCGGCACTCTTTGCTTTTCCTTGTACCCGGTAGCCGCCGAGCTTATTCACCATTTGGGGTTGAAGACCAAGATGAGCACAACTCGCTATGCCAAATTTTGACAGGGTTTCAATCGTTTTAAGCTGAGTCACTCCGCCTTCGAGTTTGACCACCTGCGCCTGAGTTTTCTTTAATAACGCGCTGGCGTGATCGAGCGCCTGTTGCGGCGAATTAAGCGAACCAAAGGGCATGTCGAGCATCAGCATCGAGTTCTCAAGACCTTTTGCCACGGCACGACCGTGGTATTCGATTTCATCCAGAGTCACCGGTATGGTGGTATCGTGACCTTGAATGACCATGCCAAGTGAGTCACCAACCAGCACCACTTCAACCCCGCAGCCTTCGAGCACACGCGCAAAGCTGTAATCGTAGGCTGTCAGACAGGCAATTTTCTCACCCTGTTGTTTGAGCTTTTTAAGCAAGGGAATGGTGACCTTGTCATCTAAGGGTTTGGGAATGTACATAGCACCAACAATAGTTTAGTAGGCAAATGATGACTGATTGAAATAATGGCGTCCACAGTGGATATTATTTATTTTATCCAGAATCTGTTCATAGTCGTGTTGATTGTTGATCGGGTCAATAGCCTGAGTATTAATGGTCAACAATGCACTGTCGGTATAATCATGGAAAAAACGGGTATAGGATTCCGACAGGCGAAGCAGGTAATCGTCGCGAATTTGTTGCTCATATTCGATGCCGCGCTGGATAATTCGATCGCGTAATGCGTCTAACGGCGCTTGCAGATAGATCACCAGGTCGGGTTTCGGGGCATCGAGTGTTAAATGTTGGTAAATTTGCTCGTACAGGGCCAGTTCATCGATTTCCAAGGTCAATTCCGCAAACAGGCGATCTTTTTCAATCATAAAATCGGCTACCTGAGTGCGCTGAAACATGTCGCTCTGGCGGAATTCCTGCACCTGTTGTGCGCGCTGCAGTAAAAAGTGCAACTGTGTCGAAAGTGCGAACTGTCGCGGGTTTTTATAGTAGTTAGCCAGGAAGGGGTTTTCCTCGGCCTTTTCCAGCAGTATGCCGGCGCCGTATTCCTTCGACAGTCTGGTTGCCAGGCTGGTTTTGCCTACACCGATGGGTCCTTCAACAACGATATAGCGGAACTGATCAGCCATGGTGCTCGGAAGTGTCCAGTTTTTGCATGGCTATTTTCGGCGCGTGCTCGACTAGATACTGAAGGCTGCCATGACCGGGAATATATCGATCGCCGGAAATTTCCAGCAATGGCAGCAGTACAAACAGGCGCCGATGGAATTCAGCATGGGGAATGATCAGATGACTATCGTTTAAGGTTCGATTGGCAAATAAAATGATATCGAGATCGAGTGTTCGGGGGGCCCATTTCAGTTCCGAATCGCGCCGCCGATAATAGGCATGTTCGATGGCCTGGAGTTCAAGTAATAACGCCAGGGGTTCCAACGTCGTTTCAATTCTAGCGACGGCATTGATGTATTCGGCTTGATCAATGTCGCTGACCGCTTCGGAACAGTACAGTGAGGAATGGTCGATTAGGCGGCAATGATTAATATTTGAAATATCGTCCAACGATTGCTCGACGATGGTAATCGAATCGCCGATATTGCTACCAATCGCAATAAAAACTTCTTCAGCTGGCATCTCGTCGCGGGCGTCTACGCCGGGTATTTTTTCGCTCGGGCTTGCTGTGTGACGGGGCTGGATTATCGATCTGAAAATCGGTCCACCAGCGCAGTAACTTATAAGGTGCCAGCCCGACCATCGCCTGGATACACATGAAATCATAGGCGGCGCGAAACGAAGGATAAGCGAGCAGGCGTTCGGGCTGTTTCCCCTGGGTCCGGTGAAATCGGGGCTGGGCAGTCCAGATATCGCGCGACATTTGACTAAAACGACGCGGAATTGAAATCTGTTGAACCTGGCGTTTCATCGCCGCTTCCCCGGCCTGAGCCAGTGCGGGGATCATCGATTTTTTATCCGAGCACAGTTTCTCGGCCGACTGTTGAACCACCGGCCACAGCAAAACTGCAAAAATAAAGGCCGGAGAAACTGGCTGGCCGGTATTTACCCGGGTATCAGTATTGACCAGCGATTGATCGATAAAGTCCAGCATCGACTCCTGAGGTTCATCTTTAATCCACGCGTCCAGTGCCGGTATCAGGTATTGCAACAGGTCAAACTTCCGCAATAAGGCGAAAATCCGTACTGCGCAACCCGAGTGAAACAGCTTGACCGTTTCATCGAATAATCGGGCCGCTGGAATTGCGCTGAGCAATTGACCGCAACTGAAAATAGCGTCGGCGGCCGTTGTTTCAATTTCGAAATTTAATTTAGCGGCGAAGCGGATAGCCCGGAGCATTCGTACCGGGTCTTCCTGGTAACGGGTTTCGGCGTCGCCAATCAGGCGCAGCAGGCGCTGATCAATATCGTTCAACCCACCCGCGTAGTCCAGCATCGAATAGTCGTCGATATCGTAGTAGAGGGCATTCACCGTGAAGTCGCGGCGTAGCGCATCTTCTTCGATATCGCCAAAGGTATTGTCGCGTAATATGCGCCCTTCGAGATCGAGCTCAGTTTTGGCAGAGTCTTCCTGATG
>JBLHOA010000095.1:0-11250 GCA_047622345.1 Gammaproteobacteria bacterium | reverse complement strand
CCGTTACCGAAAATGCACCGCCGGCGCTGGTGAATATAGTCCCTGTCGGCGAGGTCGCTATCGGGGCCCCCGGATTAGCGGTAGCGCCAGCAATAATATCAGTCACCGCTAGGCCGAATGGCCTAACCGTTAACAGCGGCGAACTTCCGGGAACGGTCAAGGACGAAATCGGGTCGCTCGAGTGAACGTAGCTGGTATCTACCATATTTAAAATGTATTGGCCGACATCGCTGGTGTTTAGACTAAAACTGGCTACCCCCGGAGGGGTTACGGATGTGGTCGAAAAATCGAGTGTGATCAGGGTAGTGCCTGGCGCATCAACAATGGCGTCGCCTTGAATAGTGGGTGCATTAGCGCCCGGCAAAACGCCCGATCGCTCGACACTGGCAAGCAGGCTTTGCGCCGGGTTATTGTAGTTGGTATCGATGCCCCAGCTGCCACTGTTGGCGGTATCATCGGTCCACATCGCGACCGTCATCGCCTGCGGGCGCCCGGCAATTTGAATTGGATCAGCGGTGATAACAAATATATTCTGGCTAACGCTAACCCCAGCCAGGGTTGACGTTATGTCATCGATTGCATCATAGATGGTGATGTCCAGGGTTTCCGCATGGGTATTGGTCAAATCCAACCTTATGCTTGACGCATCGGCGGCGATAAATTCGTAGCTTACCGCCCCGTTGTCATCGCTATCCGGATTCGGCGACAGGCTGCCGTTGGCGGTATCGATACTCCAGTTACCGTGATTGGTTGAAACGCTGATATCGATCGTGTTGAAGTAATCGACAACCGGGATATCGTCGATGTCTTCCGCGGTTATCGTTATTGTATTCGGCAAACAGGTGCTGGCACTGATTGAACCGGGCACAATGCGGAAATGATCGAGCGCCGGACTAGAAGAAGTACAGGTAGTCACATAACCGTCTTTGCCGATGTAATAAGGGGTTCCGCTACTCGACACCCAGACGTCCAGAAAGTCGTCAAATCCCTTGAAGCTTTCCTCCCAGCTACCCGAGCTGTTATCCAGAACAAGGCCTTTTTTACCAACCGCATAAACAGTACTGCCATTACCCGAGATACCAAAGGCTTCTTTTTCGGTATCGGTGCCAAACACTTTCGAGCAACTATTGGTCGCTTCGTTGAATAAAAATACGCTGGCTTCATCGTCATCCTTATCCTCGGCGGCTATATAGATTTTTCCGGAATTGTCGCCCCAGATATCATCGGCTTCCAGGTCAACGGTAGGATCACCACAGGCGCTGATCTTGCTCCAGGGCCCGGAAGGTCGAGCATAGCGGTAAAGGTCACCGTCTTTTTCCAGCGAATACTGGTAAGTCGCGCCGCCCCAGATATCGGTAAGATCTTCTCCGTTGTCGACATTCGCCTGCCCGACTCCGGACATATCTGTCCAGCTTGAACCATTCCACAGATACAGCGTATTGTCCTTACCTACCACCCAGACTTCGCTGCTGGAGGCGGCCCAGACGCCGAATAAATCTTCGTCAACAGGTACCGGCAATGTACTCCAATTAGTACCGTCGTATGCTATGACCTTACCGTCTTTACCCACTGCGTAAGCAAGGCTGTCATTAACCACTTCAACATCATTTAAATCTTCATCCGAGGTAAAAGCGTGTTTGTTCCAATCGCTACCGTCGAAATGGTAAAGGCTACCGTCTTTACCCGCGGCAATGACATTACTATCGCTACTTCCGGAAATTCCGCGGAATTCTTCACCACCGGTACCGATCTGGGTAATCGTACACATACTCCCCAGGCCAGAACCGGTGCATCGCGGATGGGTTGGGCTACAGTTTCCGAAGACAACCGAAGCGTCGTTAATTTTTAATTCGCCACCGGCGGTGACATCGCCGACTACTATTGTTTCTTTACTGATATCGACTTTCTCGGCGCTATTGATATTTCCGGTAAACTGAACACCTTCCTTAAGTTTGATTTTATCATTGCTGTTTATGTCGGCGCTAACCGAACTGCCTTTGTCGATTTCGGCTTTACCGTTGACGTTAAAAATCAATACGAAGCCGCTGTTACTGATATCGACGTCCTTACCAATTTTGAGTTCGTCTGCGACCGATAGCGTCACATCCCCGGTTAGCACCACCGTATCATCATCGTCAATGTCGAGGTCACCGGTGCAGCTGAAGCTTGACCCACTGCCACCGCAATTGGCAAAGGCGCACTGCCGATATCACCGGGTAAACTATAGTCAGCGGCCGCAACAACACCGCCAAAGGTTAGCAGGCAGAACAGAGCAATGAGTCGAATTGGTCGTTTGATAGCGGGTCCCCGAACGGTATGGCTGTTGTCAGTCAGGAATTCTAAAGTATGGTGAATATATAGCAGAATTTCAGCAAGATCTGTGGTTTCAGTCTAACCAGGTCAGAGTTTAGCGACATATTCAACTGATTATAGGCGCACAATCGCCCGTCATTTATCGAAATTGAAAAACCACTCAGATGGCTGCTCTGTGTTAAAACTGGCTGAGTCGGAAACAATCTGGCGTAAAAGAGCCAATTTGCCCGATTCAGCACCCATTTTATCGGCGTGCCTGCGCCAAAACTTCCCATAGCATTGGCGGATGTTTATACTTCAAGCCGCCGTTTTGAATTGGCTGGTATTGCCGCTAAGGTTTCCTTCAAAGTGTGTTTTTAAGCGATCCTACAACTCTCTATTCATAATCGATGTTGAATCTCGAATAGAAACGATTCAAACGAATTGCTTAGTATTCAAATTTCCGACCAGGTCGGCCTTAACCCCTGACCCGGTGATCACTTTTAAACCACCCCTTTATAAACCATGTTATCGCAAATGAAAATCAAACCATTAATTCAGGCCTGGCCGATCTACCCCCTGATTCGATACAGCCTGCTCCTGTTAGGCCTGTTATCACTGTCCCGGTTGGCGCTCAGCCTGTGGCTGTTCGACCGGGTCGGCAGCATCGATCATTTACTCACGATTATGCTTTATGGTTTACGCTTTGACATTATCGTCGCCTGCCTGTTCTGGCTTATTCCCGCGCTGCTGCTGTTGTTTTTACCGGCCACTCCGCGTTTGGAAAAATGGCTTGTTAACCTCTGTCTGGCCTGGTTTACGCTGAGCAGCATTTTTATTCTGTTTATGGAACTGAGCACTCCCGCTTTTATCGACCAGTATGATACCCGGCCCAATCGCATTTACTTTGAGTACCTGGAAACGCCACTGGTCATCATCAGAACGTCGGTGCTCGAGTATCCCTGGCACTTTTTAGCGGCTATGGCGTTGCTTGCCATGCTGGTCGCCTACTTGTTGAAATTCAATCGGCGCATCATCGCTGATATCAAACCCTGGCCGGTATTGTTGCGCGTTTTATTACTGCCCCTGTTCCTGTTTATCTTTGTCGTGGGTGCCCGATCCAGTTTTGATCATCGCCCGGCAAATGCGAGCACCGCCGCTTTTTCGAATGACCAACTGGTTAATAAGCTCGGCTTGAGCTCGGCCTATACGGTGTTGACCGCGGCCTATAACCTGCGCCACGAGAATTCGTCCAGTTCTGAATACGGCGAAATGCCCGATCAACAGATAGTCAGGCTGGTCCGCGAGCACTCGTTTATCGACGCATCTGACTTCGTGCCCGACGAAACCTCGACCTGGCATCGTCAAACGGTAGCTAAGGCCGACAACCCTTTTAACCTGGTCATCATTTTACAGGAAAGCCTGGGAGCGGGTTTTTCCGCCAAACTCGGTGGCGTCGGGGTCACCCCCGAAATCGACAGCCTCGCCGACGAAGGCCTGTGGTTCACCCGGTTATATTCAACCGGAACGCGTTCGGCGCGCGGTTTGGAGGCGATAATCACCGGTTTTCCGCCTTCGCCATCGCGCAGCGTGTTAAAGCTGGGGCTCGCGCAACAGCGCTTTTCTACCCTGGCGAGTATTCTCAAACAGAATAATTACAACACGCACTTTTTATACGGTGGCGAAAGTCACTTCGATAACATGGCCGGTTTTTTCCTGGCGAACGGTTTCGACCGGGTTACCAACGATAAGGACTACGCCGACCCGAAATTTCGCGGCACCTGGGGTGTCTCCGACGAAGACCTGTTAAACCGGCTCGATGAGGAGCTATTGCGGGATCAGGCGTCAGCAAAATTTATACTGGCATTTTCGTCGAGCAATCACTCACCCTTCGAGTTCCCGGACAACACGATATCGCTCCACGACAATGATAAGCACACGGTCAATAATGCGGTCAAATACGCCGACTATGCGGTCGGGCAATTCTTCGACAAGGCCCGCACCCAGCCCTACTGGGACAATACTTTTTTCCTGATTGTTTCCGACCACGATACGCGAGTGGTTGGTGCCTCCCTCGTCCCGATTAATAAATTTCATATTCCCGGCCTGCTCATCGGCCCCGGGGTCGAACCCGCGGTTTACGACAAGGTAGCCAGCCAGATCGATCTTGCGCCGACCCTGCTCGACTACCTCGGCATCAGCAGCTCGCATCCGATGATCGGGCACAACCTGCGCCGAATTCCGGACAGTTTTCCGGGGCGGGCTTTGATGCAATACGGTAACAATCATGCCTATCGCCTGGGCGACCGGATTATCGTGCAAATGCCGCAAAAAGAACCCCGACAATTTGACTACATCGACCGAGAGCTTGTCGAAACCACGCTCGACCCAGTGCTTGGCGACATTGCGCGCTCGCATTTACTGTGGCCGATGTATGCTTATCGGGAACAGAAATACTTAATTGAATAGCAGGATGGCAAGCGGCATAAGATGAAATATCTGGTAATTCAGACTCGCGATATCGGTGACGTTATGTTATCGACCGCACTGTGCAATACGCTCAAGGAAAACTATCCGGCGGCCGAAGTGGACATGTTGACCATGGATTATTGCGCGGGTGTGGTCAGGGGCAACCCCAACATCAGCGAAATCATTGAAATCAAGAAAAGCGAACGCAATAAGCTGGGCTATATTTTAAAAACGCTGTGCTATATCCGGGCCAAAAAATACGATGCTATTGTCAATATGCAAGGACAGGTGGTCGGCCTGCTGTGTTGTTTGTTTTCACTGTCGTCGCGGCGTATAGGCTTGAACAAGTTTCCCTGGCGCTATGCCCATTCCGACCAGGTTCCCTTCCCTTTTCCAGATCAACCTTCGGGGGATGGGCATACCATGGATTTGCGCTTTTCCTTGCTGGCCCCATTATCGGTCAAGGTCAGCAGCCGTGATTATCGCTTATGGTTGAGTGATTCCGAGAGCGCCGCAGCGCAGGAAAATCTCACCGGCTCCGGCCTTGACCTGTCACGTCCGATTGTTGCTCTTGGCATCAATTCGCGTGACGATTACAAACAATGGCCGATTGATTATTTTGCCCGAATCGCTTCCTGGCTGATCGAAGCGTTCGGTGTACAGATACTGGTGTTTTTCGGTCCCGGCGAAGAAAGCTACAGCAAACAGTTAAAGCCGTTGGTCGACGAAAGCATACAGGCGCATGTTTTCGATAACCTGCGTACGACCAGCATTCGCGAACTCGCCGCGGTGTTTTCGCACTGCTCGCTCTATGTCGGAAACGATACCGGTCCCCGGCATATCGCGCAGGCACTCAATGTTCCCGCATTTGCCATCGTCTCGCCGGCGAGCAATAAGTGGACCTGGGTGCCCTGGCATAATCCGCGATTCAAGGCGATTGATACCGGCGATGCTCTGGGACTGAATGAAAGCGAATGGCTGGCGATCAGCAGTAAGCTGAGTAAGGGTGTCGACGATGCGCCCTGGTTTGCACGTTTAAGCCCAGAGTTTGCGCAGGCGCAGTTACAAGCAATGATTAACGATCTAAAACTATTCAACAAAGACTAGTAATCAGCAATCCCGGTTTAAATTTGAGCCACAGCTCGTACTGATCCTGTTTTATTCGTTGCCCGCACAGCCATTCAGACGGTAGCGATTCAGGCTGTGGTTTTCCACCAGAATGACTCGCACCGAATCCATTTTCGATAAGTTTTCGAGCGTTTCGGCATCATCGTCAACGTGGTAGACAAACACTGGAATTCCAGCGAGTAGCTGACCAGCGCGCTCGCCGTAAATGGGATCATCGATGCGGCCATAATTCATCCCCATTACACTGTAATCACCGAAGTAGAAAGCCGACTTATAAACATTCAGCATGAAGGAGCTAAAGGGACTGCTTTGCGCTTCAGGATGGGTATCGAAAATAGTTTGGAAGCCGGCATCGCGGTAGGCGGCCAGGCTGAAGGGGGCTTCCCCTTCGACGTAAATGCGCGATTTCAGCGTTCCACTGTTGCTGATGCGGGTGAGTTCGGCTACAGACTGGCGCAGTTGTTCGTCATCAAGGTGGCGTATTTTTTTAAAATCGATCCAGAAATAGGCCTGCTCACCGGTGGCTTCGAACAGTTGCTCCAGGGTAAGAATTTCACCGTTTTTGAGCAGATAGGGGTAGTTATGCGAAACGATAAACTCGCCACGGTCAGTATCGAAAAAGACATCGACTTCGGTGCCCGAAGCCCCTTCGGCAAAGGCAAGCGCAATACTCTCGATTGAATTCTGGGTGCCTCCCGGGGTGATATCCGGCCCTTCGGTAACCAGGCCGCGCGCGGCCCAAACCTTGAAACAGCTTTGGTAAACGTCACTGTAATCGCGACCGGGCAGGCGATAGTCAACATAGATAACCGTTGCCAGATAAGCCGATGTCAGGCTACCGATGAAGGCGATCAGCGCAACCGACAGGCCTTTGCCGAAGCCCATTTTCCGGTCAGCAGGTAGATTCTTTACCAGTATCAGTTCAATCACGATCAACAGGAGCAGAGCCCAGTTAGCACTGAGGAGGGTTTCCAGGCTATCGGGGTAACGCCAGAAGTCAGCCAGTATGGACAGGCTTTGAATGATAGCGGCAAGGATAATCATCAAACCGATGGCTTTGCGTAACATGTAAATTGGACTCCCGTTCGGGTCGTGTTAAAAACGTGATGGTTGCAAGCGTTCTAGTGCTGCTCTGAATTGCCGAAAAGCGAAGCGCTGTCTATGCGTCGTTAATGGCTTTAAAAGCGATTGGTTTCCAGCCAGGCAAGATAATCCGGCACGCCCTCTTCCACGGTTTTAAATGCTTCGTTATAACCCGCCGCGCGCAAACTACTCATGTCGGCCTGGGTAAAGCTCTGGTAAACCCCCTTGAGCTTATCCGGAAACGGGATATATTCGATCCGACCCTGTTTTTGGTAGGCTATTACCGCATTGGCGACATCCTTGAAGCTTTGCGCACGGCCACTGCCACAATTGAAAATTCCACTGATCTGTTTATTTTGCAGTAGCCACAGATTCACTTTGACGACATCGTCTACGCTGACGAAGTCACGCAGCTGGCCGCCATCTTCGTAGCCATCGGTCCCTTCGAATAATCGACAGACCCCTGTTTCCTGCAACTGGTTATTGAAATGAAAGACGACACTCGAGCCTTCGCCCTTGTGCTGTTCGCGCGGGCCATAAACATTAAAATAGCGCAAGCCAACTACCTGGCAGGCACTCGTATCCAGCCGTCGCAGGTACTGGTCAAAGAGAAACTTCGAATAGGCGTAAACATTCAAAGGCCGCTCGACTTCGCGTTTTTCGACAAATTCACTGCCGCCGCCGTAAACCGAGGCTGAAGAGGCATATAAAAATTGAGTCCCGTGTTGCAGGCAGTAGTGGAGCAAGGTTTTGGAATATTCGTAATTATTGTCCATCATGAATCGGCCATCCCACTCGGTCGTCGATGAACAGGCGCCCTGATGAAAAATCGCTTCGATTTGATCGCCGTAATCGCCCATTTCGATCGAATTGATGAACCGGTCCTTATCCACGTAATCGGCTATTTCACAATCCGCCAGATTAAAAATTTTGCGCCCTTCGGTTAAATCATCGACGGCTAGCACGTCACTGCGTCCTGCAGCATTCAATGCCTTGACGATATTGCTTCCGATAAAACCCGCGGCTCCGGTGACTACAATCATGATTTAAACCTTCTTTTTAATGGCATCGATAACGGCGCTGGTGGAAAGGCCGTCGACAAAACTGAGTACCTGCACCGAACCGCCGCCAGCCTGCACAGTGTCAGCTCCGGCGATATCTTCAACGCGGTAGTCTCCACCCTTGACCAGCACATCCGGAGTACATTCATTGATCAACTGTTGCGGGGTGTCTTCATCAAAAGAGACCACCCAGTCAACACTTTCCAGCGCGGATAAAACCGCCATGCGTTGCATCAGGCTGTTGATCGGACGATCGGCCCCTTTTAAACGTTTAACCGAGTCATCAGAGTTGACCGCAACAATGAGCCGGTCGCCAAGTTCGGCGGCCTGCGCCAGATAGGACACATGCCCGGCGTGCAGGATATCGAAACAACCATTGGTCATTACTATTTTCTCTCCGGCATCGCGCGCCTTTTGCATCGACTCGATCAAGTCCTTGCGTTCGATGACCCCCCTTTCCAACGGGGTATGACGCAGCATTTCGGCCTGGATGCCACGAATCGTCGGCGTTGCAGTTCCGACGATACCGACGACGATGCCGGCGGCCAGGTTAGACAACTGAATCGCTTCGACCATATCGCAGCCAGCGGCCAGCGATGTCGCCAGCGTGGCGATCACGGTGTCACCGGCACCGGTTACATCGAATACTTCGCGCGCACGCGTCGGCTGGATAAAGGGTTCCTGATCACGCTGGAATAACACCATGCCCTTTTCACTACGGGTGACAATCAATGCGTCCAGATTTAATTCGGCGCGCAATTGATCGCCCTTTTGCATCAACTCGGCGTCATCCGCGCAGGCCCCGACCACCGATTCAAACTCGGCCTGATTCGGGGTGATCAAGGTTGCATTCCGGTAATAGGAAAAATCGCTTCCTTTGGGGTCGATGAGCACCGCTTTACCGGCCTTGCGGGCTATCTCGATCAAGCCTGGGATATCGCGCAAGGTGCCCTTGCCATAATCGGACAACACGACCACATCGCAGTTACCTACCTGGGCCGCGAAGCGGCCCGCGATCAATTCGCTGTGTTCAGCCGAAAACCGGTCTTCAAAATCGAGCCTGATTAATTGCTGATGGCGGCTCATCACGCGCAGTTTGCTGATTGTTTTCTGATTATCCAGTTCGATCAGGGATAGGCCGACCCGGGCCTCGCCCAGAATAGCTTTCAGCACTGTGGCTTGTTCGTCTTTTCCCACCAGGCCCAGCAGTTCGACCCCACCCCCCAATGCCGCGATGTTCAGGGCTACGTTACCCGCTCCGCCGGCGCGCTCATCGATTTCATCAATGATAACCACCGGAACCGGGGCTTCGGGTGAGATTCTCGAAGTGGCACCATGCCAGTAGCGATCCAGCATCAGATCACCGGCCACTAACACGCGGCCACTTTTGAAATCGGGGAGTCGTATTTTCATACCAGAGTTATCGGGGTATTTTGCCTAAGAGCATAAATCCTATATCAACACCGGAGCATACACCATCAAATTTGCTGATGCGGGTCACTAATCATCGATCGCGACCGCTAATCCAAAATTCGACGATCATTATCAATTCCGGGCTTGTGATCAAATGTTAATCGGCACGTGATAATTTTGTGATTTGTTGATTCCATAATTTCATCTCAGATAACAAACCACATGAGGATTTGAACAATGATGACAGCAAAGAAAACCACTGGAGCAGCACTAGCCATTACCGCGGCTGCATTTTTCGCGATGGCGCCAATGTCAGCGTCGGCAGGAAGCGACAACGGTAAGTGTATGGGTGTGAATTCCTGTAAAGGACATAGCTCCTGTAAAACAGCAACCAGCAGTTGCAAGGGCTTGAACTCCTGCAAAGGGCATGGCTTTGTCGAAATGAATAAGACCCAATGTGACGGGGTTGGTGGCGAATTCAAAGCGTAAAATTGAAACACCGCGGCGGGTATCGAAAGCGCTACCCGCTGTGATTCGGTCGCTTAAATGAGGCAGTCATCGATAAACAGCAGCGATCTATCGGCCGGCTAACGCCTCTATTTCGTTCTGCTCAATTTCTGCGCCAATGCGCAATACAGCCTGTAATAATCCATCCACCTGATCACCTTCACTGCGCGCGCCGATAAAGCAGGGACGCAGCGCCAGCTTGCCATTGATGCGGGTGGTGCTGGGCATAAATTCATTTTCGCGCACCAGCTTGCGATGCAAACGCAGATTCAGCCGATCGATATCAACGTTGCCTTTACCGATATAACGAAAGCAGACTACCGATAGCATCGGGGTTAGCATTAATTCCAGTTTTGCATGCTGTTCGGCAAAATCGGCCACTTCCCGCGCCATATCATTATGCCGTTTGATGCGTTCGCGGAGTCCATCAACGCCAATTTCGCAAATCATTGCCCATACCGCGACACCGCGACAGGGCGCGCTGAGCTCGACACCGTAGTTAAAATACGGAATACCGAAATCGTCCATCGAATGCGCCTTTAAGGCTTCCTCGCCAGGTTCGTCCTGCTCAATCGAACCTTCGAGATAATCCGCCGGCTCCTGCGTAAACGCCCGTTCCAGTAGTCCCCGGTCATGCACATAAGTGGCCGCGATTCCGACATTCGAGCCCAGCCATTTATGAGGGTCGACGATAATCGAATCAACCAGGGCCAGGCCTTGATAGTGCGATGCCAGCCGTTCGTCCAGAATTCCGGGTAAGCCATAAGTCCCGTCAACATGAAACCAGATGCCATAGCCCTGTGCGACTTCGCCGATTTTCTGTAACGGATCGATGGCGCCGGTATTGGTCGTACCTGCGTTGGCAACAATCGCCATTGGCAGTATGCCGGCAGCAAGATCTGCTTCGATTGCGAGGATCAGTTTATCGACCCGCATGCGCCCATTTTGATCACCGTCAATCGCCTTTACCGCTCGACGCCCGAGCCCGAGAACACCGGCTGAACGCTGGATAGTGTGATGACATTCGGTTGTTGCGTAGATGCTGATACTGCGGTTGACGCCGTGACTGGCCGGATCATAGCCCAGCTTTTCAAACGCCGACTGTCGCGCTGCGCCCAGCGCAATCAAATTGGCCACCGAACCACCACTACTGTAGATGCCTTTCATCGCCCCCAAACCAAACATTTGTGCCATCCAGTCGAGCGATAATTCTTCCAGGAAGTTAAACGCCGTCGTTTAGTAACGTTGCGGTGAAGCGATGCTTGCCGCGGTCATCGCCAGCGTTGACGCGGTCGTT
>JBLHOA010000094.1:0-11256 GCA_047622345.1 Gammaproteobacteria bacterium | reverse complement strand
GTGGCGCATCGGGTAGCTCGGCAAACGCATCCAGTTTGGCGATTACATCAGCTTCTTTTAAATTTTTATCAGTCATTTTTTTATCCTCGCCGCCTATTTAGGCTGTCTAAGCCGTGGATTGGAAAGTATCGATGCGACGTCGGCCAGAATGATCAGCACAACGTATACGCCACAGAAAATCATCGCACAGGCCTGTACTAGAGGCAGGTCTCGAGTCTGTACGGCATCGATCATCAGTTTCGCCAAACCCGGGTAGGAGAATATGGTCTCGACAATTACCACTCCGCTGACCAGGTAGGCGAGGTTCAAGGCGATAACATTAACAATAGGCCCGATAGCATTGAAAAATGCATGGCGCAGGATAATTCGCTTTTTCGGGACACCTTTTAATATCGCCATTTCAATATAAGGAGAATTCATTACGTTGAGTATGCCGGCTCGTGTCATTCGAATCATTTGGGCGGAAACAACTATGACCAACGTGAACAGCGGCATAGCGATCGCTTTCAATAATTCCCATACTGTTTCATTACCGGTTAAATAGGTTGTTGAAGGCAACCACTGTAAATTGACCGCCAGGATCAGCACCAGTACGGTAGCTATAAAGAATTCCGGAACAGAAATGGTGCTCAGGGTGCCGAATGTGACAATGCGATCCAGTGAAGTACCGGGGTGCATGGCAGCAAAAAGACCCAGTGAAATGGATATAGGGATTGATATGAGCGCAACCAGGCCGGCCATCATCATAGTATTGCCGATTCGGCTACTGATTAGACTCGAAATAGTGGCGCCACCAGCCTTTGATATGCCGAGGTCTCCAGTCGCCATATTACCGAGCCAACTGAAATACTGGATTATCAGGGGCTGATCCGTGCCTAGTTGGGCGCGAAGGGCCGCCAGCGTCTCGGGCGTTGCAGACTGCCCCAGAATGATCGATGCAACGTCGCCCGGTAACCAGCTGGTCATTATGAAAACGATTATCGAAACCACCAGTAAAGTGGCAAAACCAATCGCAATCCGTTGCAACACCATTTGTTTCATCATTAGAACTATCCTCCAAAAGATATTAGACGGTACAGCAGGATCGTCTTTCTTTTAAAACGTAATGCCGCGATTACATTATAAAAAAGAGGGTTGATGTTGAAATTGCGCAGAACCGGTTTGAAATCGATTAAATTTCGATTCGGACTCTGGCTGGCCTCCCTGTACCATTTTTATTATTTGTTTGTTATGCCGCGCATACTACAGGTTTCGTACCAAATTTGAACCTGGTTAAGTTTACCTGGGATGAACGAATCGTTTTCAACCGGGTTTAACGCGATTCCAGTCGTCCCCTTAGACATTTAAGCGACCAGTAACAAAAAGGCCCACATGCGAACATGCGGGCCTGATTTACATCGAAGTGCTAGTTTGGATTAAGCCAGCCAGACTAATTCAGGCCATTCACTCGCACCTAATTGACCCAGTGGTACCGTCGGCATTCCCATGACGTTGTTTGAAATACCGTCATTGATATTGGAAAAAGCCGGGATAACCATGCCGCTACCATTATGGATCAGGGTCTGCATTTCACAAAAGAGAGTGTGGCGTTTGGCCGGATCGGTTTCGGCGAGTGACAAGGACAGCAGTTCGCCCAGACGTTTATTACTCCAGAAGGTGTCATTCCAGTTACCACCCGGGGCAAACTGAATACCCATCTGTGAATTTGCGGTAGGTCGCATATTCCAGGTAACCACATTCAATGGCTCTTTCATCCATACCGCGCCCCAGTAACCATCGTTAGGTACTTTTTTCAGGTTGAGATTGAACCCGATTTTGGCACAGTTGGCCTGGGCCAGCAGGCAGGTATCTTCGATACCGGAAGTAACCGGCGCTACGAATAGATCTGCTCCACTGTAACCTGACTTTTTGAAGTGAAATTTTGCCTTGTCTGGATCGTACTCACGCTGTGGCAGTTCGCTACAGAAATCTGTGCCATGCGCGGAAGAAATTGGCTGGTCGTTACCTATCGAGCCTTTGCCCTTAAGAATTCGTTTGACGATTCGCTCGCGATCCTGGATGTATTGCATGCCTTTAACAAAATCATCGTTTTCGCCCGGTTTGGTGTTTTTCAAGATACAGATTCCGAGCTGCAAGGCCGCGGGAGTTGACAACAGCGTAACACCTTCGGCCGACTCGATCTGGCGAAAGGAATTCGGCTCGAGGTTTGCCGCCATCTGAATGTCGCCAGAAATCAATGCGTTGACTCGCGCCACCGGATCGGTGATCGCAGTGATTTCGCAGGCATCAAGATGAGCGCCTTCGCGCCAGTAGTTTTCGTTGCGCTTATGTATTGATTTAACACCGGGTTGAAACGATTCCATGGTAAACGGACCGGTTCCGATCCAGTCGCCTTTGGTGCCGTTTTTGACAATTTTATTCTGGAACATACCAAGCAGGGTAGGTAAGTCAGCATTCGGTGAATGCATAACCGCCTTAACTTCATGCGATCCGACCTTCTTCCATTCTTTAACTGTCGCCATTACCGATTTGATTACCGACGTTGAATCCTCGGTGAGATGGCGGTTCATGCTCCAAACTACATCGTCGGCAGTGAACTTCGTGCCATCGTGCCAATCGACACCCTTGCGCAATTTGAATGTCCACTCGGTGGCATCAGAATTAGGTTCAAACGAGGTAGCCAGCTCAGGTTGTGGTGTCAGGTCGTTAGCATGCTGGATCAGACTGTTATAAACAGCGCGGCCGCGGGCGTAATCGATACCTGAAGTAAATTGCGGCGGATCTGTCTGATCATCCGGCCCGTGAATGGGGTTTGCCTGGCGTAAGGTGCCACCCTTTTTAGGCGTTGCTGCCAGAACTGCTTTACCGTCGGTTAACAGTTGTTCTGCGACAACCAGCGATACGCCAGTTGCCATGGACAGTTTCAGAGTTTCGCGTCGGGTAAAACCCTGGCTGCCGCCTTTCGTCAGTTTTGATACCAGGTCTTTATCGTACTGGCTCAAATCCTTGAAACTCACTTCGGATTTAGTTGTTTTATCGTCTTTCATTTTCACTCCTCAGTTTTAAAGTCTTGCTGAAATTAAGTTATTGTTTTATCAAAACTCGTTACCACGTCTTTATATGCCAAGCATGCTATTTTTGAAATCGGCTGCGAGATATTATATGGTAAGACTGTACAGAGTAAAGGTAGGGCGTTTTTTTGTCAAAAAAAGTCGTTATCCGCATAAAGCCCGTTTACTAACTGAGTGCTAGTGCTACCATCCACGCCAGATTCAGCAATCGTTATTGTAGCGAATTAATGGTTCTACGCTTAAATCGAGCGCAGATATTGACATTATTAAAATTGTTTGGGGCTAAGCATTGTTTTCTACTTTAGGCAGGGTATTTTCGCTGCTCCTTAGTTACGGCCTGCTGTTACTCGCCAATGGTTTATTTTCGACATTGCTCGGTGTGCGCACCCAGGTCGAAGGATTCTCATCCAGCCTGGCTGGTTTTATCGTCGCCGCCTATTTTCTGGGCCTGCTCTTCGGCGGTTTGTTCGCGGGGCGCATCGTAACCCGGGTTGGCCATATCCGGTCATTTGCTGCCTTCGCTTCGCTGATGTCAGTATCAGCATTACTCCATCCGATCTGGATCAGTGCCGAGAGCTGGATGATTCTGCGCATGATTTCCGGCTTCTGTATGGCCGGTTTGATCATGGTAACCGAAAGCTGGTTGAACGAGAGCGCCAGCAATCAAAATCGAGGTCGTGTGCTTTCTCTCTATATGATCACCAATTATTTTGCCGCGGGTTGTGGGCAGTTTCTGCTCAGCGTCGGTGACCCTTCGCAGTATCATCTATTCAGCCTGGCTTCCGTTTTATTCTCGCTGGCTTTACTACCGGTACTGCTGACCCGGGCGACTGCGCCGGTGCCTAAGCCGGCGGCTCGAATGAAACTGAGTAATCTTTATCGAATTGCTCCATTGGGGGTGATGGGTGTGTTTTGTAGTGGTCTGGTCAATTCGAGCATCCACGGGCTGAGCCCGGTATATGCGAGCAATATGGGACTGAATCAGGGTAATTTATCAATATTTATGGCGTCATTAATTATGAGCGGCCTGTTATTGCAATGGCCTGTCGGGCGCTTGTCCGATCGTGTCGGGCGTGGCCCGCTGCTGGTTTTCATCCCGGTGATTGTGGCCTTCGCGGCGATAGGGTTAATTTTTGCTGAAAGTTTTCTAGCTATTGTCGTTGGTGCAATGGTGTTCGGCGCTTTTGTTTTTACCGTTTATTCACTATCGGCGGCGACCGCAAACGACATGGTCGACGCTTCCCAGCGCGTACAGGTAGCCGGTGCATTATTGATTACCTATGGAGCGGGTGCATCGATCGGGCCGATCATCGCCGGCCAGTTTATGGGAGCAATGGGGCCGCAGGGATTGTTTTTCTATTTCGCATTGATCAGTTTATTGCTATCAACATTTGCCATTTTTAAACGTCGCCGTGACGGTAGCCCGGATAAGCGTAAGCCGTTTGTGGTGGTTCCTTCGACGCAGTCGACCTCGAATGAGCTCTATTTATCGGCTCACGATGAAACAGAATACAGTGTAAAAAAGGACGACTCTAGCGCGGATACCGAGCAATCCCGGGACGATCAGAAAAAATGAAACCCGATGGGGATGTGCTCAAAATTTCACATCGTAAAGTCTGGTTGTTGGCCGGCCCGATCATTCTCTCCAATATATCGGTTCCGCTGGTCGGTGCCGTCGATACCGCGGTGGTCGGCCACCTGCCGTACCCGCAGGCGATCGGTGGAGTTGCGCTCGGGGCACTGATTTTCAGTTTTCTCTACTGGGGATTTGGTTTTTTGCGCATGGGGACGACCGGTTTTGTCGCGCAGGCCGTGGGCAGCAACGATCTTCAAGGGTTATCCAACACTATTTTGCGGGTAATCCTGCTGGCCATTGGACTCGGTGGCCTGGCCATTATTATTGGATGGCCGTTGATCGATCTGGCTCTTTACCTCATTGACTCCAGTCCTATGGTCGAAGCTTTGGCAGCTGACTATGCGCATATTCGAATCTGGAGTGCCCCCGCCGTTTTATGCGTTTATGCCTTTACCGGAATATTCATCGGCATGCACAATACGAAGGCGGTGTTTATCTTGCAGCTGGTGTTGAATCTTAGCAATATCGCGCTGGATCTAATTTTTGTACTCGTCTTTTCCTGGGGTATCGAAGGGGTCGCACTGGCGTCTTTGATCGCCGAGTATCTGGCGATGGCTACCGGGTTTTATCTGTTGCGTCAGCCGATTCGCCGGGCAATCGCATCGTTTGACCTTGCGCAGCTAGCTGAAAAACAGTCACTTCTGCTGTTGTTCAGTGCTAATGCCAATATTTTTGTACGTACCCTGTGCCTGCTCTTTGCTTTCAGTTACTTCACCGCGGTTGGTGCGGGCATGGGCGAGGTGACTCTGGCGGCGAATGCCATTCTGCTCCATTTGCAAAGTATTATGGCCTATGGGCTCGATGGCTTCGCCCATGCCGTCGAAGCGCTTGCCGGCAGTGCTTATGGTGCAGGCAAGTTGAAACCTTTCCGTCGTGCTGTGGTGCTGACCAGTATCTCGAGCGCGGGCATTGCGCTGTTAGCCGGTTTTATCTACCTGGTGGCCGGGGAACAGATTATTGGACTTTTCACCACGATTGCAGAAGTCCGAGCACAGGCGATGATTTATCTGCCCTGGATGATTATTGCCCCCATCGTGTCGGTATGGAGCTTTCAACTCGATGGCATTTTTATCGGCACCGGGCATACCCGGGAAATGCGCAACGCGATGATCTTCTCGTTACTGGTTTATCTAGGGTTTCTGTACTGGTCGATCGATGCCTATGCTACTCATGGGCTGTTTATGGGGCTGGCGGTATTCATGGCGGTTCGGGCCCTGTCATTATTGTATTACTATCCGGGAATCGAAGCGGCAATTCGAGTCAAGCAGGATGTTGCTGCATGAATCCGTTTATGCTGATCTGTTCGCATCCGCTCTCGATGTCGGTTGTTATCGAAACCGACTTTAAATTTATCATTACAGCCAGCGAGTATTGACCGATGAGTACAGCCATTCCCCGGCAACACCGTTTTTTATTGGGTGCCGCATTTTTTGGTCACCTTGCCAACGACTGGGTTGCGGGCACTTTGTGGATTCTGGCGCCAGCAATCGCCGTGAGTATGGGCCTTGGGCCGACTGAAGTCGGCCTAATACTGATGATCAACGGCCTCGGTGCAGGTCTGGTCTATATTCCTGCAGGGATGTTATCTGATCGCTCCAGGCGGCCCGGGTTATTAATGCTGATCAGTTTCTGGTGGGTTGCGATCGGTTATTTCAGCGCCACCCTGGCACCGGGATTCTGGGGAGTCACTGTATTGCTTGCCTTCGGCGTAATGGGTGATGCTTTCTGGCATCCGATTGCCACCGGTGTACTGGTTAAGGAAATGCCCGAACGCAGGGCGCAGGCTCTGGGTATTCATGCGGTTGGTGGCGGTATCGGCGCCGAAGTGCTGGGACCCTTGTCGGCCGGCTTCCTGCTCGGTTTCTTCGACTGGCAAACGACGCTCCAGATCCTGGTTCTGCCGGCGATTATTATGGGGGTGATCTTTATCCCGATAGCCGCTCGAATCAGCCGTGATAATCCCGGCGAGCCGTCCAGTATCGACCTGGCTGGTTTGGCCAGGCAATGGTTGCAACCCAAAGGCTACAAGCTGATGGCGGTGGTGATTCTCTATAATATGTCGTTAACCGCAATTCTGGCGATGACCGTATTATTCTTTCAGAGCAAACACTCGCTGAGCTCTTTCGAAGCGGGTCTGGTGTTTGCCGGAATATTGATGTTCGGCACACTCTGTCAGCCCTGGTTCGGCAAATTCAGCGACCTGCGCGGGCGAAAGCCGTTGATATTACTGGTGTTGTTCGGAGCCTGTTTTTTTGCCATCGTGGCGGGGCTAAGCAATAGTTTTGTGTGGGCTATTGTTGGGCTGTTTCCCGCTGCTGCGGCGTTGACCGCGGTGCGCCCGGTGGTTCTGGCGGCCGCCGTCGAGTACTCGCAAAAATCAGAGTCGACCACCTTAGGGGTAGTCTTCACCGCGCTCGATGGTATCGGTATGTTTGGTGCGCTTTGTGCTGGGTTAGTAGCCGAGTTTGATTTGCAATATGCCTTTTTGCTCGCTGCGGTGCTGGCGCTGATTGCGGCGATCGTCTGCCTGTTTTTAAATATCGATTCGGCTGAATCGAGCACTTCGATCGATCAACAATGGGTGGCTAATCCGGTTAACCCAGCTGATCCTTGATGATGGCATAGAGTTCGGGACGGTTTGCTTTAACTTCGTCGATACTCAGGCCTTCCAGTGAATGCGGATACTTGAGCCACTGTTCGGTTTCGTGCAGATAGTAATCGGGGATTCGGTCGGTTTTGTTCCGCGCCGGCTTGAAATAGGGTACCGCGACGCGAATATCCTGAGGTGCATTGAGTCGGGTTTTATTATGCAGTTCATCGATCACCGCCTTGATCGTCAGGCCTGTATCAAAAACGTCGTCGACGATGAGCAGGCGGTCTTCGAAACTGCAGTTTTTGATTAAATAATTCAAACCATGGATGCGGATTTCAGGTGAGCGACCATCGATGCCGCTGTAGGACGATGTTCGGATTGCAATGTGATCGGTGTCGATGCCATACCAGGCGAGCAACTCCTGGATTGCGATTCCCATTGGCACACCCCCTCGCCAGATCGCAATCATGATCGTGGGTCTGAAACCATCTTTGATGACATTGGCGCCGAGGCGGAAAGAATCCTCGAGTAATTGTTGGGCAGGAATATAGACTTTTTCGCTCATAGGCAGGTGCAAAATTAAATCAGCTGGATTAACCTTGGCAAGGTTAACACAGCGTATTCTTTCGCGGAGATCCAATGCACAAACGATTCATTCAGGAACAGGACTTGATTGAAGATTCGTATCGCCTGGCGGTGCAAGTTTTTGAAAGTGGTTTTCGCCCGAATTTTATCGTTGGTGTTTGGCGGGGTGGCTCCACGATTGGAATTTACGTTCAGGAATGTCTGCAATATCTCGGCGTCGAGACGGATCATATCGCCATTCGAACTTCTTATCAGGGCAGGGAGGAATACCTGACGCAACTCGATCGGGGCGAACAGTTACGGGCGCATGGATTGCAATATTTGTTCGAAAATCTAAATGCCGATGATTCCTTGTTGATTGTCGATGACGTCTATGGAACCGGTCGCAATGTCAGCGCTGTGATCGAGCGATTGAGTTCCCATTGCAAACGTAATATGCCGAAAGAGACGCGGGTGGCCAGTGTTTATTACCGGTCGGCGAGTAATTTGAAGCATGACGCTCCCGACTATTATCTACACGATTGCAACGACTGGCTGGTTTTGCCTTACGAATTAACGGGCAACCGTCGCGATGAGATTGAACAACATAAGCCGTGGATTTTACCCATACTGGACGAGCTCCAACCGGGATGGGAATAAATATTCCTGCCTTTAAATCCTGATCAACCTTTAAAACCGGTTCAAAGAACCCATTAATTGTCGAGTAGAGTAGCCGATGAAATTTTCCTCG
Source organism: Gammaproteobacteria bacterium (assembly GCA_047622345.1). Taxonomy (GTDB): domain Bacteria; phylum Pseudomonadota; class Gammaproteobacteria. The sequence goes on along the minus strand of JBLHOA010000094.1, from coordinate 2,641 downwards.
TTAATCGAACGCGTGTCAGGTGAAACGACTGATGTCTGGGATTCGCATAGCCTGGCCAAAAAGGAAAAGGCTGCGGGAAAAGACGTTATCGTATTGAGCGTCGGTGACCCCGATTTTGAAACCCCGCCGGGTATCATCGATGCCGCCGTCGAAGCGATGCGCGCAGGCGACACTCATTACACCGCTATTTCGGGCTATACCAGCCTGCGCGAGGCGATCGCCGAACAACATAGAAACAGCAGTGGCCAATTGGTCTCGGGGGCAAATGTAATCACCACATCGGGTGCGCAGAATGCATTGTTTGCCTGCGCCATGTGCCTGGCCGAGATGGGTGATGAAGTAATCGTTCTGCAGCCGATGTACGTAACCTATGAAGCTAGCGTGCAAGCGCCGGGGGCAACGCTGGTGCCTGTGGTTCTCGATGCAGAAAGTGGTTTTCGTCTGGATCCTGCGCGTTTAAAAGCAGCGGTCACCGAACGTACACGGGCGATATTTTACGCATCGCCGAGTAATCCGACCGGGGTTTCACTCAAGCTGGACGAATTGAAAGCGATTGCGGCCGTTGCCATTGAGCACGATCTCTGGGTGGTAGCCGATGAAGTTTATTCGCATTTTGTCTACGATGGGGAATTCCATCATATCGCTGCTTTGCCCGGAATGGCGGAACGAACGGTTTCTATCGGCAGCATGTCCAAGTCCTATGCGATGACCGGTTGGCGTCTGGGTTGGGCGATTGCCCCCGAAGCGATGATAGCCAATATGGAAAAACTGGCCTTGTGTATGCTGTATGGGTTACCCGGGTTTGTGCAGCAGGCAAGCCTGCATGCCTTGCAACACTGTTCGGCCGATTTAGTCCGTATGCGTGACATTTATAAGCGACGGCGGGATTATCTTTTCAACGCGTTTTCTGCAATGAAGGGTTTGCAACCATTAATGCCAGACGCGGGAATGTTTATCATGGTGAAGGTGACTGGGACGGGCATGAGCGCGCCGGAATTTGTTACAGCACTTTATCAGAACACCGGGGTATCGGTACTCGATGGTACCGCCTTTGGTGCCAGCGCCGAAGGCTATGTACGAGTGTCTTATACGGTTCCCGATGAAGAGCTGGCGGAAGCCTGCCGCCGGGTTTCAAGCTATGTGGAAGGGATTAAATAATGGGAACGGATGACAAAAAACGCTGCTGGTGGTGTGGTGATGACGAGCTCTATCAACATTATCACGATGAAGAGTGGGGAGTGCCCGTGCATGACGAGCGTCTGTTGTTTGAATTTATCTGCCTCGAAGGCGCGCAGGCGGGTTTGAGCTGGATTACGATTTTGCGTAAGCGCGAAAATTACCGCCGACTATACGACAACTTTGATGTCGACAAGATAGCCCGCTATGACGAGGTGAAGAATAATGAATTGCTGCTCGATGCCGGCATTATTCGTAATCGTTTGAAAGTTGGTGGCTTCGTCAAAAATGCTCAGGCCTGCCTGAACATGCGCGAGCAGGGGCTATCCTTAAATGACTACCTGTGGGATTTTGTCGATGGCCGCCCGTTGCAAAACAATCGATCCAGTATCGATCAGGTACCGTCAAATACGGCGATTTCCGATGCGATGTCGAAGGATATGAAAAAACGAGGATTTACTTTTGTCGGTAACACTATTTGCTACGCGTTCATGCAGGCTGCGGGTCTGGTCAATGATCATCTGCTCGAATGTTACCGACACGCAGAATTAACCGATGAATGAGGGCTTAGCGTGAGCATACAGACACAGGTCGAATATCTGGCATATCAAAATGACCGTCAGCAGGCACCGCTTTACCTGGCGTCTTCGGCTGGCCGCAATGCCCGCCACGACATCGATCAGGCGGTAGTTTATGTCGATATCGAGGTTGATGATGCGCGTCAACTTAGTGATGGCAATGATGCACGCGAGTTTGGTTTGCACCCGCGTGGTTTTGATCTTTTCGAACACCCGACCCGGATGGATGATTTCCTTGATGCGGAAAAAATTAAACAGCTATACGAAACCGAGGTTGAAACCTTTTTGAAATCGGTGACCGGTGCCTGGCGGGTGCATATTTTTGACCATACCGTGCGCGCTTCCGACTCAGGCTTGCGTGAACGTAAGCAGGTTCGCGAACCGGCTGTGCTTGTGCATAACGATTACACACCGTCTTCCGGCTTCGTTTGTTTGCGCGAAAATCTGGGCGAGGAGGCCGAAGCGCTGGCCGCAACGCGATTCCAAATTGTTAACCTGTGGCGACCGCTGGTCAATCCGGTCGAGGATATGCCACTGGCGCTATGCGACTCGAGAAGCCTTGCTGCTGATCAGTTAATCGATACGGTGCGTCAGGCGCCCAATCATATCGGAGCTATCCAGCTGGCCGAGCACAATGCCAGTCATCGTTGGTTTTATTATGCGGCGATGCGCCCCCCTGAAGTATTGCTATTCAAGACCTTTGACTCGATCGATCAGGGTCGTCGCCCCTGTAGCATTCACAGCGCGATCAAATTGCCCGACGTCGCGCCAGATGCGAAGCCGCGGGAAAGCATCGAAAGCCGTGCCTTTGTGTTCTATCGTTAATCGCTGGCGGCAGTAGCGATCAACTTCGTTTCTTTCCCTAAAAGCGTCGCTTACGAGCTGGT
>JBLHOA010000093.1:0-11397 GCA_047622345.1 Gammaproteobacteria bacterium | reverse complement strand
TGGCGACAATTTCGGTGGCCAGGGTAGTTATGCCTATCGCCTTTCCGATGAAGCAGGCACTGCCTTACCGCGTTTTCCCGAATGGCCCGAAGCAATGCTGGAACAGGCTGAATATGTCTCCTTTTATCCGAATGTATTACTGGGCATCCAGGCCGACCACGCATTTACTTTAATTATTGAACCGATCGCCTGCGACCGGTCGATCGAACATTTGCGCCTGTATTACGTGGGCGACGAAGCGCTGGCCGATGAACACGCGGCCAGCCGCAATGCCACCCTCGAATCCTGGCGAGTGGTGTTCAGCGAAGACATCGATGCGGTCGAAGGGATGCAGCGCGGCCGTTCTTCGCCGGGCTACCGTGGTGGTGTTTTTTCACCTGTTATGGACAACCCGACCCATCATTTCCATCAATGGGTGGCGCGTAAACTTCTGACTGCCGAGGCAAGTTTAAGCCGGGTAAAACTTAAGGGTTCACCAGATTGAGGGTCAGTCGTTTATTCTGCTTTCCCTTGCTTTTGATTTTGGATATCAGTAGTTCACCGATCTCGCTGGTATTTTTCACGTGGGTTCCGCCGCAGGGCTGATAGTCGGTATTCTCAATTGAAATAGTTCTAACCGAACCCTGCCCTCGTGGCGGTTGTACCGACATGGTACGTACCAGCTCGGGGTTGGCCTCGAGCTCAGCATCGCTGATCGACCCGATGCTGATTGGAATTTTTTTAGCGACAAGGACATTCAATTCCCGGGTTAATTCTTCTTTGTCGACTTCCTGACCCTGCAGGTCAAAATCGAGTCGGCTTTCGCATTCGCCAACCGCTCCACCGGTAGCCTGCGCGGAAATTAACGAACACAGCAGGTGCATGCTGGTGTGCATGCGCATCAATCGATGACGGCGCTGCCAGTCGATTCCCATTTCGACAGGGTCGCCTACCGCTATCGCTTTCAAGGCTTCACTATCCAGAAAATGAATAATACCCACTCTGTCTTCGGCAAAACGGGTATCGACCACGTCATAATCTACACCCCTGATAGTGAGCGTCCCGGTATCGCCGGGTTGACCTCCACCTAGCGGGTAAAAAATAGTGGCCGCGAGGATGACTCCGTTGTCGACAACCGCACTCACTTCGCTAGTATGTGTTTTCTGGTAACCGTCTCGATAAAATACTTTTTCTGTCATGTTGAATTCCAGCAGTGAGCAATGATTTTTACCCAGTCCCGATGCCGACGCAAGCGATTATGAAATCCCCAGTCGTCGACTTCGCAAACGCTTCTATTCGCTAGCGATGGCCAACCATGACTGATGCATCCGTTGAAGGCCGAAAGATAATTCACATCGACGCCGATTGTTTTTACGCGGCCGTCGAAGTACGGGATAACCCTGCGCTGAAAGGTAAACCGCTTGCCGTCGGCGGCAGTGCAACGCGCAGGGGCGTGGTCGCAACGGCGAGTTACGAAGCGCGCAAGTTCGGTATTCATTCCGCCATGGCCAGCGCCACCGCGGTAAAACGCTGCCCGCAGTTGATTCTGATTCCGGGGCGTATGTCGGTTTACCGCGAAGCTTCACGGCAAATGCATGAAATTTTTTCAGACTATACTGACCTGATCGAACCACTATCGCTCGACGAGGCTTTTCTTGACGTTTCCAACTGTAGTCGTTGCAGTGGAAGCGCAACGCTGATTGCCGAAGAGATCAGACAACGCGTCGAAAAAACGATCGGTATTACGGTTTCGGCTGGAATCGCGCCCAACAAATTCATTGCCAAGATAGCCAGCGACTGGAACAAGCCGAATGGTCAGTTTGTGGTAACCCCGGCGCAAATCGATTATTTTCTGGCCGAGCTTCCGGTTAAAAAAATCTGGGGGGTGGGCAAGGTCACCGCCGAGCGACTTGAGAAACAGGGCATTAAATCCTGCGCCGATGTACGCGCCTATGACATCTTTCAATTCGTCCAGTTGTTCGGCCAGTTTGGCGAGCATATCCACAAACTCGCGCATGGCATCGATAATCGACCCGTGGTATCCGAGTGGCGACGCAAATCGGTCAGCGTTGAAAACACTTATGATCAGGACCTGCCCGACCTGGAAACTTGTCAGGAGCGCCTACCAGCGCTGATCGAATCGTTGCAAAAACGAATCCATAACCTTGACGACGATTACCGCATTCAAAACTGTTTTCTAAAAATGAAGTTCCGTGACTTCACCCAGACTACGGTGGAACGACAGCAAACAGCCCCCGACCTCGACGTTTACGCAAGCCTGTGCGAGCAAGCCTGGGCGCGCGGAAACATCCCGGTAAGGTTGTTGGGCATAGGCACCCGATTGATCGATTTGACCGATAGTAGCGGTCAAATGGACTTATTCGAAGGCTAAATGGTTGGTTTATCGCGGGCAAATTTGTCTATAAAACGAATTATTTCCTATTGTATTCTTATATATCAATGCATTATGATTGCTATTGCATGCTTTACTGTAAGTTTTCGTTATAACCTATTGTATTAGCTGTCAAGTTTATCGGGGGATCACCATGCAGAAAGCCAAATTCAAATCATTGATTTCATCACCCTGGGCGGTACCACCGGAAAGTTCCTATTACGGCGATCCAGGCCATCTCGATCAGGAGCAACACGGGCTTGAACACATCGAACGTGGCAAGGATAAAGATGGGGATGCCGTCGAACAGGTTGTTATCCTGGGTTACAACTAGCCACACTCGCAGCGGATCTTCCTACCGCACAGCGACCCGCTAGCGGCGTCGCTGCAAAACTGACTGTCGCATCATCTAGTCCACTTTATGTCTGACGCAGTCCTTATTCTTTTCTCACTGATTACCTCAATGCTAACCGCCATCACCGGTGTCGGCGGCGGCATGATTTTGATCGCGCTCATGCCCGGGTTCCTGCCGGCAGCATCGATAGTACCGGTACATGCAATGGTGCAACTGTTTTCCAATTCGAGCAGAACCCTATTCGGTTGGCATCATCTGCGCAGGGAATTCGCGCTTGCCTTCATTGTCGGCGCGCTCGCGGGAGGACTGCTGGCCGCCGGTTTCACCCGACAGATCAACCTCGAATACACACCTCTGCTTATTGCCGGCTATATCCTGTTCAGTGTATGGGGGCCGAAAATGAAATTTGACCTCCCGGCCCGGGGCGAACTCATTAGCATCGGATTTTTGCAGACCGCGCTTAGTATGATTGTCGGCGCCACCGGTCCGCTCGGGCAGACTTCGTTGTTGCGCCGCGGCTTGCACCGAGACGAACTGGTAGTCACCGCGGCGTTCATGATGAGTTTCACTCACCTGATCAAAATTTTTCTTTTTGCCCTGCTCGGTTTCAGCTTTGTCGATCACTGGAAAATTATCCTCGGCATGTCGGGCGCGGTCATTCTCGGAGCTTATATCGGCACTCATATCCGTTATCGAATTTCCGAAGCCATCTATCGAAAAGTATTGCGCTGGCTACTAACCCTGCTCGCGCTGCGCATGGCCTATATCACCCTGGCGGGCTGACCATCACTCAGTTTAAACGAATAAATGCTTTGTAAAAACTCACTTCGAATTATACTGGCCGCCACCTAATCGATTTCGGATAGTAAAGATGAGCAGCAAACCCGATTCCTATAAGCCTATCTCAGGTAACGACCTGCCCCGTTTTGCCGGCATCGCCACTTTTATGCGCCTGCCCTATGTGAAACCCGAAGATGCCGACGAAGTCGATATCGGTCTGATCGGAGTTCCCTGGGACGGCGGCACCACGAACCGTGCTGGCGCGCGACACGGCCCACGACAAATCCGCGACCTGTCGACGATGGCGCGTAATGTCCACCACGTCACCGGGGTCAAACCTTTTCACCTGTGCAACTGCGCCGACCTTGGTGACAGCCCGGTTAACCCGGTCGATATTCACGACACCCTGACGCGAGTCGAAACCTTTTACAAAGCCATTGTCGCCCAGGGCATAGTGCCGCTGACCGCCGGCGGGGATCATTTGATTTCACTGCCGGTGATGCGGGCACTGTGTCAAAACGGTCCGGTGGGCATGGTTCATTTCGACGCGCACACCGATACCTGGGACCGCTACTTCGGCGAATCAAAATACACCCACGGCACACCGTTTCGTCGCGCCATCGAAGAAGGCTTACTCGACCCGAAACGCACCGTACAAATCGGTATTCGCGGATCGCTTTACAGCGACAAAGATAAGGAATGGGGCCTCGATCAGGGCATCCGTGTTATCGAAATCGAAGAATACAATGACCTAGGCGTCGATGCGGTGATCGCCGAAGCGCGGCGCGTCGTCGGCGACGGCCAAACCTATATCAGTTTCGACGTTGACGCCCTCGACCCGGTGTATGCCCCCGGCACCGGCACCCCCGAAATCGGCGGAATCACCACCTACGATGCGCAGAAAATGATCCGCGGGCTGCGCGGTTTGAACCTGGTCGGTGGCGACGTCGTCGAAGTGTCCCCGCCGTTTGATATGTCGGGCAATACCGCACTGGTCGCGGTAACCATGATGTTCGAGATTCTCTGCCTGCTTGCCGAACAGGTAGCACAATCGAAAAGCTGAATTTCAGCATATACAATTATATTTGCTGACAATAAGCCATTAGCCTCCAAAGGCCACCTCAGATTAAAAGGCGCAAAACACGCACAAGTACATCCATGTAGCTCCTCTCAGGCATCCCTGCCTTCGAAGGTTTTGCACCTTTTAATCTGAGCTGCCTGCTAACGTCTACATCGCCTGTTGCCTAAAGTGACGGTTCCGGCACAGCTGAATGTTCTAGTTATGTGTTTTATACCCTGTCGTATAGAACATCATTCCGGTATTCCCAAAACTCATCAATGCCTAGCAGCCATGCCAATTGAGTAAAGTTCTTACGACGTAAAGATTGTGTGCCGAAATAGTCGTAAGGGGTTTACTCAATTGGCTTCTAACGACTGTCAATTCATTCCAATTAGATTGGACGTAAACATGACAACTACGATGTGATCTCACTCATCGCGATCGCTTCGATCTCGATCAGCATGCCTTCGTAGGCGAGGAAGGGAAATGGAATTCCAGTTGAAGCTGGCCCCGGTTTTTCAAAATAACTGCCGCGGATAGTCACGTTACTGTGCAGATCGTCACCATCACTTGAGACCTTATCGCTAGAGCTCTGATAATGCGTATTGAGCTTGACGATGTCGGCATGGTTCAGTCCGAACCCGGCCAGCACTTTACCGATGTTATCCATGCTGGTGCGCGTCTGGGTTTCCATTTGACCGGCGTCGACTACTCCCCCTTCCGCATTCATCGATACCTGCCCACCGAGAAAAACCAGGTTGCCGCATTTCAAGCCGTGCTTGAACGGCAGGTAAATCGGCCAGTCCCAATGTCCCTCGGGCCAGCTGTGGGTTTTCGCCATCGGGCTGCCGTCCCGGTTCAACATAGCCCAGAAGTCGGTGCGCATTAAGGCACCCGGTTTATTCAAGCCGGGCAAGGGAATTCCGGTCGCGCAGGGACCGGGGTCGGGGTAAAACCCGGCGCGCACTTTTGCGCTTTCCGCCCAGTCATCGGCATTTCCACCTGCCACATACCAGTTATTGATTTTCACCAGGTCACTGACCTGAGCACCGACCTGTGCCAATCGAGCGGCTAATCGTTCGAGTACGATGTGGCTTTGCGCGACCACATTGTCGGCAAACATTACCCGCCCTTCGTCGTCGAGCGCGGTAATGGCCGAACCGAATATCATTTCGCCACTACGCAGGATCGCCGAAAACCCGTTGCCGGCAGCAACTTCCCTTCGATTCAGGTTTTCGCCATGCATGCCGTAAGCATCGATTTCAACCATCAGCCCCGGGTAAAACATGCGCGGCACCGGCACCAGCGTAATCACCGGTCTATTCCGGGTTGGCAGCATCGCGGCAAGGGCAATAATATATTCAGTTTCGCCGATCGAGTCATCGGCAACGTAAAACACGACCAGCTTGACCAGGTCTTCGAGGCTCGCACCGAGATCCTGAAAAATGGTATCAATATGTTTGAACGCAGACTTCGACTGACTGAGTAAATCACCCGCGTTACAAACCTGACCATCACCCTTGAGATCGGCCTGCCCGCAGAGATAAATCATTTCGCTGCAGTGCAGGCCCATGCTGTAGGGAATATCAACCTGCAACGTCCAATGGTCTTCGGGGAAACTGGTTTTCCTGTCCATACTAGTTACCCCATACTAACTACGATTAGCCAACGCGACCATCGCCTGCAACAACACGTTGCAACCCGCCTCCAGATCTTCCGGCGTCGCACTTTCCTGTTCGTTGTGGCTGAGGCCACCCGCGCAGGGGACGAAAATCATCGCGGTCGGGGCTACCTGACATACCTGGCAGGCATCGTGCCCGGCACCCGAAACCATGCGTTGACTGGCATAACCAAGGTCAGAGGTTGCTGTCTCCACCGCTTCAATGCATTCGGGGTCAAATTTTACCGGCGGGCAGTGCCAAATTTGATCAATATCGAAACTAACCGATTGCTTCGATGCACTGATGGCAATCACGGCACGAAGCTTCGCATCCATTTCGGCGAGCACCCCGTCATCAGGATTGCGGATATCGACGCTGAAAGAAACTTCGCCGGGAATAGTATTGCGCGAATTAGGCATTACCGACATTTCGCCGACGGTACCGACCCCATGCGGGGCAAATTCCAGCGCTATTACCTGAATTGCCGATATGATTTCGGCAGCCGCAACCAGCGCGTCGCGCCGACCGACCATCGGTGTCGAACCCGCGTGCGAATCCTGGCCTTTTAAATTGATATTGTACCAACGCTGTCCCTGGCCCCCGATCACCACACCAATCTGCTTGTCTTCAGCTTCCAGAATCGGGCCCTGTTCGATATGCGCCTCGAGCAATGCACCGATCGCATGCTCACCGCAGGGGGCATCACCCGAATAGCCAATTCGTTTTAACTCATCACCCAGCGAAACTCCTTCAGCATCACAAATCGCCCAGGCATAGTCTTTTTCAAACAGGCCCGCATAAACCCCGGAGGCAATCATCGCCGGGGCAAAGCGCGAACCTTCTTCGTTGGTCCAGACCACCACTTCGAGTGCAGCACGGGTGATTACCTTATTGTCGTGCAGGCTACGCAGAACTTCGAGTGCAGCCAACACGCCATAAATACCATCGAACCTGCCGCCATGCGGTTGGGTATCAAGATGACTACCCGCGACTATCGGGGCCAGGTTGTTGTCGCTGCCATCACGGCGCGCAAAAATATTACCCATATCATCGACTTCGATGCTGCAACCGATGTCACGACACCAGCCGACAAATAAATCGCGACCTTCCCGGTCTTCGTCGGTCAGCGCCAGACGTCGCGAGCCACCCTGGCTACCCGGGCCGATTTCAGCCATCGCCATGATGCTATCCCAGAGACGTGCTCCGCTAACCCGAACTGAACTTGTATTACTCATATTTATTATCCTGATCTTTAATTTGTCACTGAATCACGTTTTAATGCCTGGCACAGGCAATGTACACCGCCACCGCCTAGGGTAAACATCGACATGTCCGGCGCAAGCACTTGGTAACCGAGTGCACGCAATTTCTCATTCAGCCTTAAGCTACCAGCCATCGATAATACTTTTTTGTTACCCAGCGCGACAAGATTGACGCCGAGATCTTTGGCTTCACCGAAGTCAACGTCGACAAAACTGAATCCTTTTTTCTTTAACCAGTCGATCACCCAGCCTTCCAGTGCATCAAGACAGGTCACTACCAGCTTTTCGTCAAGCGGCACTACCAGGCCATCCATATGAACGAATAAAGCCGGAATCGGTGCCACCTCGACATCCCAGCCTTCGGCACGAACAAACCCGGCGACCTGCTCGGAGCCTTCCTGCTCGGACCGTTCACCGCAATAACCGATTAAGACTGTCCCCGGCTCAAGAATAACAAAGTCTCCTCCTTCAAAGTGACCGGCGGTGGCGTAGTTCCAGATCGGAATATTATTGTCCTGATAAAACTTGATCGTAGTGACGTAATCGGCGCGTCGGCACTTGAGTTGCATGTGGCAGATCAGCGCTCCCCAGGGGGTCATCGCGCTCGAGTCGCGGGCAAAGAAATTTCGATGCAATACAGGATCGGAATCAAGGTAATGACAGATCACCCCGGCATCTTCATATATTTTAACCATATCCTGATGCTGACGCTGTGACAGTTCAAAATCGAATTTAAACCCGGTCTTGTGCATGTTTTTCAAAGTGCGCCCGATCAGCGGACCGGCCTCGACCCATTTGAAAAAATCGGGTTTCCCCAGCAACACATCGCGCAGCACGCCGTAGTCATTGTCAATTCCCCAGTAATCCTGGGCCTTAGGTGCGTCATTCATATTATTAATCCACCGGCGTTTTTATCAGAAAAACTATAACTGCATTATCGAACTTGCTCGCATAATTCCGTGCAATCATTTGATTCGGCCTGATACAAATTTGGTATAACTTGCAAAGCATTGAGCATAAAGTTCCACGTAAGTGTTGGAATCTGGCCCGAAAATGAATTTTAGTCAACCCGGCAAACAATTACCTCGGTTTATCGTTTACAAGGGAAAAACTAATAGATAACATCAGTCGCCTGATAACAAACCATCAAATGGGATCAGACAATATTAAGCCGCCGTTAATAAAGCCGGATATATATTAGCCACTCACATCTAAAATCGAGGAGAAATAAATGAATTTGAAAAAAACCCTTACGGGCACGCTTGTCGCGGCCACAATGGGAATGTCCAGTATCGCCAGCGCCGCCGATGTCGTCATCGGTGTACCTAACTGGCCTTCTGTTGCAGCCACCGCGAGCATTCTGAAAGTTATCATCGAAGATAATTTTGGACTTGAAGTCGAACTGCAAAACGCGACCAACCCTGTTGTTTTTGAAGCAATGGATTCAGGCAGCATGGATATTCACCCAGAAGTCTGGTTGCCGAATCAATCGAACCTGAACAATACTTTCGTCAACCAAAAGAAAACTGTTATCCAGGCACCGAATGGTACGCCAGCCTTCCAGGGCATGTGTGTGACCAAAGGCACTGCTGAGCGTACTGGCATCAAAAGTCTATCTGACCTGTCCGATCCGGATATGGCCAAAAACTTTGATACCGATGGTGATGGCAAAGGCGAAGTGTGGATCGGAGCATCCGGTTGGGCTTCAACCAATGTCGAAAAGGTTCGTGCCAAGAGTTATGGCTATGACGAAACCATGAACTTGATGGAAATGGACGAATCTGTAGCAATGGCTGGTGTTGATAATGCCGTAGCAAAGGGCGATGACAGCGTATTTTTCTGCTACACCCCGCATCATTTGTTTGCATTACATGAGCTGGTTATTTTAGAAGAGCCTAAATACAATGCCGCCAAGTGGAAGATGGTTCAGCCTACCGACGATCCAAACTGGCTCGAAGTTTCTGACACACCGACTGCATGGGATCTGGCCTACCTTCACATTCACTACGCGACTAAGTTGAAAAAAGCGCATCCAGACGTTGCTGCCATGCTCAATAAGGTCAAGTTCACTACCGATCTGATATCGGGAATGACTTTCGCTCTGGTAGTAGACAAGAAAGATGCCGATGAATATGCAAAGACATGGGTTAAAGAAAACTCAAGTCTGGTAGATTCCTGGTTGAAGTAATCGGAACCAACGATAAAACCGAAAGGTATTATTGTGAAAAAATAAAAGGCGGGCGATATCGCAAGGTGTCGTCCGCCTTTTTTATTGCAAAAATGTAGGGGGATAGCATTTTGTCAGAACCTGTAATCAAACTGGACGACGTCTGGAAAATTTTTGGCAGTCGGGCTGAAGAAGCCATGGCGGCGATCAAGGCAGAGGGCTTAAGCAAGCCTGAAGTACTCGAAAAATTTGGCTGTGTCGTCGGTATCGCCGAATGTTCCTTCGAAGTAACTCGTGGGGAAATTTTTTGTGTGATGGGATTATCGGGCTCCGGCAAATCAACCATGGTGCGTCATTTGAATCGGCTGATCGAACCGACTGCCGGTTCGATTCACGTGCTCGGTCACGACGTCATGGCGTTGCGGGATGAAGAGTTACGCAAACTCCGCGCTGCGCATATCGGTATGGTATTCCAGCACATGGCTTTGTTCCCGCACCGCACAGTACGTGACAACGTCGCCTTCCCGCTACAGGTACAGGGCGAACCCAAGTCGAAACGATGGGAAGAGTCACAACGCTGTCTCAACCTGGTTAATCTCGACGGATACGAAGATCGCTTCCCGAGCGAATTATCCGGTGGCATGCAGCAACGCGTAGGCCTCGCCAGAGCACTCGCATCAGATCCCGAAGTACTGTTGATGGACGAACCATTTTCAGCGCTGGATCCGTTGATCAGACGCCAGTTGCAGGAACAGTTCATGGCCCTGTCCGCCGATCTGGATAAAACCACCGTGTTTATTACCCACGATCTCGATGAAGCAATCCGCATCGGTAATCGAATCGCGATTATGAAGGATGGCGTAATCGTCCAAATCGGAACCCCGGAAGAAATTGTGACCAACCCGATCGATGAGTACGTCACCGACTTCGTCGAAGGAATATCAACGCTCAAACTCATATTTGCCCATTCCATTATGGAGAAATATGACGAGTATCAGCTGAAGCCACACGAAGATTTATCGGAAGCGGTGCGCACATCACATGATACCGATCTAAGCGGATTGATCGATTTATCCGCGGTCACCGAACAACCAATCGTCATAACCGACGATGGCCGAGATGTAGGGGTTGTAAACAAGACGACTCTGCTAAAGGGCATTAAAGGGGGAAAAGACTAATGAACACACCCCCAAAACGCACTTTTTACGCGATAACCGCGCCGATGTCCTGCCGGTGCGCCGGCGCGGTCGATTATCGTGTATTACCCATACACTCAAATTCTTGGCTCGGGCATCCTGCTTCGCTCTACCGCCTGCGTCCATGCAGGCGTGCGCGCGACCTCCCGATACGTCGGACCGCCTTGTTTTCACCTAAAAATCACATTTTGGGGAGATATTCATAATGGAAGAATCAGGATTTTCTGCTGAACCCAGCAAACTGGGCAGCTCGGTCGATGATTTTGTCATCGACAACAAGGCGTATTACACGCACGAATTTGAAAAAATTCAGTCGGCAACCAAAATTCCGAGATCCTGGAATTTGATGGCGGCCATCGGCGGCCCCTTCTGGGGTGCCGCACGAGGATTGTGGGGCTTTTTCTGGACCTTCATGGTGCTTGAAATTCTGGCGCTGGTGCAGATCGGTAAAGGCGCCTGGGGTGAGCTCGGAGCCGATAAACTCGCTCGTATCGAAAAGATGCTGCCCAAGATCCAGTCTTTCATGGACAAGTACCAGGCGGCAC
>JBLHOA010000092.1:0-11545 GCA_047622345.1 Gammaproteobacteria bacterium | reverse complement strand
ACCAGGCCAAGCTTCATATCGTCGGGCAAGCCGCCGACATTGTGGTGCGACTTGATCAAATGCGCCTTACCGGTTGAGGCACCCGCCGATTCGATCACGTCGGGATATATGGTGCCCTGGGCCAGCCATTTTGCATTCGGCAACTTTGCTGCTTCTTCTTCGAAAATTTCGATAAACAGGTTGCCAATGGCCTTGCGCTTGAGTTCTGGATCGCTGATTCCTTTTAAGCGATCGAGGAAGCGGTCTTCGGCATCAATGCGAATGACCTTAACGCCCATGTGTTGGGCAAACTGCGCCATTACCTGGTCGCCTTCGTTGTGACGCAGCAAACCATTGTCAACGAAAATACAGGTGAGCTGCTCGCCAATTGCTGTGTGCAACATCGCCGCCACTACGGAAGAATCAACACCGCCAGACAAACCGAGAATGACGTCATCCGTACCCACCTGTGCACGCACATTGGCGATGCTCGAGTCGATAATATTGACCGAAGTCCAGGCCGACCCGCAGCCGCAGATTTGATGAATAAAGCGCGCGTAGATTGCGTTACCCTGTGTGGTATGGGTGACTTCGGGATGAAACTGTAAACCGTAAAAATGACGCGATTCGTCGGCGATTCCAGCAATCGGTGCGCTGTCGGTGCTCGCCATCAACTTAAATCCATCGGGAAGCTCGGCAACGCGGTCACCGTGCGACATCCACACATCGAGCATGCCAAAGCCTTCTTCGGTAACCTCGTCCTGAATATCGCGTAACAGCTCAGTATGCCCACGCGCGCGCACCCGGGCATAGCCGAATTCACTCTTGCCCACATTCTCTACGCGACCGCCGAGCTGTTGCGCCATGGTTTGCATGCCATAGCAGATACCTAGAATGGGTAAACCCAGTTCAAATATTGCTGCGGGTACTTCGGGTCGGTCATCCGCCAATGTCGATTCCGGCCCACCAGATAATATGATTCCATTCGCCGCAAAATCGCGAATACGGTCAAACTCGATATCCCAGGGATAGATTTCGCAATAAACCCCGAGCTCGCGAACCCGTCGCGCAATCAATTGCGTGTATTGCGAGCCGAAATCCAGAATGAGAATTTTATCGTCGTGTAAGTCAGACATGGCGGCCTTTTAATAATGAGGGGTAACGTGATGAACGCGACGAACTAAACGCGATAATTGGGTGCTTCCTTGGTAATGGTGACATCGTGCACATGTGACTCGCGCATTCCGGCATTGGTGACCTTGACAAATTCCGGTTTGCTGCGCATCGCCTCGATAGTTCCACAACCGACATAGCCCATGCTCGAACGCACGCCGCCGAGTAACTGATAAATAGTATTGCTCAATGGCCCCTTATAGGGCACGCGCCCCTCGATACCTTCGGGCACCAGCTTTTCATCGGCATTATCGGCCTGGAAATAACGGTCGCTTGAGCCTTTCTGCATGGCCGCGATCGAACCCATACCGCGATAGGATTTATACGAACGCCCCTGAAACAGTTCGACTTCGCCCGGAGCTTCCTCGGTGCCGGCAAACATGCTGCCGATCATTACGCTATGGGCACCGGCGACCAGTGCTTTGGCTATATCGCCGGAAAAGCGAATTCCACCATCGGCGATTACCGGAACCCCCGATTCACGTAACGCTTCAGCAACATTACTGATCGCAGATATCTGGGGTACCCCGACACCGGCGATAATGCGGGTAGTGCAGATCGAACCCGGGCCTATACCAACCTTGACCGCATCGGCACCGGCTTTGACCAGATCGAGTGCGGCGGCGGCGGTGGCGATATTGCCGCCGATGACTTGCACATGGGGAAAGTTTTTCTTTACCCAGGCCACGCGCTCGAGCACACCCAGCGAATGGCCGTGGGCGGTATCGACGACGAGTACATCGACTTCGGCGGCGACCAGCGCGGCAATTCTTTCCTCGGTATCGGCCCCGGTACCCACCGCAGCGCCAACGCGCAGTCGACCCTGATCATCCTTACATGCCAGCGGAAAAACAGTCGACTGGGTGATGTCTTTAACGGTGATCATGCCCTTCAATTCGCCGGCTTTGTTGACTATCAATACCCGTTCGAGGCGATGTTTATGCAATACTCTAATCACTTCGTCTTTGTCGGCACCCTCGCCGACGGTAACTAGATTGGCGCGTGGCGTCATGATCGACGACACTGGTTGATCGAGGTTGTATTCGAAACGCAGATCGCGTTTGGTGACTATACCGACCAGGCCTTCTTTGCCGATCACCGGCAAACCTGAAATTTTACGTTTCTGAGTGAGTTCAATGACATCACGAACCAGGGTATCCGGAGTTATCGTAATCGGGTCCTTGATGACCCCACTCTCGTATTTTTTGACCCCGGCAACTTCGGCCGCCTGTTCGTCGACCGACAGATTTTTGTGCACAATTCCGAGCCCCCCTTCCTGCGCCATCGCAATCGCCAGACGGGCTTCGGTAACCGTATCCATCGCGGCAGACACCAGCGGGATATTCAGATCAATGGTTCGAGTCAGACGGGTGGAAAGATTGGCATCGTTCGGTAGGACATCGGATTTTGCGGGCACCAGTAGTACGTCGTCGAAAGTGAGGGCTTCCTGGCTGATTCGCATAGCGGCTCCGAGGCTGAATTTACAAAGCGCGATTATAGGCTAATGCAAGCACGAGGGTAAGTAGGAGTAACGCATTCATCGCGACTAAGTTAGAATAATTAGCGACTATTTTTCAGAAATCGATCGATGCCACCACCTTCCTCCAAAAACGACGCCGTCTGGACCGTATCGGCGCTCAACTTTGAAGTCAAAACTCTGCTCACCAAGGGCATCGGCAGTCTGTGGATCGAAGGCGAAATTTCCAATTTTGCCAGCCCCGCCTCGGGCCACTGGTACTTTACTCTGAAAGACGCAAAAGCCCAGTGCCGCGCCGCAATGTTTCGCGGTAGCAATTCCCGGGTCGGGTTCAAACCGGAAAACGGGCAGAAAGTGCTGGTGCGCGCGCAGGTCACCCTCTATGAAGCGCGGGGCGAATTTCAACTGGTCGTCGACCACCTTGAAGATGCCGGCATCGGTGAATTGATGCGCCGCTACGAACAATTGAAATCGCAACTCGAAAAAGAAGGCTTGTTTGACCCGGCCTCAAAAATTCCGATTCCGGCGCAACCGCAGAAAATTGCGATCGTAACATCGGCAACAGGCGCTGCGCTGCGCGATGTGTTGTCGGTAATTTCCAGGCGCGCACCGCATATTCCGGTTGTCCTATTTCCAACCCCGGTACAGGGAGCCTCCGCCGCGGTTGAAATCCGCAAGGCACTCGCACGGGTCGTGAAATACCAGCAGTGCGACCTGGTACTACTGGTCCGTGGTGGCGGTTCGCTGGAAGATCTGTGGTGTTTCAACGACGAGCAGTTGGCGCGTGATATCGCCGCATTTCCAATCCCGCTGGTCAGTGGTGTCGGCCACGAAATCGATTTCACCATTGCCGACTTTGTCGCCGATTTGCGCGCGCCTACGCCCTCGGTGGCGGCCGAAACAGTCACTCCAGACCGTAACGAATTGCTGCAGAGTATCGATGACAAGCTCGGCCGACTGCTGGGTCAACTGGAACTACGCTTCGACAAGTCGCGTCAACGATTAAACTTTCTCGCGAAGAGCCTCGACCAGCAACACCCGACGCGACAGTTTCAGCAATTTAAGTTTCGTCTACAGCAAGCCTATGCCAATTTGCTAAAACGTTTTAGCCAACAACAAAACGAAAACAACTATCGATTAAAACTTTGCCAGCAAACGCTATCGCAATCGCATCCAGGCATTGCCATCCAAAATACCCGCGAACGCCTCGGCCGCTTGAGCGAACGCCAACAGGCCGCAATGCAGCGTCGCATTACGCTGGCGCGTCATCAACTGGCCTTGCAGTCAAAATCACTCGACACCCTGAGCCCTTTGAAGACACTGGCGCGTGGCTTTGCCACCGTGGTCAAGGAAAACAAACTGGTCAGTTCTGTCGAGCAATTGCAGCGCGGCGACGACATCGAAGTCACCCTGGTGGACGGAAAAGCCCAGGCCAGAATTCAGTGATCGAGGCGCCGTTATTGTTACTGCTGCCGCTGGCCTTGCTGGCATTTTTTCTGAAAGGACTGACCGGCTTTGGCGCAGGCATAGTGCTGGTACCGCTGGGCGCTTTGCTCATCGGCGTCAAGGAAGCCGTATTACTGATCGGCGTACTCGACCTGATCAGCAATGCCTGGCTATACCAACCGCAGAAAAAACATTTGCGCGACCCGTTCCTGATATCAATGACGGTTTTCATGATCCTGGGTGTGGGCATCGGGGTGTTTATCCTGAATTTTATTTCTGCGGATGAACTTAATACACTTTTTGCCTTGATCCTGATTCCTCTAGGACTCTGGATGGTGCTCGCAACGATGTTCAGGCTTCGTGTTTTACAAATAAATACGGCGCCGGAACAGGCGTCCAGATTTGATCAATCGATGGCTTTCATATCGGGATGGATGGGTGGCCTGTCCGGGCTCACCGGTCCAATACTGGCCTGGTATCTGAATACGCGTTATAGCAAGCAAGTATTCAGAGATATCATGATTCCGTTGTTACTGGTTTCAGCATGCGCTCGCGTCATTCTGTATACCGCCATCGGGGCTTTCGACGCCGGGATCATCCCGGTGGTACTGATTGCAATTCCCGGTTTAGTGATCGGTGTATGGCTGGGTAATCGACTATTTTTCAAGGTCTCACAGAAATGGTTTAATCGAATCGTCGGCACTATCATCTCAATTTCAGGGATTAAATTAGTGACCCGCTGAAATTTTCAGTAATTCGACAGTAAGCTACCATAACCGTCGAATTGATCGTTGATCCCGGCCAGGCGCAGACAATCCCAGATCATCGCCTGGTTACTGCAAATGGCCGGCTTTCCGGCCTTAGCCTGAATCTCGCCGATTACATCCAGCGTGCGCAGAGCACCACAGGAAATAAAGATCGCGTCGGCATCGGTTCGGTCCAGTGATAACGCAAATTCAGAAATATAGGCAGGGCTCACACGCACCATATCGCTATCTTTTTCAAGATTCAGCCCACAAAGAACCAGAACCTCGAAACCTGCCGCCTCCAGGTAATCGACTTCCTGTCGATTGATTTCGTCGAGGTATGGGGTAGCGACCACCAATCGTTTTGCACCCACTGCCCGCAGGGCTCGAATCACACCGGTAATCAGCGAAGTTGCCTTCGCCTTCGGAGCGCCACGATTGAGTTCCTTGAACACCTTATCTTCCCCGATGACCAGGCTACCCGAGGTACAGGCATAACAAACTACGTCCAGGCTACCGTCCGGCAGTAACGTGCTCGCACAGTCAGCAAGCAGATCTGCCTGCGCCGCGAGCGAGGCGTTGGTGATTGAATTTGGGATTGCAGCGCGCGTAAAATGAACACCTACCCCCGGTGGTCTTAATTGCCAGATATCGTCCTGAATGGTCTGTTCAGTGGCCAGTAACACATAGCCGATTTTGGCACGATGATGGCGTCCTTTGTCGAACCGAATATTGTCAGGTGTCGCTGCTAGAACTTGACTGGAGTTCATAATTTTAAATTAATTCCTTTAAACGAATCTCTATGATATACACAGCCGTCAACATTTCATATACAGGATTTCGCTATGCTTGATCAGGCTCGTCAACGCACCACCGAATTTCAGGCCCGACTGAAAGATGCCGGTATCGATCTGGCCATCATTACCGATGAGAGTTCGATCGGGTACCTTGCTGGGTTCTGGGGTTATCTGTCAGTGGAATTCGGGCGCCCGACCTTTTTACTGGTTCGCCCTGACACGGCGCCGGTCGTCATTACCCCGCTCATGGAAAGTGAAATGGTGTCGGCCATGACCTGGGTGGAGAACATCGAAACCTGGGAAGATTCCGGCGCAAACCGTTGGGAAAAAGTGCTCGCAAAAGCCATCGGCGACAAGCCCGGTAATATTGGTGTCGAACTCGACGCTCTGCCCGCCATTGTGCGCAACTGGTTTGCGGATCAAATGCCCGGTGTCAAATTGAACAATGTAGCGCGGGCCATGGGTGAAATGCGCATGATCAAATCTCCGCAGGAAATCGAAGTCATGAAGCAGGCGGGTGAAATTGCCGGCGCAATGATGCAAGGTGCCGAAAATGCGCTTGGCGAAGGCCGCCCCGAGTACGAAGCGGCGCTCGCGGTGATCGAAGCGGGCACGCGCAAGGCGGCTGGATTTCTCACCGCCAAAGGCTGGGAAGCATTCATATCGCCGATGATTTACAACCTGCAGGTGATGCAGTCGGGTACCGATACCTCGATGGTGCATCGCCGCGCCAGCGTGAAATTACTGGAAAAAGGTGATCCGGTTTATTTCTGTTTTTGTAATATGGCGCAGTTCAAGCTCTATAAGCTCGGCTTCGACCGCATGTTTTTCATCAAGGAACTTTCCGACGAAGCCGCCGAAGTACAGCAGGCGGCGATCGATGCGCAGCAGGCGGCGGTTGCCGCTTTACGCCCCGGAGTTACCGCTGAGTCCGTAGCCAAGGCCGCGGACGAAGTGTATCGCGAACGCGGCTATGCTACCGGATACCGTACCGGTCGCTCGATCGGCATGGCCTACCTCGAATCTCCCGAACTGAAGCATGGCGACAAGACCATCCTGCAGCCGGGAATGACTTTCGCCGTCGACGGCGGAATTTCGGTCGATGGTAAACTCGGCGGACGCATCGGCGACTCCCTGGTGGTCACCGAAACCGGCTGCGAATACCTGACCGAGTACCCGAGAAAAATTCTAACCGTTAACCGATAACTAATAACCCGGAGTTCAAATGTCAATTTCACGTTTCCACAGCAACCAACGAATGAGTCAGATGGTCATTCATGGCGATACTATTTACCTCGCCGGCCAGGTCGCCAGCGACCCGAAAGCCAATATCACTACCCAGACCGAACAGGTGCTGGCAAAAATCGATGCTCTGCTCGCCGAAGCCGGCAGCGATAAATCGAAAATTTTGAGCGCCCAGGTCTGGGTTGCCAACATCAGCCACTTTGCCCAGATGAACGAAGTCTGGGATGCCTGGGTCGCCGAGGGTAACCCGCCTGCCCGTGCCTGTATTGAAGCCCGGCTGGCGACCCCCGACCTGCTCGTTGAGGTCGGCATCGTCGCCGCGAAATAATCAGTTTGAAAACCGTCGATGTGCTGCTTGCCATTTCGGTCGCAGTAATCTGGGGTATGGGGTTTATTGTCGCCAAGGCGGCGATGAGTCACTTTTCACCGATTTTGTTAATGGGTTTGCGCTTCAGCCTGACCGCAGCCTGTCTGGTCTGGTTTTTCCGCCCGCCGGCCGGGCTGTTCTGGCCTTTATTCTGGGCCTCTTTTGTCAGCGCGACCTTGCAATACGGAATGACCTTCTATGGCTTACGCGGCATCGATGCTTCGACCGCCGCACTACTGGTACAACTGGAAGTACCATTCGGTCTGTTGCTCGCCTGGTTGTTGCTCAAAGACAAACTCAGTGTGAAACAGGGCATCGGCATCGGCATTTCATTTTCCGGGGCGATGCTGATTATCGGCGAACCGAAATTGTCAGGTGACCTGCTTTACGCCTTTCTCGTTATCGGTGGTGCCTTAACCTGGGCCTTCGGCCAGATCATGATCAAGAAACTCGGCCCCATCGGCGGCTTTAAGCTGGTCAGCTCGATCGCTCTGTTCGCCGCACCGCAATTGCTCATCGCCTCACTATTGCTCGAGACCGATCAGTTGGAGCAAATTGAAACCGCCTCGATGGCGTCCTGGGCGGCGGTGGTTTATCTCGGCATAATTATGACCGCATTGGGTTACGGCTTGTGGTACCGACTGATCGGTTTATATAACGTCAACCAGGTGATGCCGTTTTTATTATTACTGCCGGTAAGCTCGGTCGCCGGGGGAATTTTTTTCCTCGACGAAACCCTGACCTTGAAAATCACCATCGGCGGATTGATGGCGATGATCGGTGTTGCCGTTATTACTATTCAGCGCCGACCGCAGGTCGCCGGTTAAGGAGAAAGGCTGATCGGAAACCCGGTATTAGTTGAATCGCTGCGCGGCGATGTTGTCGAATCAAAGCACCGCGGTGCGATAGCAGTCTGCGATCCGCAGGGTCGTGTCTTGCATGCCTGGGGCGACATCGATCAACTCGTTTACCCGCGTTCGGCAATCAAGGCTCTACAGGCGCTGCCGCTGATTGAGTCGGGTGCGGCGGATCATTTTGCACTGAGCGATGCCGAACTGGCACTCGCCTGTTCATCACACCACGCCGAGCCAACTCACTGCAATGCGGTTAGCGACTGGTTGCATAAAGTTGGCTTGAACGCTGACGCACTGGAATGCGGTGAGCATGAACCACTACACGCGCCTTGCGCACTAACACTGCATTTGCAAAAACGGCCATCATCACGAATTCACAATAATTGTTCGGGTAAGCACAGTGGCATGTTAACCACGGCCGTGCATCTGGGCGAAAACACCGTGGGTTACATTGACCGCGAACACCCGGTACAGCAACGCTGGATCGACGCCGTCGGTGAAATGGCCGGCATCGATCTTCACCGATTACCCTGGAATTATGATGGTTGCGGGATTCCAGTGATCGCGATGCCGCTACAGGCAACCGCGACCGCCTTCGCCCGCTTTGCCGCAGCCGATGACTTATCGAAGCCGCGCGCCGAAGCCATCGACCGGCTTGCCGGGGCGATCGCGTCGAACCCATTTATGGTGGCCGGCAGTGGTGGTCTGTGCAGCGAAGTAATGGCGCTAACAGGTCGCCGGATTATGGTCAAGACCGGCGCCGACGGGGTTTACACCGCCGCTATTCCCGATTTGAGCCTCGGCATTGCGCTTAAAATCGAAGATGGACAATCGATTGCTGCGAAAGTGGCTATGCTCGGAGTACTGACAAAATTAAAATTATTACACCCGGATGAACTTGAGTTACTAGCGGACAGATGCAGAGTCCCTATCAGGAACAGCCGTGATGTGTTAACCGGCCATCACCAGGTCGCCGAGGCGTTGTATTAAAGATTGCGGCTGGGCGGGCCGCGCAGGCGCCGCAATGACAATTTAACGAAATGTAGTCTAGAGAGTATTCACCATTTTTCACATTGCCTTACATTTTATAATCCCACTGATGCCAGCGCTGCTGTGCTTCCGCAAACGCTGGCACATAGCCTACCTATTAATGATGGCGACGATGCTCATCGACCTTGATCATTTATTCGCCGACCCGGTTTACGACCCGCTACGCTGCGGCATCGGTTTTCACCCATTGCATAGCGCCCTGCCCGTATTGATTTACCTGGCCATGTTGCTGCACCCGAAAACCCGCATCATCGGTATTGGCCTGTGTATCCACATCATTCTCGATTCGATCGATTGCCAGGTCAATCAGGGCATCTGGTTTACTGGCTAAATTTTAACTTCGTCACAACCATCATTAAGGAAACTCTGATACATTCAGCGGCTCGTAATTTCAATGTCACTGGCAGGCCAATTACGACTAAACTATGCTGTAACAACAGGGTCAATAGACCACGATCAAACCAACTACGGACATAATCTAACGCTATGAGTATTTTTCAGGATTTGATGCCATCACTGCGATTCGGTAACTGGACTCCGATGGTTATCCGCAAACACATCCTCAAGGAAGAAACCGAAAGCATCGAAACCTTGTGTCGAATGACGATGGATTCCGACGGTGAATATTCCAGCCTGTTGCTGGCCGAACGACTGTTAAACGCCTACGAAAAACTCGATGACGAACAGCGCCTGCAATTTTTTACCCTGTTGCATCAGCACTATGACATCGATATAGAGGCGGTCAAATTCGCTATCGTAGCTTATGAACGCCTTCCCGATCATGCCACCCTGCAACGCCTGGACACTACTGTCGAACCGAGTCGACAGGAATTGTTACGACGCATCAATCTGGCCACGCGGGGCACGGCGCGCCTGGTGAAAATGCGCGAACACCTGTTAAGCCTTGTTCACAATCACCCCGTATTAAAGAAAATTGATAACGATTTCCACCACCTCTTCAATACCTGGTTCAACCGTAGTTTTCTGTTGATGCAACCAATCGACTGGACTACTTCGGCGCATATACTGGAAAAAATAATCGCCTATGAAGCGGTGCATGAAATCAAAAACTGGGAGGAACTGCGTGCCCGCCTGCAACCTTCTGACCGATATTGTTACGGATTTTTCCACCCGTCGATGGTCGATGAACCACTGGTGTTCGTCGAAGTAGCACTCACTAAAGAAATTCCGACCGGAATCGATCAGATTCTGCATCGCAGCGCCGAACCCGCACCCCCGGAACAATCGAGCTGTGCGATTTTCTATTCGATTTCGACCTGCCATCGCGGGCTTGCCGGAGTGTCCTTCGGTAATTTCCTGATTAAGCAGGTTGCCACCAGCCTGAAACTACGCTTTCCCGATCTGAAAACTTTTTCTACCATATCACCGGTACCCGGGTTCAATCGCTGGATGAAAAAACTGGCCGACAGAAATGCTGAAGTAGCCACCCTGATCGATAGTTTTAACGCGTCGGCGAGCGAAGCAGATAAAGCGGCGATGCATCGATTTGCCGCCACTTATCTGGTCGAGGCGAAGAATGTTGAAGGGTTACCACTCGACCCGGTGTCCCGTTTCCATTTGAAAAATGGCGCCATTCTGGAACGTATCAACATACTCGGAGATACCTCTGAAAATGGCATGAAGCAATCCTTCGGCACCATGGTTAACTATGTTTACGATCTTTCCCGGGTCGAAGAGAACCACGAAGCTTATATGCAGGAGAAGGCGATTATTTATGGTTCCACGGTGAAGAAGTTATTAAGCAAATAGGTTAAAAGCAGGTTATCCTTTCGCGTCAAAACACCTAATTACATTCAACCTCGACAGGAGTGCTTCCATGGCCGATTTAACCGTAATTTCCTACCATCGCGATGGTGATAATGGCCTCGAAGCCTGGCCCGATTTTGCGCTGGATACCATCGCATCCGGAACGCTGAAGCAAACAGGTCATACCTATCTTGATAATGGCGTTTTCACATCCGGGGTCTGGGAATGCACCTCTGGCGAACTGATTCCTGGCGACTACGATGTCGACGAAATGATGATCGTGCTCGACGGTGCCATTACCATTGAACATGAATCCGGTGCCAGCCAGACCTTTACCGCCGGTCAGGCATTTGTCATTCCGAAAGGCACCCCTTGCCAATGGATACAAACTGAAACAACGCGGAAATTCTGGGCGATCTACGATTCGCCGGGCGAACTGAATTCCGATTTCGAGCTCGAAGCGATGCTGCTCGACCCCGAAGCGAAACTGCCCTCAATGGGCGCGCAGGACCCGACGGTCTTCGAAAGCGCCCCACCCGAAATGGGAATGCTGATTCTGCACAAGGACCCAACCGGGAAATTTATCGCCGGCCTCTGGGAATCGACCCCGATGACGCGAAAACCCGGCATCATCGAACGCTCGG
>JBLHOA010000091.1:0-11556 GCA_047622345.1 Gammaproteobacteria bacterium | reverse complement strand
GCCGTCGGTTGATCTGACATCCTGGATCCGCGTTTGAAAAATTTGTGCGGCAAGTATAATTCCTTTTATCCGTGCTAGCGATTATTATCCCCAGACATGTCCGAGCCGAAGCATTTACTCATCGTCGCGCATAACCCGTCGCCGAATACGCAGAAACTGGTTGATGCGACTGTGCGCGGCGCGAATCACGAGGATATCGACGGGGTTGAAGTACGCTTTATCCCACCCCTGCAGGCGACGCCCGAGGATGTGCTCTGGGCCGATGCCTTGATTCTGGGTACCACCGAAAACTTCGGTTACATGAGCGGGGCTTTGAAGGACTTTTTTGATCGCATTTATTATCCCTGCCTGGAAAAAACCGAGGCCATGCCCTATGCCGCCTACATCCGCGCGGGGCTGGATGGCACCGGTACCAAAATCGCGATCGGCAAGATCACCAGCGGCTTGAGCTGGAAACCGGTACAGGAAATGATGATTTTGCACGGCGATTATCGACCTGAATTTGAACAACAATGCGAAGAACTGGGCATGCTGATCGCGGCCAGCCTGGAAAACAGGATAATTTAACGAGGATATAATATGAGTAAATTCGACAATAAAAAAGCCATCGTGCTCGGTGGCACGTCAGGAATCGGACTTGAAACCGCGAAGTATCTGCTCGCAGGTGGCGCCGAAGTAATAGTCGCTGGTCGACGCGAAGTCGATATCGACGGTATGGCCAGCGAACAGGTCGATGTTCTCGACCGCGCGGCACTGGCTGATTTGTTTGAAAAACACCATGGTTTTGATTATCTGGTCAGTTCAGCTACCGGAGGGCCGCGTGCGATTGGCCCGTTTCTGGAGATGGATCTGGAGGCTTACCAGGCTTCTTTTGCAAAACTCTGGGGTTACGTCAATGCGGTACGCCTGGGTGCACCGCATATGGCAAAAGACGGGGCAATCGTATTGTACAGCGGCTACCCGGCGCGCAAGTGGCGTCCCGGAGTGATTGCTATCGGCAGTGTCGGGGGGGCGGTTGAAGCCTTCATCAAGCTGGCCGCAAACGAACTCAAACCGATTCGAATTAATGGTGTCAGCCCGGGCCTGATCGATACCCCGATGTCGCCGCTCGAAGGCGAAGCGCGCCGCGCGTTTTACGAAGGCGGATCGGCGGGGCATATCATTCCGCGACCCGGCCGACCCGAGGAAGTCGCGCAGGCCGGAATTTTTCTGCTTGAGAACGAGTTTGTCACCGGCACCATCGTCGATGTTGACGGTGGTGCAATACTGGCCGGATAGTTATGGCTGCCGAAAAAATAAGTAAAACACTGTTGGGTGACACGCCCGGGCGTAGCACCGAATTGACCTATTTTCGTATCGGACCGGCCGATGCGACAAAAAAAGTGTATCTGCAGGGGGCGATGCACGCCGATGAACAGCCCGGAATATTAATCCTGCATCACCTGCTGGAATTGCTCATGGCCGCCGATGGGCGCGGTGAGCTGAATGCGCAATTCGTTGTTTTTCCGATGGTCAATCCGTTGGGGATGGGTGACATCGAGTTTGGTCGTCATCAGGGTCGGTATAACCGTAGCAGTGGCGTCAATCACAACCGGCAGTGGCCCGATTTGTCGGCGGCGGTCGACGCAGACATAACTGCGAAACTCGGCTCCGATGCGAATGCCAATGTGAAAATTGTGCGTCAGGCCTTACGCGTCTGGGTTGCGGGCCTGCCGGAAATTACCGCACATCTGCAATGGCAGAAAATACTCATTTCCGAGGCCTGCGATGCCGATTATGTATTTGATCTGCATTGCGACGATGATTCGCTTGTCCATATTTTTTCGGTGCCACAATTAAACGACAACATGCAGCAACTGGCCAACTGTGTCGGAGCCGCGGCGACTATGACCGCCGAAGACAGCGGCGACGGTCCCTTCGACGAAGTCTGGCTCGCCATCTGGTTACAGCTTGCGCGTGACTATCCCGATCTGCCGGTTCCACTCGCGGTAAGCAGCTGCACGCTCGAATACCGGGGCAATTTTGATGTGTTCGATGCGCTCAATCGCCAGGATGCGGAAAACCTGTATGGTTTTTTTCAGGATGAAAAGTTGATTGCCGGTGACGGTATCGGCAACAAAATTGCTGCGGCCGCGCCCACCGACCTGCGGGCAACCGAATACCTTTGCGCCGAACACGCCGGCTTGCTGGTGTATCGGGCTGAACTGGGTGACCGCGTGAAAAAGGGCGACTGTATCGCCGAACTGCTACATCTTGATGGTGAGTCGGCCTTTACCGGCCGAACCCCGGTGCTGGCGGGAACCGATGGTCTGCTGCTGTCGCGCAGTAGAGAAAAATACGTCTGGCGTAATGCACAGATCGCGAAAATTGTCGGCAGTGAAATTCTTGAATCGCGAACGGGAAAGTTACTGAGCGACTAGTCGCTCATTGCGGTCAACCCTGCATGTTTGGGTAGATGTTCGTCGGCGTTGAACCAGCTGATCTTTTCGGCATAAAAGCTGTGGTCCTGCGGCTGAAAGTTTTCTAGATCGTCGAATAAGCCGAGGTAGAGGTGCATTTCGTCTTCGCGGGCGACGGTTTCGTAAGCAATTGGTGACCCGCACTGCCCGCAAAAGCTGCGTACCACGTCATCGTCGCTGGGAAAGCGGGTCGGCATGGCGCCGGTGAAAACGATTTGATCGGGGCGATACCCGGCGAAACTGGTCATCACCGAGCCTGTGTGCCGACGGCAGCTTTCACAGTGACAATGGCTGACCCACAGCGGTTCACCGATCACTTCGAACTTTACTGATCCGCAATAACAGTGGCCACTGAGCAATTGTTCATTCATGTCTGTTCCCCCCGGTTGTGGTTATCTTAGACTTGTAAAGACCTTTAGTCGAATGACCGCGGGGCTATTTTGATTTTGACTGCAGCACAAAATCCTCAAGTTTCTTGTCGATGCCGAGCACATGAAGTTTTAACCATTTGTATAAAAAGTGAGAAAGTGACTTCTGCAGTGCTTCGTCCATCGATGATTCGACTTCCATCATCGCGATCAGTTCTTCCCGAAAGCGGCCGTGCGCTATTAAATGCACATCGGCTAATGGGTAGTCGAGTTGACGCATGTATTCTTCCTCGAGGCTGAAATGGTGCTCGGCGTAAAGTTTCAGCCGAACCAGTATTTCGCGGTCAAAAGGGATCTCGGCGATCTGATCGATCAAATCAAATAGAATCTGATGCTGGGTATCCTGCCAGATGATGTCGCTGGTTTTTTGCATGATGACCGATACTAGATATTTCTTATCGGCACAGGATTGATCGTGGTCAACAAAGGTGAACTAATGTTGCTTGCGGATCAGAATTTGCTCAGCCAGGTTATCCAGATGTATTTTTAGAGGTTTCCATTGAGGTAGCTCACGTTTGAGTGGATTTTACCCATGAAAGTCGCTCACCAATTAAGCTTTCTTGATGACACATTCATTTCGTGGGTGTTTAATTCGTAGTATTATTAAAAATACTATAAACTTCCAATAAGTGGAAGTATTGGGAATTAACTTAACTAAAATACTAAAAAATAAACAAACTGCGTTGAGCGGATATGGGAATAGGGAAAGATGCAAACCTTAACTAAAATACTGCTCGATCATGAGATGGATCAGCATTTGCTCACTGACTCCCAACTCGCCAGAGTGATCGACGGCAGTGCTCAACGCCGCTACAGCCTGGTTAATCGGGCGATTAAGTCCGGCGAGTTACACCGTTTGCGTAGAGGGGCTTATCTGGTGACAACGCATTACCGTGAATATAAATTCCATCCCTTTGCTATCGCCCAGCACTTAAAACCGGGAAGTTATATCTCGCTGGAAACCGCGTTGGCTCATCACGGCTGGATCCCCGAGGCCGTCTATGCCACTGCCAGCGTTGTGCCGGGGCGTAAATCCAGTGAATTTTCCGATGGTCTATTTGGCCACTTCAGTTATCACCCCTTATCACTAAACCGGGGTTATTTTCTGGAATTGGTTTCACGCGAAAGCGTAAACCGGAAAACCAGCCTGATTGCGCGACCATTGCGTGCATTGATGGACCTGGTCTGTTTGCGAAAACTGGAGTGGCAGGGTCTGGACTGGATTGAAGGAAGTTTACGTATCGACATCGAAGTTCTAAGTGCAGTCGACAGTGCGCAATTAAGGATTCTGCAACGGATCTATAAACAAAAAAGAATGCAGCAGTTCATGATCGAGTTGGGAAAAGCATTAGATATGGAGTTAAGGCATGAAGCATAAATCGCGTCGAAAAGTGCCGTCTGGTGCTTTATCAAAACCATTGGAGCAGCTGCGATGATCGAACTTATACAACAGCGACTGGATAGCTATAAGGCAAGCAACCCGGTCGAAGAGGAGCAGGCAATCAAGGAGATTATTCAGGAGATTGCATTGTATGCTCTGTGGCGTGCTGGTTTCTTTGAGGTGGCAGCGTTCCAGGGCGGTACCAGTTTGCGAATTTTGCACCAATTACCCAGGTTTTCTGAGGATCTCGATTTTATGTTAAAGCAGGCCGACCCGGAGTTTTCATGGGATGGCTATCTCAAACAACTTCTGGCCGTGTTTGAAGAATATGGGTTGATGCCGGAGGTACTACCGAAAGGACGCACAGAGCAACATATCAAGAGGGCGATTATCAAAGACAATTCAGTCGTCAATCAGTTAAATCTTTCCTTCTATCAGGGGCGTAGAGATCAGAAGTTCAAGATCAAGCTTGAAATTGACATCGAGCCGCCCACCGAATCAGGCTATGCCTACAGCTATCTCGATTTTCCAACCGATTATGAAGTCTGTCATCAGGACCTAGCCAGTAACTTTGCGCTAAAAATTCATGCGCTGTTGTGCCGAAAATTTCTTAAAGGTCGTGACTGGTATGACTTCAACTGGTACGTCAGGCAATCGGTTTCGCCGAATTTAGGGCATTTAAAAAATGCGATGGCACAGTCTGGACCGTGGCAGGGGGAAAATGATCTGGTTGTTGACATGGCCTGGTTGAAAGCCGTTTTGCAGGAGAAAATTAAAAGTATTGACTGGCGAGTTGCGGCAAACGATGTCGAGCGATTTATGAAGCCGGCGGAGCAGAAAAGTTTAAGCTTATGGAGTGCGCGATTTTTCTCCGATCGATTATCAAAGTTGGTGGGGTAACCATAAGGTTATGACCACCTGGTCAGGAAGATCCCGGATAACAACTTCGTTGTTTCCGGGATGACGAATTCCACCTTTTTTGAAGCTGTATTAATCAGCCCTTATTAAATTCCCGGCAGGCCGCATCCAGTCCTTTCAGCGTGTCTTCCAGATCCTGTTCGTTATGCACCGTTGACACAAATCGTCGAACGCCGGGCAGCAAATACTGACCCTGTTTCATCAGTAGGGTATCAAGCCTGCGCATCGATGCCTGATCGCTGGCCAGCATGTCGGCCTGGTTGTGTGGGGTTTTGTCCATGAACAGAATCTGCCAGAGTGATCCGCTGTGCTCGGTAATCGCCGGGATATTGTGACGGTTCAAAACCAGCTGGCTTTCGCGACAGAGATCATCGGCAAAGCCGTTCATGCGGTCGTAAACGCCGGGCTTGCTCAGCTCGTCGAGCATGGCGATGGTTGCTGCGGCGGCGACAGGGTTACCGTGCAGGGTGCCGTTGAAGTAAGTGTAGTCGGGCTGACCTTTGAGCTTCGGATCGGATAGCCCGATGACATCGGCGCGCCCGGCGATGCAGGACAGCGGTCCGCCGGCACCGATCACCTTGCCGTGGGTGGAAAGGTCGGGTTTGACGTCGTACCACTGTTGCGCCCCGCCGTAACAAAGCCTGAACCCGGTGACCACTTCATCGAGTACAAAAAGAATATCGTACTCGTCACAAATATCGCGAATGCCCTGCAGAAAGCCGGGTTCGGCGGGAATAATGCGTTGGACCGCTTCGGCAAAGATAGCCGCGATGTCGGTATGATGTTCGGCGACGATCTTGCGCAGTTGCACCAGATCGTTATAAGGGCATACCAGCATCGTCGAAACCGTAGCCTCGGGCTGCCCGGCCGAATCGGCGGCCCCTTGCGGGTAGCTGCCGGTTTTTTTCGGAAAGGTGGAGACGATCGCATAGTCGTGATTGCCGTGGTAGGCGCCTTCGAACTTGAGGATCTTGCTGCGCCCGGTAAAGGCGCGCGCCAGCCGCATTGCATAGGCAGTCGCCTCGGAACCAGTGGTCGCATAGGCGATTTTTTCGGCGCAGGGGATGTCGTCGACGAGCCTTGCAGCGAGGCGCACGGCAACATCGTTTAGCGAACCGAACATGTGCGCACCGCGGTCGATCTGCGCTTTCGATGCGGCCACTACCGACGGATGCGAATGCCCGAGGATCAGGGCCCCGGCGCCACCGACGTAGTCGATATATTCATTATTATCGACATCCCACATGCGCGACCCCTTGCCGTGCGAGTAAATTAAACGGATGTCTTCGGCCAGCGAATAGCTGCCAAGCGCCGAGCCGGGTAGCGCGCGGTCGGCGATGGAAAACAAGTCTTGCTGGCGGCTGGTGCCGGTATCTGTTGCGGGTGACGCCATTATGCTGTCTCCGTGCCGACGGCCTGTTTCAGCCAAAGGTGTAACAGGTGAATCGGTAATTCGTTTTCTATGCCGCCGGCCGGGTCGACGATCAGCGGGCCGGGCTTGTAACCGCGCGAATTGAGCCCGCGCTGTACCTGTTTGACGATGTCGAGATCTTCCTGGAAGGTGGTTTCCCGATCGCTGTCGATTACTTTTTGCAGGGTCGCGTCGACCTCGCCGCTATTCGAATAAAAACTGCGGTAAACGCGAACATCGTCGACTGCCAGTGGGCGCCAGGCGAAGCTGTTGACCACGCCACCGGGGTAAAACTGGATCGACGAGGCTGGCCACAGATAAAAACTGCCATAGCCGGCACCGCTGACGTCGTACCAGGCGTCTTCGCTCTTCGTTGCCAGCGCGCTATGTTGCAACACTCTGACATCCTTGTAGGGGGCAATCGAATAGGAATCAGGGTCGATAATGCCCTTGGCGAACTCCGCGTGGCAATTCCTGCAGTGGTAACACTCATTATAGTTCTCCACCGCGGTGAGCCAGTTGCAGCCCTCGTCGGCGTGGTGCTGGTAGGCCAGTTTGCGTTGCTCGACATCGGCGCAGAGAGTGAGCATTTCCTCGCGTATGCCGGGGAAAGTCTCATCCATGGTGATGCAATCGGGGTCGAGGTTAATGAATACGAAACCGAGAAAATCCTCCACGCGGATACGCGTCAGGCAAATCGCCGACATGTCGAAGCCGGGAACATTCTTCGAATTGGGCGCGGCCTTCAACTGTCCGCCGAGATCGTAAGACCAGCGATGATAGGGGCAGACCAGCAGCTTCTTGTTGCCGCTGCCGTTGGCCAGTTTGTGACCGCGGTGCTGACAAACGTTGTACATCGCGCAGAGCTCGCCGTCAGCGTCACGGGCGATAATGATGTCCTGGTCGATCAGGGTCAGTGTCGTATAGTCTCCGGGTTTTGGCAGTTCGCTACGGTGGCAGGCGAGTAGCCAACTATTGAAGAATACCGATTCCTTGATGCGTTGAAACAGCGCAGGGTCGGTGAAATAGCGTGCCTCCAGGCCGATGATCGGGGCGGTTTTCAATTCAGGATTCATCATAAATATTAGCCTCCCAGCGAGCGGCATGGAATGCCTCGACCGCGCTATTCGCCTGGTCGCCACCGCGCACTACGAGCAGTGCGCATAGGGTTTCCAGCAGCGCGGAGACCGCGGCATTGGATTGGAAAAACTGAGGTGTATGTGTCGGGGCGACCAGGCCCAGGTCGGCTTCGCGGCACAGGGCAGAGGCGCTGCTGTCGGTCACGCCGATAATTTTTGCGCCACGGTCACGCGCCAGACGCATCGCGGCGAGGGTATCGCTGCGGTAGGGTTGAAAGGTCAATGCCAGCAGGCAGTCATCGGTGTTAATGCGGATGAGGTCGTCCGAGGGCAGGCTGCCGTGGCGTGGCGATAATATGAAATGATCGAAACCCATGCGCGCCAGGTACCAGAAGTTGTAAGCCAGCGGGTAAGCCAGGCCGAGGCCTAGAACGAAAACGCGCCGGGCCGATATCATCATGTCTACCGCCTGCTCCAGTTCGGTAACACTTAGCTGCTCGAACATCTTCTCGGTATTGTCGAGACAGGCCTCGGCCATGCTCGACACCACCGCGGCGCTGCCACCCTTGCGGTCGAGCTGGCGTAACCAGGCAACCCGGTCGGGGGAGCTGCCGCTGCCGCCACGCACAAAGTCGCGAAAGCGTTCGCGAAGGTCTTCGTAACCATCGAAGCCGAGCTGGCGTGCCAGACGAACGAAGCTGTTTGGTTGCACCCCGGCATCGCTGGCAAGGCTGCGCATGGATTGCAGACCGACCTCGTGGGGATGATCGATAATGTAGCGCGCGCATAGTTGCAACTGGGCCGGCAGCTCATCGAAGCTAGCCAGCAAGCGTTCGATCACCGCTTCCTGGGAATGCGGCAAACGGCTTTTAACGAGCTCGAGATTTTGTGACATCTGTGCGCTTGATTTAATAAGTGGTACAAGTGTATCATTCGTTGCAAATTTAAATCAACCCTAATTTCAGGTGCCAGGACAATGCAATCCAGTGCGAAAATAGTCATCATCGGCGGCGGCGTAATGGGCTGTTCGCTTGCTTATCATCTGTGCAAGGAGGGTGAAAGCGATGTGCTGCTGCTCGAGAAGGGCGAACTCACCAGCGGTTCGACCTGGCATGCGGCCGGGCAAATTACCCACTCGGTCAGCCATTACAGCCTCGCCAAAATGGCCGCCTACGGCACAGAACTCTACCCACGGCTGGAAGATGAAACTGGTCAGTCCTGTACCTGGCACGGCAGTGGCAGCCTGCGCATCGCCTACACCCAGGATGAGGTCGACTGGATCAAATATACGCTGTCGGTGGGCAAGGGGCTCGGCCATCAAATGGAAATTGTGTACCCCGAACGCATCGCCGAACTGCACCCCTTTTATAATCTGGACGGCGTCAAGGCGGCGCTCTACACCCCGCACGACGGGCATGTCGATCCGGCCGGAGTAGCTTTAGCGATGGCCAAGGGTGCGCGCATGATGGGGGCAACGGTTATTCGTCAAAACCGGGTTACCGGAGTTACCCCGCAGGGGAAAGGATTTATCGTGCATACCGAACAGGGTGATATCGAAGCCGCGCAGGTAGTCAACGCCGGCGGCACCTATGCGCGCCAGATCGGCGCCTGGGTTGGGCTCGATCTACCGATCGCCAACATGCTGCATCACTATTTGATCACCGATACGGTGCCCGAATTTGTGGCTCTGGAAAAAGAGCTTCCGGTTATTCGCGATGATTCGCAGGTATCGGGCTATATCCGTATGGAACAGCAGTCGGGCTTGATCGGGATTTACGAAAAAGCGAATGCGGCTTCGGTCTGGGACGACGGCACCCCCTGGGAATCCGAAAACGAATTATTTGAGCCGGACTATGACCGCATCATGCCGTGGTTGGAAAATGCCCTCGAGCGCATGCCGGTGCTCGCCGACAAGGGAATAAAAAGTGTCGTCCACGGTGCCATTACGCATCCCCCCGATGGCAACATGTTGCTTGGACCTTCAGGGCGCAAAAACTTCTGGCTTTGTTGTGGTTCGCAGGTGGGAATTGCCTGGGGGCCGGGCGCTGGAAAATACCTGGCGCAATGGATGATTCATGGCGCTGCCGACGTCTCCATGCGTAGCTTCGACCCGCGGCGCTTCGGCGCCCGTATAGATGACCACTATCGAATCGACAAGGCAAAGGAGGATTATCTGCTGCGTCACGAAATTCCCTACCCGCATCTCGACCGACCCGACCTTCGGCCTTCGCATTCGAAAACCTCTCCTTTATACGATGCTTTGAAAGCCCGCGGGGCTGTTTACGAAGACGTTTACGGATGGGAGCGTCCTTACTGGTATGCGACCAATGGCGTCGAACCGAAACACATCAACAGCTTTCGACGTAGTGTGCTGTTCGACATCATCGGCAATGAAGTGCGCGGCCTGCGGGCGCATGCCGCTATCGCCGATTTGACTGCCTTTGCCAAAATTGAAATCAGCGGTAGCGACGCGCAGTCTTTTCTCAATCGAATCCAGTCGAACAAGCTTCCGCAAAACGAGGGCAGTATCAGTCTGACCTATCTGGTTATGGAAAACGGGCGCATCGAAGGTGAAACCACCATCGTCAAACTTAGCCACAATCTCTATTACCTGGTCTACGCGGCGGTTCGCGAAGCGGCTCTGCTCGACTGGATGCAAAACGAAGTTACCCTCGCTGAGTCGGTGGCCTTCAATAATGTATCCGAAGATTACGGGGTGATTATGCTCGCGGGACCGGCGTCACGCCGAATTCTGGCCGAGTGCAGTGCCACCGCTTTTGATAACAATGCTTTCCGTTGGTTGTCGGGTCAGACGATTATGGTCGCCGGGGTCGATGGCGTCCGCGCCCTGCGGGTAACCTATACCGGCGAGCTCGGTTGGGAGTTGCACGTACCGATGGCCGGAATGCTTGCAGTCTACGAGGGTTTGATGGCAACGATGCATAGCGATGGAATCATCCATATCGGGTCGGCGACATTGAATTCCGTACGTATGGAAAAGGCTTATCGATCGGGCAGTGAAATCACCAACGAAGTGACTATAACCGAGGCCGACGTGGCGCGTTTTTCACGGGATGATGGGTTTCAGGGGGTCGGCAGCAGCTTGCAAGCGCCGACGCGTTGGGTGCTGGCCTACCTGCAACTCGACGAACCCGCCGCCGACGCGGTGCAATGCGACCCGCT
Source organism: Gammaproteobacteria bacterium (assembly GCA_047622345.1). GTDB lineage: Bacteria > Pseudomonadota > Gammaproteobacteria. The sequence goes on along the minus strand of JBLHOA010000091.1, from coordinate 697 downwards.
GGGATCGGAGTCGGTCTGGTATCAGGGCAAGCCGGTGGGACAGATTTCATCGGGTGGCTATGGATATGACCAGGGCAGGTTCCTGGCTTTCGCGTACATCAAGCCCGAGCTGAATCGCATCGGTACCGAATTTGAAGTCCTGGTGATGGGGGAACCCCGTCGCGCCGTAATAGTTGAACAATGCGTCTATGACCCGCAAAATAAGCGGCCCCGGGTAAATAGTTGACGCTCGGGTATTCTTATTATTAAAAATAACCTGAGAATTTAAAAATGGATAAAGAATTGTTTGAAGCTGGATTGGCGAAACGCAAGTCGACCCTTGGCGCCGAGTATGTAGAAAAGAACCTGGCCGCGGCCGATGACTTCACCCGCCCGTTCCAGGAAGCGATGACGACCTGGTGTTGGGGCTTTGGCTGGGGCGATGAAGTCATCGATGAGAAAACACGGTCGATGATGAACCTGTCGATGATCGGTGCTCTGGGCAAAATGCACGAATGGGAAATCCACTGTCGTGGTGCCATTACCAACGGCGTTAGCAAGGAAGAAATCCGCGCGATTATTCATGTGGTCGGAATTTACTGCGGCGTGCCGCAGGCGTTGGAATGTTTTCGGGTTGCGCGGAAGGTACTCGAAGAAGACGGGCAACTGTAACCCGCCCCTGGCGTCCTGTGAGCAGCCAGCTCTGCGTTAAAAATTC